>CANDGE010000001.1 GCA_947384195.1 uncultured Clostridia bacterium
GGGATATAAGTCGCAAGCGACGGACTGTACGGAGCTTAAAACGCCGCGCTTGCCTGTGAAAACGGCGGTAAAGATAGGCTGTGCGAGTTTTAAGGCGCACCCGTTGCGGTTGTTTGCGACGCTGTTGCTTGCGACGCTCGCTTTCTCGCTCATGGGCATTTCTTTCGCGTCCGCATTCAACGGATATGCGGAAGTCGTTTACGGCGCGATGCTGTCCGACAATGCGGAATACAGCTCGATAGACAGGTATTTATTCGGCGGATCGAATACGGCGCCCGTCAAGCTTGCCGAAAAGGATAGCGTCGACGGCGTTGTGGGCTTATCCATGGGCGTAGTGTCGGCGGACAGGATAGAGCTCGATGATTACGGCGACAACATTTACGACAGCGCGTTGCCGACGGCGTTTGCCGAGCTGTCGCAAGAGCTTGCCGACGCTTGGGGTTTTGCTGTGACGGGACTGTTGCCGCAGACTCGCGACGAGCTGTGCGTTACCGCGTTTTCGGCGGACATACTCAACAGACTTTTATACGCAAAGTCGAGCTATGCGGACATCATAGGGGAAGAGCTTACCGTCGGCGGTCGCGCTTATCGTATAGTAGGCATAGTCGATACGCATTTCGATACGGCAAGCTTCGACGCGCTCAAACATACCTATACATACGGTGGGCTTGCCGAAAACTTTGCCGTGACATTGCAAACGTCGCCGCACGGTCTTATGTTTGTAAGCGACATATCCGAATATACGGACGGCGCAATAGCCGTGAGCGGGTGCCGTATCGAGCTTGCGGGCGGCAACGTTCCGCCGATGACCGTCGGCGCGATAGCAGACGGGTCGACCGAGCGCGAAACGTATATGCTCGGCGGGTCGAGCGACGGAAATATCGTTTCGATTAGATATATGCCCGAGCTTTTGCGAAGCGTCGAGTGCGACATAACGCTCGACGGTAAACGCTATTTCGATCTCGGCGCGTTGTTCGTCGAGCTGTGCGACGGCAATTTCGACGACGCACATATGGCAGACGTTTACGAAAAGTACAGGGACGAATACGACTTCCCGCGCGGGTTTGCCTGCGTGCTTACATCGGACGCGCTCGGAACTTCGTACGCGCTCGACGTGAACGGGTTTTTTATGGGCGACGACGACGCGCTCATAGCCGACGACGCATTGTACGGCGAAATCTACCGTTTGCTCGGCGGCGAGTTCGATGCGCTTATCGTCAAAAATTCGCCCGCCGTCAAAAAATTCATTTCGCGCGGGAAACACGGCTTGCGGCTCGACAATACGGCAGTGCGCGCGGTCGACGATCGCGCCGATACGATCGACGGGATAAAAAAGGCGTCGGGAGCGATCGCGGGCATTTTCGCGGTGTTCTCGGCGACGCTGCTTTTAAACTTTTTATTGCAAAGCTTTTCCGACAAGCTTCGTACTCTCGGCATACTCAAAGCCAACGGTTGCGGCAGCGGCGGGCTTGCCAAGGTCTTGGCGACGGAGAGCGTCGCGGCGGGGCTCGTCGCGCTCGTGCTGTCGTGCGCTATAACGCCGATCGTCGGAACGATATTAAACGCGCATTTCGGCATAGCGTTTTTCGGCGCGTATCATGCGGCTTTGCCCGTGACTGCTTTAACGCTTGTCGTTGTCGTCTGTTTGGCGTGTATCGTGCCCGCGGTCAAAACGTCGCGCATGACGGCGATGCGCGCAATACGCGCGATATAGCGCGGATATACGCGATACGGAATAAATAATTTGCGCGAAGGCTCGGCGCGCGGCTTTACATTTGTTTGATAATGGTGTACAATGTTTATATGGACAAAGCTTGCGTCGATCCTATATTTCGCGATAAGCGCCGCCGAGTGTGGGAGCTCGATTTTTTGCGCGGCGTTGCTGTCATTGCAATGTGCTTCGACCACTTGATGTTCGATTTGGGCAGTTTTAAAAGTTGGTTTTCAAATTCACGCGATATAAACAATGCGTTTTTGCAAAGCTTATACGAGTTTGCGCGCGCATATTGGCATACTACCGAAACGTATGGATTTCGGTTTTGGGCGCACTATATTTTCGTGTTTTTATTCCTGTTTCTCGTCGGGACGAGCTGTGCGTTTTCGCGCGATAATACCAAGCGCGGCGCTATGCTCGGCGCGGTTTCGATCGTGTTTACGGGCGCGACGTTCGTGTTGCGCGAGTTCGGCATTATGCGGGACGGAATAGTATTCGGCATTTTGCAGTGTATAGCCATGAGCATACTTTGCGCGGCGGCTGTCGACGTGATTACTTCGTTTAACAAGTACGTCAACAAATACGCGCCGCTCGTTTTGGGCGTTACAATACTGTCGGTCGGGATAGGGTATAAATTTTGGAACATCATGTTTGCATACGATCGAGCGTTCGTCAACGATCACTTTTTGGGATACGTGCTCGGCACGCACGCTTACGGCGACGATTGGTTCGGGCTGTTCCCGTACGTCGGCATGGTGCTTATCGGCATGTATTGGGGCAAAGCCGCATATGCCGTCAGGCAGTCGCTCGCGCCGCGGCTCGGCGGAGCGTGGAACAAGCCGATCAACTTCGTCGGACGGCACGCGCTGTTGTTTTTTCTCGCGCATCAAGTGGTTTTGGCGGGCGTGCTCGGCGTAGTGTGCTTGGCGGTAGGTTACAGGTTTTGATCGTACGGGAAGAAATATTCGGTTGGATAATTACTTATTACGCAAGGTGATTATATGTTGCTCTATCAAGCTTTAAAGGATCATTACAAAAAGGACGGCGGGAGCAAAGCGCTCCTGTATATGGGCAAGTCGTTTACGTACGACGCATTGTTTCGCGGTATCGACGATGCGGCGGCGCGGCTTTCTTCGGCGGTAAAAGCGGGCGACGTCGTTACGATATGTATGCCAAACACGCCCGAGTGCGTGTATTGCTTTTACGCGCTCAACAGGCTGGGCGCGATCGCGCACATGGTGCACCCGCTCGCGCCGCTCAATCAGCTTAAAAAGTTTATGGCGGCGGCAAAGTCCAAGCTGCTCGTCACGTTGTCGATCAATCTCGAAAAATACGCGCCGCTCGCCGCAGAGTATCCTATTGTATCGGTGCACCCCGCGCGCTCGCTCAACGGGTTTTTGCGGTTTGCGTTCGACATAAAGGTAAAGCCGTATAAGGGCGATAAGACGGGCATGACCGATTACGACGCGCTCCGAGCAGATGCGTTGCCGCCCGAGCCGTCGCGCGACGGCGGAACGACGGGCGTTTATCTGCACAGCGGCGGAACGGGCGGCGAGCCCAAGATAATAGAGCTGTCCGACGATCAAATAAACGCGCTTGCGTTTCGCGGGCTGAAAGCGCTCGATACGGACGACGCGCGCGGCATGTATATGCTGGGCGCGTTGCCGATGTTTCACGGATTCGGGCTTACGATGTGCATACACGCGACGCTCGTTTACGGCGGGGTGAGCGTGCTCATGCCCAAATTCGATCCCAAGACGACGGTCAAGCTGTTAAAGCGCAATAATATGCACTTTATGATAGGCGTGCCCAATCTTTTTCGCGCGTTGCTCAAAACCAAAGGATTCGACGGCGCCGCGCTCAAAAACCTGTACGTCGGGTTTGTCGGCGGCGATTGCGCACCGCAGGAGCTTTTGGACGAGTTCAACGGCAGGCTGGAACGCGTCGGCGCGCGAGCGCGGCTTTTCGAGGGTTACGGTTTGACCGAAACGGTGACCGTTTGCGCGGTCAACAATTACTCGCACAACCGCCGCGGTTCGATGGGTTATATGCTGGACGGACTGGACGCGATAGTCGTGGCGCCCGATGGAACGGAGCCGCTCGCCGCCGGCGAAAAGGGCGAGATAGCGGTGGCGGGCGATACCGTTATGATCGGGTATTTGGATAACCCCGACGAGAACGCGCGCGTGTTTTTTACGCGCGGCGGCAAGCGTTACGTTCGCACCGGCGATTTCGGGTACATGGACGCCGACGGATATTTGTACTTTATTCAGAGGTTGAAGCGTATTATCAAGATATCGGGGATAAGCGTGTATCCGAAAGAGATCGAAGAGTCCGCTATGGAAATAGACGGGGTGACGGGCGCGAGCGCCGTCGAGTATAAGGATAACGGCAAGACCAAGATCGCGTTGTATCTTACGGGTGCGCCGCAGGACGAAAACAGCGTCAGGCGCAAGATAGAAAACGACTTGTCGCGTTACGCCGTGCCCGCGATAGTGGAGGTTTTGGACGCACTGCCCGTAACGCCCGTTATGAAGATAGATACACGCGCGCTGACGGCGCGGGCGGAGAATGCGACGCGCAACGCTTAGCGCGCGTCGAGTATCGACAGGGAGGTAATATGCGGATAAAGTTTTTGGGCACGGCGGCGGCGGAAGGCGTGCCTGCGGTGTTTTGCAATTGTCCTACGTGCGTAAATGCGCGCGCCAAGGGCGGAAAGGATATACGGACGCGCAGTCAGATATTGATCGACGACGATACGCTGTTCGATTTCCCGATGGATACGTATATGCACACGCTCGTACATAATTTCGATCTTTCGGCGGTCAAGCGCGTGCTTATAACGCACTCGCACATGGATCACTGCTATCCGCAGGAGCTGTGTATGCGCGGCGCGCCGTTCGCAAAAAACATGACCGAGCCGAGCATTGCGGTGTACTGCAATGCGACCGTGCGCGATATGATACTCGGCGATACCGGCAGGGAGATACGTCCCGAGATAGCGTCGACCGTCAAGATAAAAACGTTGCACCCGTTCGACGACGTTACGAGCGACGGTATGCGCATTATCGCGTTGCCCGCGCGGCACACCAAGGGCGAGGAGTGCCTGGTGTATTACGTCGAGCGCGGCGGCGTCGGCGCATTGTTTCTAAACGATACCGGACGGTTGGACGGACAGGTTTATTCGCGGCTGAAAGCTATGGGCGCAAGTGTGAAGTTCGCGGCGCTCGACTGTACGTACGGCACGGGCAGCGGCACGTCGGGCAGGCATATGGGCTTGGGCGACGTTGCGGAGCAGGTCGGGCTGATCCGCGATGCGGGACTTTTCGCGCGCGACCCGATAATTTATGCGACGCATTTTTCGCATAATACCGATCTCGATTTCGACGGTATGCGGGAGAAAGCCGCCGAGCTCGGTATACTCGTTGCGTACGACGGCTGTACGGTAGACGTAAACGCTTGACAATCCGAGAGATATATAATATAATGATACTGTTCTGAACCGAAAGGATATCTGACGGCAAAGACGGCAAAATACGATCTTATGCGCCGCGCGCTTGCGGTGCGAATGTTTATATTTGTCGTGACGTCGCTTTCGGTTCGATATCGGAGGCGATTTTTTATGAGCGACGAAAACAGGATAGCGGTATTGGGTATACTGATATCGAACGTCGACAGCGTGGAAAAGGTAAACGCCGTTTTGCACGAGCAAAGCGCGTGCATACGCGGGCGCATGGGCTTGCCGCTTCGCGATCGCGGACTCAACGCCGTCACGCTCGTGCTTGACGCGCCCGTCAACGAGATAAACGCGTTGACAGGCAAACTCGGCGCGATCGTCGGCGTATCCGCCAAAGCGCTGTTCGCAAAAAACTGAAATAAGATCCTAAATAATTGTCGATAAATATGCGATCGACCGCTACGCTTTAAAAACAGCCTGCGGCCGACTGCGTGCATAGGATAAACAACAATAAAAATACTTCGCTTTTTGTAAAGGAGATAAATCATGAAAAAGCTTTTAAGCAAGATCTCGGTCGTATTTGCGTCGGTCGCGCTCGCGCTGTCTATGGCGGCTTGCGGCGGGAACGACAAAACGACGGTGCGGGTATATATGCCCGACGGCGCGCCGGCGATCGCGCTTGCGCAACTGATGTACGACGGCGTGGACAACACCGAATTCACCGTAGTACAAGCGTCGACTATCGCCGCGAGAGTGAGCACGGGCGCGGCGGACCTTGCGATAATGCCCGTCAATGCGGCGGCGACGCTGTACAACAAGGGCACGGACATAGTCATGCTCACAGTCAATACGCACGGCAATTTGTACATTGTCGGCGACGGCGACGAAATAGAACTTTCCGGTCTAGTCGGCAAGCGGTTGGGCGTTATAGGTATAGGCAACGTGCCGGATCAAGTGTTGCGTATGCTTTTGGACAAAGCGGGCATCGAGTTCGAGATCTCCGAAAGCGCCGTTGCGGGCAAAGTGGCTTTGAGATACGCGGCGGACGGCAGCGAGCTTATGCCGCTTTTGAAGGCGGGCAAGGTCGATTACGCGTTGCTCGCCGAGCCTGCGGTGACTACCGCTACCGCTCCCGACGGCAATCTTAAAAAATCGGTCGTGCTCGACGTTCAGCAGGAGTGGTTCGACAGGTTCGAGTTTGAATATCCGCAAGCGTGCTTGGTCGTGCGCGGCGAGTTTTTGGACGACGACAAAGCGTATGTAGACGCGTTTTTGGAAAAGCTCGTCGCATCCGACGGATGGGCGGAGAGCAATACCGACAAAACGCTCGAAACGATCAAAGCGCATATGGAAAGCGGTACGCAGTCGACGTTGACGACCTTCAATGCTACTACGGTGGAGAATTGCAATATACGCACCGATAAAGCCGATACCGTTAAACGCGAGTGCGACGAATACTTCGGGCTGTTGACAAAGCTCGAAACGGGCGTGGGTTCGTTTGCGCTCGATAAAGCGCCCGACGCGGAATTCTATTATCAGGCGTAATGTCGGGTGCGGTAAAACGCATATCCGTCGACGCGGCGTATATCGTCGCGATCGTCGGCATAACGCTCGCCGTGTGGGCGGTGAGCGCGGCGGCGGTCGATTCCGAATTCGTATTGCCGAGCATAGGCGCGACTTTCGATGCGCTGGGCGACGTGTTGCGCTACGGCGTGTTTTGGTCGGGGCTTTGCGGCACGCTGTTGCGCAGTCTTATAGGCTTTGCGATCTCGTTTTTGCTGTTTGCCGCGGCTTTTGCGTTGTCGACTGCGTCGACGCATTTCGCGCGCTTTATCGATCCCGTCGTATCGGCGTTGCGATCGCTCCCCGCCGTTGCGGTAACGCTCATACTGGTGATCGCCGTGGGCGGATACGGCGCGCCCGTCGTTTTGGGCGTGCTCGTCATCATGCCTATAATGTATTCTGCGGCGCGCGCGCGAGTTGCGACTGTGCCCAAAGAGCTCGGCGAGCTGTGCAGACTGTGGGGCGCGTCTAAGTATATGACTTTTAAGGCGTTATGGTTTCCGTGTCTTGCGAACGGCTTGCCCGAAATAATGTCGACGGCTTTTTCGTATAATATAAAGGCGGTCGTCGGCGCGGAGATCCTCGCACAGACCGCGGGGAGCTTGGGTATGCTCATGAAGATCGCGCAAAGCAATCTCCAAACGCCTATGCTCGTGGCGTACGTCGTGGCGGCGGTCGTTGTGTCGGTGGTCGCGGAAAAATTGGTGCGCGTGACCATGCGCGTCGTTTTGAAAAGATTCGATTGAAACGTCGAATAGAGATGGTCGCGATCAAAGAAGGCGAAATCGAAAATTATTGAATTTGCGGTGTTGACAAATTTTTATAATGTGCTATAATGATTGTATCATGCAGGAAAAGAGCAAGAAAACATCGACCGCAACGTCGACCAAAACGCAAGCAAGACCGCGCAAGACCGTAAACACATCGCGCACGGTGACCAAAACGGGCGCGACGAGCGATCCCGTCGGCTTGACCATGCCGTCGACCGACGAGCTCACTGCCGAGCCAGAGGTAAAGCGCACGACCAAAAAGTCGACGACGCGCATCATCACAAAAAACGGCGAGCTTTCGAGCGATACCGCGGCGACGATAGATACGTCGGTGATAGACAGCTCGGTATTCGACGACGACGTGACCGAAGAGCCTATCGCGGGGTATTATCACAAGTCCATGACGATAGACAGCGCAATGCTCAGTCATGAAGCCGCGGCGCGCCGCAAAAACGGCAAGCGACGCAAGCAAAAGACGGTAGATCTTACTACCGCCGAGCGTTACGAGCCCAATCCCGACGAGGGACTTTCGTCCGAAGCCGTGGAATCGCGTATCGCGCAGGGTTTTGACAACTTTGTAAAAAAGAGAAGCGGCAAGAGCTATCTTTCGATATTCATATCCAATATTTTCACGTTTTTCAACATATTGACGTTTATAGTCGCGGCGGCTTTGATAATAGTCGGCGCGGGCTTTACTCAATTGTTTTTTATAATAATAATCCTTGCCAATGTGGTCATAGGCATATTCCAAGAGATCCGTTCCAAAATGAAGATCGACAAGCTGTCGCTCGTGTCCGCGCCGAGCGCGGTGGTCGTGCGCGACGGCGAACGGCGGGTGATACCCACTACCGACGTTGTGCTCGACGATATTATTTGCTTTGAACTCGGCAAGCAGATATGCACGGACTCCATAGTGGTGCGCGGCGAGTGCGAGGTCAACGAGGCCATGCTCACCGGCGAAAGCGAGCCCGTGAAAAAGCGCCCCGGCGATATGTTGTACAGCGGGTCGTTCATAAGCAGCGGATCGGTCGTCGCGCGCGTGGAAAAGGTGGGCGCGGCAAACTATGTGGAAACGCTCACATCTCACGCCAAAAAGTATAAAAAGCCGAAGAGCGAGCTCATGAATTCGATCAAGCTCGTTATCAAGGTGTTGTCGCCGTTTATCATAGCGATAGGCGCGCTCATGGTGTGGACCAATTACCGCAATGTGGTCGCGCCCGATGCCGTAGCCACGTTTTCCGATTGGAACGTCATAGTTACGAGCGCGGCGGGCTCGGTCATAGGCATGATCCCGTCGGGCATGTTCCTGTTGACGTCGCTCGCGCTTGCCGCGTCGGTACTGCGGCTCGCGCGCAAGCAAACGCTCGTGCAGGACTTGTACTGCATAGAGATGCTCGCGCGCGTCGACGTGCTGTGCCTTGACAAAACGGGCACTATTACCGACGGCTCGATGGAAGTAAACAACGTAATAGAGATAAAGGGCTTCGACAGCGAGCATTCGCTCGCCGAGATAATAGGCTCGATGCTCACCGCGACGGGCGATAATAACCAAACGGCGCTTGCGCTCGCAAACAAGTTCGGGTACAGCAAGGCGCTCAACCCGACGGCGGTACTGCCGTTCTCGTCGCAACGCAAGCTTTCGGCGGTCAGCTTCGAGGACGAGGGTACGTACATGCTCGGCGCGCCCGAGTTCGTGCTCAAAGACATGGGCGTGCGTATAGAAAAAATGATAAACGATAACGCCGCCAACGGGTTTCGCGTCATGGTGCTCGCGCATTCGCCTGCGGATATAATCGGCGAAAAACTGCCCGCCGTGCGTCGTCCCGTATGCCTTATAGTGATCGAGGACCACATTCGCGAGGACGCGATAGAGACCATCAAATGGTTCAAGGATAATAACGTCACGGTCAAGGTCATTTCGGGCGATAACCCCATGACGGTGTCCGAGGTCGCGCGGCGCGTCGGCGTGGAAAACGCCGAAATGTACGTGTCGCTCGAAGGCTTTTCCGATCAAGACGTAATAGAAGCGGCTAACAAGTATACCGTTTTCGGCAGAGTGACGCCCGATCAAAAACGGTTGTTGGTGCGCTCTATAAAAGCCAAAAACCACACCGTCGCAATGACGGGCGACGGCGTTAACGACATACTTGCCATGCGCGAGTCCGATTGTTCGGTCGCCATGGCGTCGGGCGCGGAGGCTGCGCGCAACGTCAGTCACTTGGTGCTGTTGAACAACGACTTTACGTCCATGCCCGACGTCGTTATGGAAGGGCGGCGCGTCGTCAACAACATACAGGCGTCGAGCGCGATGTTTCTTATGAAAACGTTTATGTCGATAGTGCTGTCCATAATTTTTCTCGCCATGCAGTCGCAATACCCGTTGGCGACAAACAATCTTATCCCGCTCGAAATTTGCATAATCGGCGTGCCGTCGTTCTTTCTCGCTTTGCAGGGCAATAAGAACATCATACGCGGTAAGTTTTTGTCAAACGTCGTGGCGCGCGCCGTGCCCGGCGGGGTGGCGTTGGTGCTCGGCGTTATGTCGATGTATCTGTATAACGTGTTTATGCCGTTGCCGCCCGCTACGGACGGCGGCTATCCGCCCGAGCTTATATCCATGATGGTCATATCCATAACGTGTGTGGGCATGATGGTGCTGTTTAAACAGTGCGAGCCGTTCAACGCGTTCAGAACGGTGCTCATGCTCGGCGTGGTCGCGCTCACCGTCGCGTTCATGTTCATCATGCCGTCCATAGGACTTGTAAAGATAGGCTTTACTCAAACATGCTTTGTCACCGCGGTCGTTTTGGCGAGCTATTTCGTAGTGACGATACTGACTAAAATACTGAGCTCGATAAAGCTCAAATGATCGAACGCGCGTAAAGCTTGTTCGTTTATGGATCATCTAACATATTTCGTTCACAATAATTATATAGTCAATGCCATATTTCGACATATTTTTCGTATATAATATCCCGTAAATAAGCGGAGGTAAAAAATGGCAAAGTTTCTTATTGCCGACGACGAGGACGGCATCAGGCAGATAATCAAAGAATATTGCGAGTTTGAAGGCTACGAAACGGAATTCGCCGCCGACGGAATGGACGCCGTCAGAAAAGCGCGCGAGACCGATTTCGACATGATCATCATGGACGCCATGATGCCTAAGCTCGACGGCTTTTCCGCGACCAAGGAGATACGCAAGACCAAACAAACGCCGATCATCATACTTTCGGCGCGCGTCGAAGAATACGACAAACTGCACGGGTTTGAAATGGGCGCGGACGATTACGTTACAAAGCCGTTCAGCCCCAAAGAACTCATGGCGCGCGCCGCGGCGATAATGCGCAGAGGCGCAATGAGCGAGGACAAGATGGTATCGGGCGATCTTACCATAGACTTTGCGGGTTGCGCAGTATTTATAGAAGGCAAGCGCGTGCCGATGACCCCGAAGGAGTGCGAGCTGTTGTTTTTGCTCGCGCGCTATAACGGCAAGGCGTTTTCGCGCCAAGAGCTTTTGGATAAGATATGGGGCTTCGATTATTACGGCGACGAACGCACCGTCGATACGCACGTCAAAATGTTGCGAAAATCGCTTGGCGAAAAGTTCCGCGATAAGATAGTCACCGTGCGCGGCATGGGGTATAAAGCGGTGCTGTGAGCGCGCGAAACAAATATCGGGCAAACGACGGTCGAATAAAATCGACCGTTTTTTTGTCGTGGCAATTCCGCGACGAGCGTAGCCCGTCGAAAAAAATTTTATTATTTTGCGCAAACGCCGTCGGACAATTGACATTGTGCGCGATATTTGATATATTGTGATAGGTTGTGTCGAAACGAGGCGTTTTCCCGTTCGGCAGGGTTCAATACATATCGGGAGATATAAATTATGCAAATGGTTTACGGTGTAAAGGACAAGCCGCCTGCGGGGCGGTTGGTTCTGTTTGCGTTGCAACAGTTGCTCGCTATCCTTGCGGCGACTATCGCGGTGCCGATGATAATCAAAAACGGAATGCAGCCGAGCGCGGCGCTTTTCGGCGCGGGCGTGGGTACGCTGGTGTATTTGTTGTTTACCAAATTCAGAAGCCCCGTGTTTTTGGGTAGCTCGTTCGCGTTTCTCGGCTCGATGAGCGCGGCGTTTGCGGGCGCGATGGGCAGCATGGCGCTCGGCTATCTCGGGCTTATAATCGGCGCGGTATTTGCGGGGCTTGTGTACGTGATAATCGCGGTTGTAGTCAAGTTTGTCGGCACGAAATGGATAGACAAGATCATGCCCGCGGTGGTCATAGGTCCTACCGTTGCGATAATCGGGCTGTCGCTCGCGGGCAACGCGATAGGCGACCTTACCAACGGCGCGTTCGCCGACGGAAGCTCGTATGTTTCTATCGTGTGCGGATTGGTCACGCTCGGCGTGACTATCGCTTGCTCGGTGTTCGGCAAGAAAATGCTTAAAATGATACCGTTTATCATAGGCATACTCGCGGGTTATGCGTTAGCGGCGATATTTACCGGTTTCAGCTATATCGACGGCGCGCCCGCCGCGCTTCGCGTGATAGACTTCGGCACGTTTTCCACGCTCGGACAAGCGTCGGCGTGGTATCCCGACTTTTCGTTCCTGACGGCGTTCAATATCCACGGCGGCGGTTACGGCGACGCCAATATCGGTGCATATATCGGCACGATCGCGGTCGCGTACATTCCCGTCGCGTTCGTCGTGTTCGCCGAGCATATCGCCGATCACAAAAACATTTCGTCCATAATCGAAACGGACTTGCTCAAAGACCCCGGACTGCATCGCACGCTTTTGGGCGACGGCGTCGGTTCTATGGTCGGCGCGCTGTTCGGCGGTTGCCCCAACACAACGTACGGCGAGTCGGTCGGTTGCGTCGCCATATCGGGCAACGCATCGGTGCGCACGATATTCGTAACCGCATTAATGGCGATCGCGAGCGCGTTTCTCGCGCCGTTCACGCTGTTTCTTGCGAGCATACCCAAGTGCGTAATGGGCGGCGTGTGTATCGCGCTCTACGGTTTTATCGCCGTGTCCGGTCTCAAAATGATACAAAAGGTGGATCTCAACGATAACCGCAACCTGTTTGTCGTGTCCGTGATCCTTATCGCGGGCGTGGGCGGTATGGCAGTACAGTTCGGACAGGTGACCGTAACGTCGGTCGCGTGCGCGCTTATTCTCGGCATACTGACTAACGTGTTCGTCAACATCGGCAACAAAAAGGCGAAAGCGGAAGCGGCGGGCGGCGATAACGACGGCGCGACGCCCGCAGAAGCGTCGGAGAGCGCGGAAACCGTATCGACGGAGCAAGCGACGGCGACGGATGAGCTTAACGCGGAGCAAGATACGCCGCGGGAAACGGCGCAGCCCGAGCAGACGGCGGAACAGCCGCAGACGCAGTCCGAGCCTGCAAAAGCGAAATCAACGAGAGGTAAAAAGCAATGAAAAAATTCGATAACGTGACTATACTCGATCATCCGCTTATCAGTCATAAAATAGCCATACTGCGTTCGGTCGACACGCGCACCAAAGATTTTCGCGAGCTCGTGGAAGAAATAACGACGCTTTTGACGTACGAGGCGTTTAAAGACGCGCCCACGCGCGAGGTCGAAGTTGCGACGCCGCTCGAAAAGTGCAAGCAAAAAATGGTCGTGGAAAATTCCGTCGCCATAGTGCCCGTGCTCCGCGCGGGGCTCGGCATGGTCGCGGGCGTGCATACGCTTTTCCCGACGGCTAAGGTCGGACATATCGGTATGTACCGCGACGAGGAAACTCTCGAACCGCAGGAGTATTACTGCAAGCTTCCCGACGGCATAGAAAAAATGCGCGCCATAGTGCTCGACCCCATGCTCGCTACGGGCGGGAGCGCGGCGGCGGCTATCGACATGTTGAAAAAGCGCGGCTGTAAGGAGATACGGCAGATGTCGATCATCGCCGCGCCGGAAGGCATCGAGCGGCTTGCTACGGCGCATCCCGACGTTAAGATCTACGTTGCCGTGTGCGACAGGTGCCTTAACGAAAACGGGTATATTCTCCCCGGATTGGGCGATGCGGGCGACAGGCTTTTCGGAACAAAATAAGATCGAACAAAAAACCGCGGTCACGCGGTTTTTTGTTGCACGAAATAATGCGGATCGAAAATAGTGTGCATTAATAACGGCGGGCGATCATAATGCTTGATGTGTAATGCGTAATAGCGGTCGATCGATAATTATGTCGCGCCGAGATTTTTTTGTTATTCCGAGCGTAGCGAAGTCCGATCGTTGTTTGCGTGCCCGATTTTAATCGAAGTAAGTCAGATCGCCCGCGCATTCGCAAATGCCGAGACGTTCGGCGCAGTACGGACAATAGCACTTGCCGCAACATTCGCAGTGCAAGACCGCATCGGCGGGGAATACGTGTTTACAATTATCGCATTTACGTGTTTTCATGAGTTTAGTTTGCGCGTTGCGTTTTGCCGTTATGCGGACGGCGGACGAAATTCGGCAAAAAGCGTTATGCGCCGCACTTTACATGCGTCTTTAAATATCACATATTGCCGATAAACCCTTGCATTTGTCGGGATATTATGATAAAATTAAAAGCGGTGTAAAGGTCGACGGCGACTGTCGCGCGCGCAATATCGAACGCGTTGCTTATATCGTCGCTTGTCGTGCGGCGCTTGGGTCGAGCGTCGCATAACGCATATATACGTAATTTTGCGAGGTAGCAATGGGACTTATTTCTTTTATCACAGGCAGCGACAACCGTCGTAACGTCAAAAAGCTTTCAGCCAAGGCCGAGCAGGTGCTTGCGCTCGAACCGAAGTTTGCCGCGATGAGCGACGACGAACTGCGCGGCATGACCGAGATTTTCAAAAAACGTTACAAAGAGAATTTCGAGACGCTCGACGATCTTTTGCCCGAGGCGTTTGCCGTAGTGCGCGAGGCGGGTAAGCGCGTGCTCAACATGAAGCACTTTAAAGTGCAGATAATGGGCGGTATCGCGCTTCATCAGGGACGCATTGCCGAGATGCGCACGGGCGAAGGTAAAACGCTCGTGTCGACGCTTCCCGCGTATCTCAACGCATTGACGGGGCGCGGCGTGCACATAGTAACGGTCAACGATTACTTGGCGCGACGCGACGCGGAATGGATGGGCAAGATCCATAGATTTTTGGGGCTTACCGTCGGCGTCGCCGTTTCGGGAATGAATCCCAACGAAAAACGCAACGCATATAACTGCGACATAACGTACGGCACAAATAACGAGTTGGGCTTCGACTATCTGCGCGACAATATGGTCGTGCGCCGCACGGACATGGTCCAGCGCGACCTTGCGTTTGCGATAATCGACGAGGTCGACTCCATACTCATCGACGAGGC
Source organism: uncultured Clostridia bacterium (assembly GCA_947384195.1). Lineage (GTDB taxonomy): Bacteria > Bacillota > Clostridia > Christensenellales > Pumilibacteraceae > Anaerocaecibacter. Next base: position 14,879 of record CANDGE010000001.1, read on the forward strand.
GCGCACGCCGCTCATTATTTCGGGACGCGGCGGCAGGAGCAGCGAGATGTACAGCCGTGCCAACCGTTTCGCACGGCGATTGATAAAGGACGAGGACTACGAGATCGACGAGAAAAAGCGCGCGATCAACCTGACCGACGCGGGTATCGAAAAAGCCGAAACATATTTCGAGGTCGAGAATCTCGCCGACGTCGAGAATACCGAGCTTTATCATTATATCAATAACGCGCTCAAAGCGAATTTCGTGATGCACCGCGATCAGGATTATATAGTCAACGACGGCGAGGTCGTCATAGTCGACGAGTTTACGGGTCGACTGATGATAGGCAGGCGATATAACGACGGCTTGCACCAAGCGATAGAAGCCAAAGAGAACGTGCGCATACAGTCGGAAAACAAGACGCTTGCGACCATTACGTTCCAAAACTATTTCAGGCTGTACGACAAGCTGTCGGGCATGACGGGTACGGCAAAGACGGAGGAAAACGAGTTCCGCTCCATATACAAGCTGGACGTCGTTACCATTCCCACCAACGTGCCCAGCCAACGCGTCGACGAAAACGATCTGTTGTTTACCGGCATAGCGGGCAAACTGCGCGCGATAGTCGACGACATCAAGGAGTGTTACGACCGCGGTCAGCCCGTGCTCGTCGGCACGACCAACGTCGAGAAGAGCGAAGAGCTCAGTAAGATACTGCGGCACGAAAAGATCCCGCACAACGTGCTCAACGCAAAGAACCACGCCAAGGAAGCGTCCATAATCGCGCAAGCGGGCAGACTGCATCAAGTGACTATCGCCACCAACATGGCGGGGCGCGGTACGGATATAATGCTCGGCGGCAACGCCGAGTTCATGGCGAAGGAAAAAATGTTGAAGGACGGATATGCCGAAGAGGACATCGATCTTGCGGCGTCCGTATTCCCCGTCGACACCGAAGAGCTTCAAAAAGCGCGCGAGCTTTACGCCCGATATTTGGATGAGTTCAAAAAAGACGTTGCGGCGGAAAAAGAAGAGGTCGTCAAGTTCGGCGGTTTGCGCATAATAGGTACGGAGCGGCACGAGTCGCGGCGTATCGACAATCAGTTGCGCGGCCGTGCGGGACGTCAAGGCGATATAGGCTCGTCCATATTCTATCTTTCGGCGGAGGACGACGTTTTGCGGCTTTGGGGCGACAGACTCAAAAAAGTTATGGAAATGTTCAAGGTGGACGAGAATACGCCGCTGTCCGCAAAAATACTTTCGCGCCAGATCGAAAACGCGCAACGCAATATCGAAGGGCGCAACTTCTCGGTGCGTAAATCCGTTCTCGAATACGACAACGTGATGAACAAACAGCGCGAGATAATTTATGCCGAGCGCAGTAAGGTGCTTAAAGGCATGCCCATGCGCGAAGAGATACTCAAGATCATGCGCGACCGAGTGGACGCGGTGGTCGACGCGTACACCGATCCCAAGGTCGATTACGACGAGTGGGATTCGGTAGAGCTCAATAAAGAGATCGAGCGCAAGCTGTTGCCCGAAGAGCACGAATTCTTCGACGAGGACAAGCTCAAAAATTACGCGCTCGACGAGCTTAAAGACATGCTTTACGATACCGTCGTCAAGACCTATCAAGTCAAGGTCGACGAGGCGAGCGAGCACGGCGTGGACTTCGAGGAAATAGAACGGCGCATCATGCTTACCGTCGTCGACAGAAAATGGATGGATCACATCGACAACATGGATGCGCTCAGGAGCGGTATCGGCTTAAAGGCATACGGACAGCAAGACCCGGTCATAGCGTATCAGCGCGAAGGCTTCGATATGTTCGACGAGATGATAGCGGGCATACACGAGGACGTTGTTGTAATGCTTATGCGCGTCAACGTGCAATATCCGCCTTCGCTGCCCAAGACCGAGCCCGTAATGATAGAAAACCGCGGCGACGGCGAACGTCAGGTAAAAACGCCCGACGTCACGCCCAAATCCAAGCAGGTAGGCAGGAACGATCCGTGCCCGTGCGGAAGCGGCAAAAAGTACAAGAATTGTTGCGGCAAGGAAAATTGACGCAAAGCGAGCCGCGTAAACGCTTAACAAACTCAAACAACACGCTATTGATTTTTATATATGGATATAGAAGAAAGCAAAATTAAAATACGCGAAGCGCAGGCGATGATAAACGACGCTTACGCGGCTGTTTCGCCCGATAAGCTCAAAGCGCGACGGGCGGAGCTCGAACTGCGGCAAAACGATCCCGCGTTGTATTCCGATCCCAAGCAGGCGCAGGCGGTCAACAGCGAAGCCAAGTATATCGACGATATGCTCGGCAGATTCGACAAGCTGTTCCGCACCGTCGACGATCTTTCGGCAATGGCGGAGCTTTTGTCCGTCGAGTCCGATGCGGAGCTTTCCGAGGAGCTGTTCGCGGCGGTCGCCGCACTGAAAGACGATGCGGAAAAGGCGCAGATATCGGCGCTTTTAAAGGGTGAATACGACAAATCGGACGCTATACTGTCTTTGCACGCGGGCGCGGGCGGCACGGAGGCTCAGGACTGGGTGTCCATGCTGTTTCGCATGTACAAAATGTACTGCGAAAAAGCGGGATATTCGGTGGAAGTGCTCGACAGGCTGGACGGCGACGAGGCGGGAATAAAAAGCATAACGTTCGTCGTGCGCGGAGTCAATGCTTACGGATATCTGAAAGCGGAAATGGGTGTGCACAGGCTTGTGCGCATATCGCCGTTCGACGCCAACGCGCGGCGGCACACGTCGTTTGCGAGCTTGGAGGTCATGCCCGAGATAAAGGACGACATAACGGTCAAGATTGAGCCCGACGATATCCGCGTAGACACGTACAGATCGAGCGGCGCGGGCGGTCAGCACATCAACAAGACGGACAGCGCGATACGCATAACGCATTTCTCGACCGGTATCGTCGTCACATGCCAAAACGAGCGCAGTCAAACGCAAAATCGCGAAATGGCTATGACGATGCTCAAAAGCAAGCTCGTCGAGCTAAAAGAGCGCGAAGCGGCGGAGAAAGCGGCGAGCATCAAGGGCGAGATAAAAAAGATAGAGTGGGGCAGTCAGATCCGATCGTATGTGTTTCAGCCGTATACGCTTGTCAAGGATCACCGCACGGGCTACGAGGATTCGGATATCCAATCGGTGATGGACGGCGATATAGAAGGGTTTATAATAGACTATCTTAAAAAGAGCGCGTGAAAATAATTTTTCGTTGCGAATGCGGATTTTAAGTATACAAGATATCATTTAACAGATTTCATCATGAAAGAACGACCGATAATATTGGGAATAGAAACGTCGTGCGACGAAACGTCGGCGGCGGTGCTCAAAGGCGACGAGCTGTTGTCCAACATCATTTCGTCGCAGATAGACATACACCGCAGGTTCGGCGGAGTAGTGCCCGAGATAGCGTCGCGCAATCATTTGACGGCGGTGTTGCCCGTCATAGACGAAGCGCTCGCGGCGGCGGGCGTTAAAAAGACCGAGCTCGACGCGATAGGCGTTACATACGGCGCGGGGTTGGTCGGCGCGTTGTTGGTAGGCGTGTCGGCGGCGAAAGCGCTCGCTTACGCGCTGGATATACCGCTGTACGCCGTCAATCATATAGAGGCGCATATTGCCGCCAACTACTTGGCTACGCCCGAGCTTCGACCGCCTTTTCTCGCCGTCGTGGCGAGCGGCGGGCATACGGGCGTGGCGCGAGTCGACGGGCTCAACGAGTTTGTCATGCTCGCGACCACTACCGACGACGCGATAGGCGAGGCGTTCGATAAGGCGGCGCGCGCTGTCGGATTGCCGTATCCCGGCGGACCGGAGATCGACAGGCTCGCAAAGCTCGGCAAGCCGATTATCAAGCTTATAGACAGAAAAAAGAGCAAGGCGGAGCTAAGTTATTCGGGGCTTAAAACCGCAGTGATCAATTATTTGCACAATCTCGAACAGCGCGGCGAAAAGCCGAACATACCCGATCTGTGCGCGTCGTTTCAAACGATCGCCGTCGATATGCTTGTCGACCGCGCGGTCGCTACTGCGCGCGCGACGGGGATAAATACCGTCGTTGCGGCGGGCGGCGTGTCCGCCAATTCGTATTTGCGCGACAAGCTAAAAGCCGACGGCGCGCGGCACGGGCTTACCGTCTGTTTTCCGCCTATGTCGCTGTGCACCGACAATGCCGCCATGATAGCGGTGCGTGCGCGCGACATGATGCGCGGCGGGATCCCGCCCGCAGGGCTCGCGCTCAATGCGGTCAGCTATCTCAAGCTCGGCGAAAGCGGTAAATAGGGAAAGGAGGATCATGACTATGAACAAAAAGAACGGGCTCAACGATTCCGATAAAATACTCGTGACGATCACGCTGTGGATATGCGCCGCGACGCTGTTCGTGACGGCGCTTACTTTGCCCATGTTGCCGTCGCAGGTGACTATTTTTTACCGCCCGATAGACGAACAATCGATAGAGTCGTACAGTAAATTCAACAATCTGTTTCTTATACTTATAACCTTGATACCTACGGCGATAGTGCTTATTATCGCGGCGTTGAAACAGCGAAACAGACTGCAAAACAATTTTATTTCGCTTATGCTGTTCGATATCATGCTCGCGCTGAGCATGAGCAGCGTCATCATTTACGGCATCAGTCAACAGTTCGATTCGAACAGTTCGGTCAAAGCCGTCAATATACACGGCATCATAGCCATTGCCGTCGCGTTCGTGCTGTCGTTTATCGCGTCGGCGGCGCCGCTCACCGTACATCACCGCAAGAAAGCCGAAAGCAACGGCGCGCGTTCGTCTTTTTTAACGCGGTTGGGAACGTTTTTCGATAAATGTTGGTTCGCGGGCGCTTACGGATATTTGGCGGTAGCGATAGCTTGCGCGTTTTCGCCCGATTACTTCGCATATGTTCCGCTTGCCGTCGGAGTAGTGGCTTACACGATATGCGCGCTCGTATGGAAGCCTGCGGCAAATTCGGACGCCGCCGAGCAAAAAGCATAGCGCCGTCGTTTAGCCGACATCGCATAGAATATAAGACCCCCGTCATACCTATCGGCATGACGGGGGAGAGAAGTGCTTTATTTAAACGTTTTCCGCGCGGCGGTCATTGCAAATACTTGACACCCATATACGACACCTGCTCGCCGATCTCGGCGATGTCGTCGACGCTCTCGTTCATTCCGCTGTTGAGCCAGTATTCCAAAAGCCCCACAAAACCGTTGGAAACGAATATATAATAATAGTTTATCTTGGCTGCGGGGCAGTCGGGATAGAGCTTGCTCATGACGGACACTACCTTGGAGCGTCCGGCTTCCATTGCGCGTACGAAAAAGTCCGACTGACGTTGCGCGCCGAGCAACATACGGCAAACACCGACATTGCGCGCCACAAACTCGAAAAACATCACGTAAAAGCTTTTTTCCGGCGCGCCGACGCTGTTTACGGTCGATTGCGAAAGAAAGTGCCTGAATTCCGTTTCGACCTGCGTTTCTATCTCGGTGAGCACGTCCTGTATGGAATTATAATGGTAATAAAACGTCGCGCGGTTTACCTTGGCGGCGGCGCACAGCTCGGTCGCCGTTATGCGATCCAACGACGTAGTTTCGAGCATACGCATAAGACTTTGCTTTATTCTGTCCGTTGTTTTGAGTTTCATGACCGTTGTTCTTTCCGAAATTTTCGTAAACTTGTATGGTTAATATTATATCACTAAATCGCCGTATTGTCAATGCTTTGATATGGTTATCGAAAAGTTATTTGTTCGCGTTCGCGCGGCGTTCGCCGTTAAAACAGTCGCGGTCTTCCGCCGCCGATAGGCGACAGCAATTCGATCGCGTCGATGCCTATACCGTCGGCGTTCGCAGACCTGTCGTTTTCCGCGTCTGTCAAAAATTCGTTGAGTGCGGCGAGCGTATCGCCGTCCAGCGTTCCGTGCACGGGCGCGGAGTACAGCTTGGCGCGGAGCTTGCGCTGTACGTATAGAGTTTTTGCGTGTTTAGAGCCGACGGACAGCGGCGTTTCGTCGAGCAACAATAATCGCCGCCACAGCTTGCCGTCGCCGTTATCGGATATACCGTTGTTTATGTCGAACTCCTTGACGGCCGTATCCGTCGCTTTGCCGAAAACGCCGTCCACCGCGATCCCGTATCCGTTTACGGCGAGCAAAGCCTGTAACAGCTTGACGTGCTTTCCGCGTTTGCCTATTGAAACGGATGCGACGGCGGGGTATGCCGATATATCGTCGCGTCGCACGTACGGCATGCCGAAGTATTCGCACAAGCCCATAGTCGCGTGTTCGGCTATCGATATCGCACGGTCGGGATCGTATACCAATCGCGCTTCGTCGAACTGCGTTAGATATCCCGCGTCTATCGTAGCGGCGGGACACCCCGCCGCGCCGAATATCCCGTCGGACGCCGTCGTGCATTTGCCGACGCCGCCGAGCTTGGCGCAAACGTCCTCGCACATAGTGCGCGACTTGCCGTAAAACCGCCCGACGGCATATCTCACTACCATACCGCTCACATCGTTAAAGCTTTTTCGCGAGCCGAACGCGCCGTACGATACGATCACCGCCGCATCGGCGGTATGCCTGTTTGCCGTCAGTACAACATCCTGCGGCTCGTCTACGCTCTTGTCGATGTCCACGGTGTCGAAACCGCAACGTAACAGCGCGGCTTGCAGATAAAGCTTGCACATGCGCGTAAAATACGCGCCGTCGTTTCTTCCGCCCACATACGGCATGATCGGCGTACTGCCGCAAGCCATGCCGCCCACAACTATATTAACAGCTTCCATATAAAACCTCGCTAACGTGTATATGCCGAATATCGCTGCGTTGTGCATATGTCGATTAAATTCCTTGTAAACTACTGGGAATTACAATATATCGCTTGACATAAGATATGCGGCGATGTATAATAATAAGCGTATGAAAAAGATATTCGACATTTCGGGCATGACGTGCGCGGCTTGCGCGGCGCATGTGGAAAAAGCCGTAAAAAGCATCGGCGTGCAAAATGCGGAAGTCAATTTGCTTTTGAACAGGCTGACGGCAGATACGGACGTTGCGGACGGTGAAATAATCTCGGCGGTCGAGCGCGCGGGATACGGCGCGGTCGCAAAAAATTCGCAAAGCGCGCGGACGGAAAAGACGGCGAGCGCCAAGACCGAGCCGAAGGATTATTCAAGGACGTTGCTCGTGCGTTTCGTGTTGTCGGTGGCGTTTCTTATCCCGCTCATGTATTTTTCCATGGGGCATATGTGGGGCTTTCCCATGGGCGGGCTCGATCCGCACAAAAATCCCGCGTCGTTCGCATTGATACAGGCTGTTCTGACTACGCCCGTGCTCGTGATAAACGGCAGGTTTTTCGTAAGCGGAGTCAAGGCGGTGTTTCGTCGCGCTCCGAATATGGATACGCTCGTTTCGCTCGGAAGCGGCGCGTCGTTTATATACGGCGTGGTCGTTTTGTTCCTTATAAACAATGCGGCAGCGCGCGGCGACATTCACGGCGGCGCGGAGCTTGCCATGAATTTGTTTTTCGAGTCCGCGGCGATGATACTTGCGCTCGTAACGCTCGGCAAGTTTTTGGAAGCCAAGTCGAAAGGCAAGACGAGAGCGGAGATCGACAAGCTGTTGAAGCTTCGTCCGCAGACTGCGACCGTGTTAAGAGACGGGGCGGAGATCGTATTGCCCGTCGAGCAGATCGCGGTAGGCGACATAGCAGTCGTTTTGCCGGGGGAATACGTGCCGTGCGACGGGATAATAGAAAACGGCGCGACAACGCTCGACAAGTCCGCCATAACGGGCGAATCGTTGCCCGAAGAAGCGACAGTCGGGACGGCGGTCACGTCGGCGGTGCTCAATCTTACGGGGCGCATAGAATTGCGCGCGCAAAAAGTGGGCGCGGATACTACGCTCAGCAAGATCATCGAGCTCATAGAAAACGCCGGCGGCTCGAAAGCGCCTATACAAAAAGCGGTAGACAAGGTGTCGGCTGTGTTTGTGCCGACGGTGTGCGCAATATCGCTCGTCACGCTTGTCGTATGGCTGTGCCTTGGCGACGTAGGGCGCGCGCTCACCATGGCGATATCGGTGCTCGTGATCTCCTGTCCGTGCGCGCTCGGTCTTGCTACGCCCGTCGCGGTGATGGCGGGAACGGGCAGAGCGGCGGCGTACGGCGTGCTCGTAAAAAACGCCGAGGTATTGCAGGGGTTGGCGGGCATAAACGTTTTTGCGCTCGATAAAACGGCGACGATAACGGAGGGCAAGCCGCGCGTAACGTCTGTCAAAGCGTTCGGCAGGCTCGGCGGCGACGAAAAGGCGGTACTGCGCATAGCGGCGGCGCTCGAACGCACGTCCACGCATCCGCTCGCTCGCGCCGTTATCGAAGCGGCGGAAGGCGACGCCGTCGCGACGTCGAGCGAGTATCGCATAGGCTTCGGCGTTGTCGGCGTTGTGGACGGCGCGGAGTATGCGCTCGGCGGCGAGCGGCTCATGCGCGAATTCGGCATCGGCGTGAACGAAAGCGATGCGCAGTCCGTTTATCTGTGCGAGCGCGGCGCGCTCCTCGGCGAGATTACAGTCGATGACGAAGTAAAGCCGTCGAGCGTTCGCGCCGTACAGGCGTTAAAGCGCACGGGCGCGCGCGTAGCCATGCTCACGGGCGACAATGCGCGTCAGGCAAAGCGCATAGCGCAAAAGGTGGGCATAGACGAAGTGTATTCCGACGTTTTGCCGCAGGATAAGCTCGACATAGTGGAAAAGCTCAAAGCGGGCGGAAAAACGGCGATGGTCGGCGACGGTATCAACGATGCGCCCGCTCTCAAAGCCGCCGATATAGGCATAGCGATCGGGTCGGGCACGGACGTCGCCATCGAAGCGGCGGACGTTGTGCTCGTCAAGTCCGATCTTGCCGACGTGCCGCGGGCAATGGCGGTGTCGCGCGCGAGCATAAGGAACATACGGCAAAACCTGTTTTGGGCGTTTATTTACAACGTGCTCGGGATACCGCTTGCGGCGGGCGTGTTTTATGCGTTCGGCGTAACGCTCGACCCGATGATCGCGGCGGGCGCGATGGCGTTTTCGTCGTTGTTCGTGGTGTGCAACGCATTGCGACTGACGATAATGCGGTTCGACGACGCGCACGTCGAGCGCAAGCTGAAAAAACACGCGGCAAAGCCGAAGGACGACAAAAACGTCACGCGATCCGACGGCGACTGTTGCGGATCGCGAAACGATAAAATTCAATGCGTTAAAGGAGATAACGACATGGTAAAATTCAAAATAGACGGCATGAGCTGTATGCACTGCGTATCGCACGTTAAAAAGGCGCTCGACGGCGTTAAGGGCGTGACGGGCGCTACCGTTTCGCTCGAAAAAGGCGAAGCGACGGTCGACGGCGATTTCGACGTCGACGAAGCTATCGCCGCCGTGACCGAAGCGGGTTACGACTGCAAACAAGCGTGAGCGCGCGTTAAACGCGTACATTAAAATCGCATTAAAAGTGTATTAAGACTTATCTTTCGCTGTTGACAAATCGCCGACGGGATAGTATACTTTGTGTATGATCACACAAAGTGATTTGTTTGCGGAGAAAAAGAATGGCTAAAAAAGTTGTGGTCGACGATCAAACGACCGAGGAAAACAGACCGATCAAAAAGAAACGCAGTAAGTGTTGCGCTTGTTGCGTCGCTTTGTTGGTGTTTATTTTGGTAATACTGGCGGCGGCGTTCGGCGTGGGCTGGTATTTCGGCGACAAGTTCACCAAACAACAGCTCGGCATGTCGCTCGGCGATACGTTGGGAATTTTGGGCGATCTTTATTGGACGGACGACGGCGACGTAGTCAAAAATCCGTACAAACAAAGCGATCTCGACGGCTTTTACAAAGAGATCAAGCGCAACGTGTTGCTTAAAGAAAGCGCCGAGATCGATTTCGACGGCGCGCTTTCCGATGCGATCGATAAGTATTTGCAAAGCGGCGAAGCGCAGCCGCAGTCGGCTCTGCGCGCGCGGTATTCGAGCGATACGGAATATTCGGACGTCGATATCGACGGCGGGGACGGATCGGTCGGCGACGGCGATCAAGCGACCGACGGCAATCCTATGACCGATATTTTCGTAGACATGATAGCGGGAGTTTTGACGCGCGACAATATAGACGTCGAGCTTTTGAACGCATACGACGAAAACGATCCGTCGACCGACAAATATATATTCGAGCTCAACGATAAACAGTTTGCGGCGTTTGTCGACAACGTTATCGGAACGTTGCTCGCAAAAGCGGACAGCGTGCAGTCGCTCAAACAGTATGCGGACATGATCGATCTCGTCAAAGTCGTATCGCTCAAACAGATACGGTTTTTCGCTACGCCCGTTACGACCGAAAGCGGCGAAAAAATAAGCGCTACTTCGGCGGACGTCACCCTGTGGGTCGGCTTGCAAAGCGCGGCGGGACAGGCGTTGACTTATTATTTGAACGATGCGGGATACGGTTGGGCGGGTCCGCTCGCACGGTGGTTGGGCAACGTCATACTGCCCGAAAATCTATACGTTACGTTGACCGTGCCGTTGGACGGCAACGCAAAGCCCGCGATAACCCTGAACGATATGAACGACGCCGAGCGCGCGCGGGCGTATAAGCTCGTAAACGCGGTCATGGCAATGAACGGCGACGAGAGCCAAACCGTCGACGGTATGCTCGACGGCTTGGTCGAAAATATCAAACCGTTTTTGGAATCGGCGGCGGAAAACATGAAGTTCGATAAGGTGGCTACGGGCACGATATCGATCGATCTTTTGGACGCGGTGACAAAGATGGCGAGCGAGAGCTCGGAAGGCGCGCCGCTCGTTAAAGCCGATTTTATTTTCATGCTTCAAGCGCTGTTTTCCGATCCCGCGTCGCAATACGCCGCGCTCGAACCGTACCGCTATGAAAACGTGTACGACGTTAACGGAAAGGAAGTTTATATAGCGGGCGGCGATCCCGACAAAACGGCGATCGATTACGAGCAAAGGTTTATCGATGAGATAGCCGAAAAATATTCGGTCGAATTCAAGGACGGCACGACGCTCGACGACGTGCTGGCGTTGCTCGGCGTGTCGCTCGGCGGCGGCGACGTAGATAAAGCCGATCTGCTCGATCTTATAAACGCAGATAAGTTCAACGAATCGCTCGAAAAGGATCTGAGCGAGCTCGAACTTACGGTGACCGACCGTATGCTCGCGGCGGCGCTGTCGGGACAAATGGATAAACTGTTGACGGGCGACGGCGGCGGATTCGGCGGATTGTCGCTCGCTCTCGACGCTTTGACGTTCGTCAAAAACAGCGGTTCGGATAATCTGTACGCGCTTTTGGCGGTGGAAGCCGATGTGAGCGATCTGTTCGATTCGATCGACGGCGGAAGCCTTGTGGCAAAGCTCGCGACGGGGCTGATGCCCGAAAAGATATTGCTCACGGTTAAGGTGGATATCACGCGCGACCGTCCCGCAGGCGCAACGCCCGACGAAACGACGTTCGTTTTGAATTCGTGTCTTAATACCGACCGCGCGCTCGACGCGCTCGCAAAGCTCGTGCCGTCGCTCGATCTCGGCGAAATGGCGGGGCAGATCGAGAGTATGCTCAACGACATGCTCGATCAATTATATAAGGCGCTCGATATAAGGCTTGTCGCGTCCGCTATGGAGTACGATCAGACAAACGGTTGGAGCGGGAACGGCGGCGCGATCGTCATGCCCGATATATTCACCGTCGTGACCGACACCGCGCTCGTCGACGAAGAAGGCGATCGCATCGTCACGCCCGACGAGCTCAAAAACGTGTTGCGCGCGCTCAACGATACGAGCGGCGTCGATACGAGAGTCAATGTCGAGAAAAACTATTCGGGCTTTATCGCGCAGGTAGTGGACAAATACTATCTTGCGCCCGCGGCGGGCGATAAACTGGAAACGCTCGACGACCTGACCGCGTTTATGGGCGGTTTCGATACGAGCAAATTCAGGATAACGGGCGACGATCCGAGCGTCAAATATTTGGCGCACGACACGCGCTCCGTCGCGGAACTCAGACCGGTGATGAGCGGCGGCGAGATCGGCGCTCTGTTTGTGGAGCAGGCGGGCGAGAACGTCAAGGATTATGCCGTGACCAACGTGACTACGGGCGATGATTCGCTCACCGTCGTGCTCGCTATAAGCATGGGCGATCTGTTGCCCGACGACGTTAAATTCCTTATGACGGCGGAAACGCTTTACGTCACTGCGACCGTCGATATGTCGGTGACCAACGGCAGCGGCACGGAGAGCGATCCGTACCGCTACGGCGTGAGCGTCGCGCTCAACGCAATGGACGCCGCAACATATGATGCCACGCTTAAAATCGTTAGGTTCTTCGATCCCGAGTTCGACATACAAGCGCAGGTCGACGAGTTCGGTAAAATTTTGTACGATCAGATGCGATCCGTCAACGACAGCTTTGCGGCGAGCGTCGACGGCGGCGTTGCGGCCGTTAAAACGGACTTCTTCGAGTTTACCGAGAGCGGGCTCGTCATGAACGATTTTTATACCTTCCTAGCGAGCAAAATGGAGCTCGAGCTTACGGACGGCGTTACGACCGATACGCTCAAACGCGCGGTGCAGGGCATGTACGAACGTTCGACCGTGGCGGCGCTCGCAAACGAAAACAACTATACGCGCGGCGACGTGATGGTAAATGCGGGAAGCGCGGCGGGCACATCGACCATGCCGAGCATGAACGTAACGTACGCCGATACCGAGTTTAACGCATTTTTGGCTAAGGGCGTGGAAGGCATGGGTTCGGTCAACGTCGAACAAACGATAGTGCTTTCCGAAACCGATAACAGCGCCGAAGCGGCGGCAGTGCGCGCTTGGGCGTCGTCCAAGCTTTCCGCCGATAAGGCATTGGCGGCGAATACCGATTACTTGATCGTTTCGGTAAGCATGGTCATGGGCGATTTTATGGAAAGCGATAACGAAAAATCGCAGGGCTTTTTGCCGAGCTCGGTTATAGGCACTTTGGTCTACGAATATACGAACGGGAATTTCGAGCAGGTCGGCATTATATTCAACGATCTCGGCGATCCGGAATACCGCGTGTTGCAACAGCTCATGGGGCTTTCTGCGGACAGCACCGACGAAAACAAGGTCAACATTGCCACAGTCGACGGCAGGACTGCGGAGCTGCTCAACAATATAGTCAAGGTCATGAATGTAGAACTCAGACCGCAATATAACGGTATTGGCATAGGCAGTATTTACACGTCGCAAAAATAGGTACGGGCGAATGGGGTATAACAGGATAATTATATTTTGCGATTACGGACTGGACGACGCGATCGCTACGGTGCATATACTCGGTAACGCCGAAATGTTCGAGCATATCGACGTAGTGCCTGTCGGCGGCAACGTGACCGTAGATACGGCGTTTCGCAACGCGCATACGCTGTTGCAATATGCAAAAGCCGATAAGCGCAAGGTGCGTATAGTCGACACGCGCGCGTTCGGGCAAGCGGCGGCGGATATCCCCGATATCCACGGCGCGGACGGCATGGGCGATATGCTGAGCCCCGTCTTGTCGGAGCTCGACGTCGTGCCGTTTGCCGAATTTAAAGCGGAAATATCCGCAAAAGCCGAGCCGACGCGCGATTGCGTGCTGTCGCTCGGTCCGTGCACTATGCCCGTAAAGCTCGGTTATACGCCGTTTTGTACGGTGTTGATGGGCGGCGCTACCAAGGAAAAGCCGAACTACGGCAATTACGAGTTCAACGAGGCGATGGATATCGACGCGTTCAAAAAGTATGCGTTTACCGCGACTGCGGTCGCAACGCTTGACACCTGTCACGATAAAGTGTTCGACTTCGAGCATGTGCGGTTCGGCAATGCGCTCGCCGACGGTTTGCTCGAAAAGTACGTCGATATGTGTAGGCGGCGCAATGCGTTCGTGACCGTGTACGATTATGTCGCCGCGCTCGCCGTGACAAACCCCGAACGGTTCGACGCCGTGCGCGTCCGTCGCGCCGACGGAGCGGAATATAACGAGCTGATTTATAAATTCGCTGTTAACGCTTAGTTTGAGTTTAATGTTTAAAATTATTGCGTATTTTGTTTCAATATGATATAATTATCATATATATGAAGAGAGAAATGAACACATTATCTGCTGATAAATTAAATGGTCGAGTTTATACGCCGGAATTTATAGTAAGCAATATACTTGATTTATCCGGTTATTACGGTCAAACGATTTTAAGGAAACACGTTATAGACAATAGCTGTGGTGACGGTGCATTTTTGGTGGCTATCGTAGAGAGATATTGTAAAGAATTTCTTAGAAACAGTGTGCCTGATATACAAGTACTTTCCGATGAATTATCAAATTACATACATGGGATTGATATAGATGAAGTTGAATGCTGTAAATGTATAGAAAACTTAAATAAAACTGTAAGTAAATATGGTATAAGTAATGTTAATTGGGATATTTTATGCGCTGATACATTAGTAGTAGATAAATATAACGGAAAAATGGACTTCGTTTTAGGGAATCCACCGTATGTTAGAATTCATAATCTCGGTAATTCTATCGATAATGTAAAAAAGTTTTTGTTTGCAAAAAACGGAATGTCCGATTTGTATATTGTATTTTACGAAATTGGATTGAGAATGCTTAAAAATAATGGCGTATTAGGGTATATTACCCCAAGTTCATTTTTTAATAGCTTAGCGGGTAAGTATATGCGGGCATATTTAGTTGATAATAATCTAATAGATAAAATAGTTGATTTAAAGCATTATCAAGCGTTTACCGCAACGACGTATACAACTATAGTTATTTTAAAAAACGATCGTCAACAGACAACGACTGATTATTATAGGTTTGAAGAAAAGAATAATTTTCCTTATTATGTTGACACTTTAAATGCGGGTGATTTTTTTATAGATAGTTGTTTTTATTTTGCGGAGAAAAGTGAATTATACGAATTAAAAAAAATATTGATGTTTCATACGACTGAAGAGCATTTTTCTGTTAAAAACGGATTTGCTACTTTGGCTGATAGCTTTTTTATTGGAGATTTTGATTTCGATGAATTTACAATACCCGTTATCAAGGCATCTACCGGAAAGAGGTATAAATGTATTTTTCCATATTGCAATGGCAAGCTGGTTTCTTACAGTGCTTTAACTTCACTCTCTGCAATCAAACATCACTTTGAAACGCATAAAGAATTATTATTAAAGCGAAGCTTAGAAAAAAGTAGTGCTTGGTATGGATTTGGGCGTTCGCAAGGCATTAATGATGTTTACAAATGTAAATATTCTATTAATGCTTTGATCAAATCGATTATTGATTTAAAGTTAATTAAATGCGATAAAGGCGTTGGTGTTTATAGCGGTTTATATATTATAACCGATATTTCCGAAAATGAATTACGCGAAATGTTATGTAATGAAGGTTTTATATCGTATATATCATTGTTAGGAAAATATAAGAGTGGCGGTTATTATACATTTTCGTCAAAAGATTTAAAACAATATCTCGAATATAAATATTCACAAAAGAATGAAATCAAAGGAGTTCATAATGAACAATTTTCAATTTTTAACCGTCCTTAAAAAATCTTTTATTGCATATTTACAAACAGGAGCAAGAAGCAATAAAAAATTAGAGATTTTGCATGGGGCAATTTCGCGAGACTTATGCGAGAGAATAAATGACGAAAAATACTCTATAAGTTCATTGGGATATGGGATAGGGAAGGAACGTAAAATTATCGGACGTTATGTCGATAAAAAGGTTGATATAACTGTCTGTGAAAACAATATACCGATTGCAGGAATAGCAGTGAAATATGTAATGAGTAATTATTCGCAAAACTCAAATAATTATTTTGAAAATATGTTGGGAGAAACAGCTAATATACGTTCGGCTAGAATACCATATTTTCAAATATTTATTATACCTGATAGAATCCCATATTTTGATAAAGACGGTGTGATTGTAAATTGGGAAAAGATACAAGAGCATAATTTAAAAAAATATATAAAATTATCAGAAGATAATATAGATAATTTTTTACATACCCCAAATAAAACACTTGTATTTGTTATCCATATTCAAGAAGAAGATACTTCATATAAAATTTCAAATAAAAATGATTATGTAAAATGTTATTTGAACGATGATTTTGATGTTCATATTTCGCCGTTGCATTTTGACTTCGGTAATACTATTATATATAATGATTATGAGCTTTTTATTCAAAAAGTAGCTTATGCCGTAAAGAGTTTATAATTTTTTACGATCTGTTAAAATGCTCGCCATATAATGGCGAGTTTTTTGCGTTATAAAATCAACTGCGTGTATAATCTTTTTATATGCGGCAATAATCGTTTTTATGGAAACCTTTGTTCGTGTATGTAAAAAGACAATAAGCGTATTGTTATCCGCCTTTATGATTTTTTGTGTTTTGTTTATATTTTCGGCGTGTATTGATAATAATACTTATTATGACGGCGACCTTTTGAGATTGCACATTCGCGCCAACTCCAACTCGGACGCTGATCAAGCGGTCAAGCTGAAAGTGCGCGACGCCGTCAACGAGTACATTTCGGTCAATATAAACAAAACGACGTTCGACGAAGCGTACGAAGAGATAGGCAAAGCTCTCGATACGCTCGGCGCGATAGCCTCGAATGTCCTTGCCGACAACGGGTTTAAGTACAATGCCGAGGCAAAGCTCGTCAACGAGTATTTTCCGTCGCGCATGTATAAGGACGTGACCGTTCCCGACGGGTATTACGACGCATTGATCGTCGAGCTCGGCGAAGCTAAGGGCGATAACTGGTGGTGCGTGGTGTATCCGCCGTTGTGCTACGGCGAGGACTTCGAGTACAAGTCGTTTTTTGCGGAACTGTTTAAATAGCGTCGGTTTTTGCCGTCGTTCGATAATAAATACAAAGGAAAAAATTTATGACAAAGATCATCAAACGCACAATGCCGATATTAACGGCGGTCACATTGCTATTGACGGTCATGGCGCTCGCGCTCACGCCCGTCGCTTTTGCCGACATAGTAAAGGGCAATACTTACGCAAACGTTGCGGCTGTTCAAACGCGGCTCGCTACGCTCGGGTATTATCGATCTGCGATAGACGGCATATGGGGTAACGGCACGCTTTCCGCGGTCAAACGGTTTCAAGCCGACAGCGGGCTCGTCGCAGACGGCGACGTAGGCGGCGCGACCGCTCGCGCGCTCAAAGTGAGCTTGCCCGTTACGGGCGGTATCACGTACAGCAAGACCGATGCGAACGTCGCCGCCGTTCAGGCGCGGCTCAAAACGTACGGTTATTACTCGTCGACGGTGGACGGAGCTTGGGGCAAAGGCACTCTGCGCGCCGTACTCAAATATCAGTCCGAAAACGGTATGACCGTGGACGGCATGGTGGGTCCCGGCACTTCGGGCAAGCTCGGCATAACGCTGTCTACGGCGGCGCGGTCGGGCGGGATAAACAAGGGCAAGACGTACGAAAACGTCAAAGCCGTGCAAACGGCGCTCAAATCTCGCGGATATTATACGTCGACGGTGGACGGAGCTTGGGGCAAGCGCACCATGTGCGCGGTCATGAGCTTTCAGTCGGACAACGGCTTGACGGTGGACGGCGTAGTGGGGAGCGCGACCGAGCGTAAGCTCGGCATAACTCTCGGCAGCGGCGGATCGTCGGGCGGCAGCGGCTCGGGCTCGATCGGCAACATCTCGCAAGCCGATCTCGATCTGTTGGCGCGTTGCGTTTACGGCGAGTCGCGCGGCGAGCCGTATAACGGTCAGGTCGCCGTGGCGGCGGTCGTGCTCAATCGAGTAAAATCGTCTAAATTTCCCAATACTATTTACGGCGTTATTTATCAAAAGAACGCATTTACCGCGGTCAACGACGGGCAGATAAATTTAACGCCCAATCAGACGGCGTACAACGCCGCGCGCGATGCGTTGGGCGGTTGGGATCCGACAGGCGGGTGTTTGTATTACTACAATCCCGCGACAGCCACTTCGAGCTGGATATGGACGCTTACCGTGCATATCAGGATCGGCAGACACAACTTTGCACTGTAATTAGGCGGCGCACGCGGATAGATCGCGACGTTCGTATCGACGGCGGACTTGCCGCAGTCATGCGGACGTAATACCGATCGCGCGCCGTGCGCTTGCGCTCGAATAAATCTTACAAAGGAAAAATCATGGTCAACAAACTCAACGAAAAACAAAGCTACGGAATAGTCATTGCGGCTATAATCAGTTCGCTCGTCGTGATGATGAGCGGCTTGATAACAGGCATGGTGTACGCGGTGCGCGCACACCGCGAACCGATCGACGCGGGCAGGGATATGGCGCAATATCTGATGGTCGATGCGGCGTACGAGCTTAAACGCAATATGTCGGCGTTAAGACTGTGCAACGACGCCGAGCCTGCGGAAACGCTCAACAAAACGGCGCTCGTTCATGCGGTGCGTGCCGAGACGGCGCTCGAATGCCATATGGACGATTGGGCAGACAGTCGCAGTAAAGAGGCGTTCCTTAACGACGTCGCCACCATACTGCACTCTTACAGTCCGCTCGAAACGATCGAGCTTGCGGATATGCTGTATGCGTATTCGGGCAAGTTCTACGACAGCGTGAGCGGCGGAACGGTGTTTGAATACAACGGCGAGCTGATGTCGGACAACGGTGTCATCGATCCCGATATAGAGATCACGCAAGACGATATCGACCGAGCCGCCGCGCTCGTGGAAAGCGCGCTCGGCACGTCGCGCGTCGAGTATGTGGGCGCGTGGGGCGGCAATATGGAGTTTTACACCGAACGCAACGGAAATACCGGCTATGCGCTCGTGTGCAACGGCAAAATAAAGGAGTACTCGTTCATGCGCGATGACGACGGTCAAAAAACGGACGTTGAGCAAGCTGAAAAGCTCGCGCTCCAAGCCGCCGCCGCATGCGGATACGACGATCTTGCGGTGCGTTGGAGCGAAGATCTCGGCAGGTCTGTCGGCGTGATAATGTGCAGGTCGTATAACGGCGCGCTCGCAACAGACGACTATGCGTCTGCGGTAGTCGTGGGCGACGAAACGGTATCGTTCACCGCGGGCGGTTGCGACTGCGAGCACAAGGATATCCCGTCGCCCAAGGTGACCGAAGAACAAGCCAAGCGTTCGGCGGACGGCGGCGGCGACGGTACGCTCGTAGTGCGCAAAATAAACGGCGTGGAGCGCATTTGCTACGAATACCGCTACGATCTCGACGACGGAGTTCACTTCGTGTACGTTTGCGCCGAGAACGGTAAGCAGATAGAAGTTAAATAATACAGACATACGAAATGCGGAACGACATGAAAGTCGCTCCGCATTTCGCATCGTTTTGCGGATACGCATCCTGTCCAAATTTTGTCAAACGCTTGCAAAACCGTCGCGATTGTGTTAGAATAGCGGTGGAGGAGAGCAATGGACAGTTCCGACGGCAGTTGTAATAGTTGATTTCGCGCTCGCGCTTTGCGGGCGCGATACGCCCGTTGTTAAGCGTTTTATGTTAAAAGTGTATGCTATGGAAAGCGGTAAGCGCGAGCTTGCCGAGCGCGACGCGATCACGCCCGGAACGTGGATCAATCTCGAAAACCCGTCCGACCTCGAAGTGGAGCTTGTGGGCAAGGCGACGGGTATCCCCGAGGACATGCTCAAAGCGGCGCTCGACGAGGAAGAGCGCGCGCGTATAGACGTAGACGACGACGTCACGCTCGTGCTCGTCGACATACCCGTTATAAACGAGGAAAAAGATACGTACGTGTATTCGACGCTGCCGCTCGCGATGGTGTTCAATAAAGACTATTTCGTTACGGTTTGTTTGCGCGAAACGTCGGTGCTCGGCGATTTCGTGACAAAGGCGATACGCAATTTCGACGTCAATAAGCGCACGCGGTTTATTTATCAGATACTGTACTGCAACGCGACCAAATATTTGTACTATCTCAAGCTTATCGACCGCACGGCGAGCCGCATACAGCAGTCGCTCCACCGCGCGCTCAAAAACACCGAACTTATCAAGCTGTTGGATCTCGATAAAGCGCTCGTTTATTTTTCGACGTCGCTCAACGCCAATCAAATAGTCATAGACAGGATACGCGCGTTGTCGACCATCAAGCATTACGAGGACGACAACGATCTTTTGGACGACGTAATAATAGAGAACAAGCAGGCGATAGAAATGGCGTCCATACACCGCGAAGTCTTGTCGGGCACGATGGATGCGTTTGCGTCGGTCATATCCAACAACCAAAATATCGTAATGAAGCTGTTGACGGCGATAACGATCTTATTGACGATACCGACGTTGATAAGCGGGCTTTGGGGCATGAACGTGCTCGTGCCGTTTTCCGAAAGTCCGTACGGGTTTTGGATAGTGCTCGGGATAATTGTGGCGATACTCGTTCCCGTCATAATCGTAATGATACGAAAACGAATGTTTTGAATATTTTGCAAGGGTCTTTTGCCGTCGGCGAAGGACCTTTTTTATCGGCGAGCGCGACGTTATCCGCATATTTGTCACAAAAGCAAAAAATATTGACGTAATTTTTTATCCAAGCATTGACAAAATATATTATGGGTTGTATAATAAAACAGTATGTTGGATTGGAGCAAGATTTTCAATATAGCGTTTGTCGCGGGCGCGGGCGCGCTCGGGCTGTTCTTTTTGGTGTCGACTATCGTCGTCGCGGTCAAGGGCAAGCGGAAATGCAATGCGTTCGACGTGATATTGCGTATTTTGTCTGCGCTTGCTTTTATCGCGTCGACCGCCATGTTTGCTTGCGCCATACTTACCATGCTCAAAGGCGACGTTTGCATAACGCTCGCGGATAATGCCGCAACATTGGTATTTTTCGATAAATCGGTGCAATTACCGCTTGTCGATCTGTTTGTATTGCTTTCAACCGCGATAGGGTCGGAGCTTGCGATCGCGCTGTTTATTTGCAGTCTTGCGGCGCTTATAGTCGATTGCTTGGTCGCAAATAAAAAGACGGATAAAAAGAGCAAAGCGAAAGCCGCCGTCGGATCGGGCAAGACCCCCGAACAGATCAAGCGCGCCGCCGAGCTCGAAAGAATACGCAGGATAGGCGAGTCCGCCGTCAAAAAGACGGACGCCGCCGCATCGCACGCGGCGAAAGTCGACGCCGATAAAGCGGTCGACGATGAGCCGCAAACCGATTGGCGCGCCGAGCCGACCGCCGAGCCCGCGAACTCGGGGTTCGTCGGTATTACCGAAAATGCGGATAACGACTTCGATACGTTCGACGACGTTTCGGACGATACGTCGAATGATACGGAGAACGCGCAAAGCGGTGAGAATGCGGAAACGCCCGACAAAGCTTTCGACGACGTACAAGCATCGGAAAACGCCGAAACGGAAAGCGTCGCAGACGATCTCGATAATTTTGACGAACAAGCGGAAAGCGATACGTCGGACGCCGTCGTCGACGATATATCGGACGACGATACGGCCGATACTGCCGACGCCGTGCCCGATCTTACGGAATTCGCCGACAGATCGGACGATGCGATCGACGTGGGCGATAGCGAGCCCGACGGCGCGGAACGTGTTTGGAACGAGCCCGACGACGAGTCGGGCGACGGGGCGTATGCCGAAATGTACGACGATACGGCGAAGTTCGATACTGCCGACGTGCGCGAAATGCCCGAATATGCCGAAAACGTCGACGCGTATGCCGATCGCGGCTATGCGCGACCCGACGAATACGACGATGTGGAGCCCGACCGCGGGATATATATTCCCGAAATACGCACGATAACCAAGTCGGGCGACGACGACGCGAGCGAAAAGCCCGCACCGCGCGCTCGATCGTCGAGCGGCAACGGCAAAAAGCCGACGCAAAAGAAAACGCCGAGCACGCCCGCAAAGCGCGCCGCGTCCGAAAGCGCGGCGACAGGCGTAAAACAGTCGACTCGCGGCAAGGCTTCTGCGACTTCGCGCATCCGAAAGAACGATAAAACGGACGGCACGCCGACCGAAAAGAAATTACCCGTGACTCGTCGTTACGTCATTCTCGACAGGCGCAACGCCGTCAATATGTTCGGCGATTATTTGCGCGAGCGCAGTTCGGCGGAAAAAGAAAAATTACAATCGTCTATAAACACTATAATCATAGAATAACGACGGTGAAAATATGAAAAACGACAGAGGGGCAAATATGTATTGTGTTGGCATCGATATCGGCGGAATGTCGATAAAAGCGGGCGTTGTCGATAAGCGCGGCAACATAGTCAAAAAGAACACCGTAACGACGGACGTTGCGGCGGGTCCGAAAAAGATCATCGACGATATCGGTAAGCTCATACTTTCCATAGTCGATATGAACGACCGCGATTTCGTGGGTATAGGGATCGGCTGTCCCGGTGCGGTCAATTCGGCGGCGGGCACTGTCGATTGCGCATACAATCTTAATTGGCGCAACGTCGCGCTTGCGGAAGAGCTGTCGCGCATAGTCAACAGACCGATCAAGGTCGGTAACGACGCAAACGTAGCGGCGCTCGGCGAAAGCATGTACGGTGCGGGTCGCATGTACACGGATACGGTCGTGCTCACTTTGGGTACGGGCGTAGGCGGCGGCGTGGTACTCGGCGGCAAGCTTTACGACGGAAACGAGGGTAAAGGCGGCGAGCTCGGGCACATGGTCATACAGGTGGACGGCGAGCAGTGCACATGCGGGCGACGCGGCTGTTTGGAAGCGTATTGCAGCGCGACGGCGCTCATGCGCGACACGCGCAAGGCAATGACCGCAAACCCTGATTCGGCGATGTGGAAGTATTCGCCCACGCTCGAGGAAGTCAGCGGACTGACGGCGTTCGAGTGCTGTAAGCAGGGCGATGCGGCGGCAAAGTCGGTCGTCGACAGGTATATAAAATATCTCGGCGAAGGTATGCTCAATTTTGCCAACATATTCCGTCCGCAAGCCATTATTTTGGGCGGCGGCGTGTGCGGTCAGGGCGATTATTTGATCGACAAACTGAAAGATTACTGCATAAAGCGCGAATACGGCTTTGCGGGCATGCCGCGGTTCGATATACTTATCGCTCAGCTCGGCAACGATGCGGGCGTCGTAGGCGCGGCGGGGCTTATTTACGAACTCATATAACTTTTCGTTTTACGCGGCGATACGGATCGACGCGGCGTAATGCGTTAAACATCAAAATACGCCGAAAATCAACAAAAATACCGCGGATATTCGTTGCGCGGCATGGTACAATATGGCAGACGCGAAATACGCCGTGCGTTGATCGCGCTATCGTCTAACATATCGGCGCAAGTCGCCGCAAAGGAGTTTATAATGAAAAGTCTTAAAGGCACAAAAACCGAAGAGAATCTTATGACGGCGTTTTCGGGCGAGAGCATGGCACGCAACAAGTACGACTATTACGCGTCCAAGGCGAAGAAAGACGGGTACGAGCAGATCGCCGCAATCTTTGCCGAAACAGCCGCCAACGAGAAAGAACACGCCAAAATTTGGTTCAAACTGTTGCACGACGGTATAGCCGACACGTTGACCAATCTCAACGACGCCGCAAACGGCGAGCACTTCGAGTGGACGGATATGTACAAGACGTTCGCCGAGGACGCCGATAAGGAGGGCTTTACGCAGATAGCCGAGCTTTTCCGCAAGGTAGCCGCTATCGAGAAAACGCACGAAGAGCGTTACGTCAAGCTTGCCGCCAATATCGAAAAGAACGAGGTGTTCAAAAAAGGCGTTCAGGTCGTGTGGGTTTGCCTTAACTGCGGACATATGGTAGTGGGCGATACCGCGCCCACGGTTTGTCCCGTATGCGCGCACCCGCAGTCGTTCTTTGCCATGAAAGCGGAAAATTATTAATCTAAAGCGTTGTCTCAACGCCGTCGCGCCCGCAATGCGGATACGGCGGCGTTTTTTGTTGCGGAGTTTGTTATGCGCCGACGCGTGCGGCGTTCGGCAATTTTGCGGACTGCGCCAAAACGCTTGAAAAAAACCGCGAGCGGTGTTATAATTATATCCGTAAGGTACGGCAAGACCGAAAGCGAAAAAACGCTGACGGTATGCGGAATATCCGTATTGCGTAAAGGCAGGTAAAAATGAAAGGCAGTCTTTTGATAATATTTCAGTCCAAGCACGGGTACGTTAAGCGTTACGTCGACATTTTGGGCAATGCGCTCGGTTGCGACGCCGTCCCGCTCGACAAGCTCAAAAGAGACATGCTCGGGTATGACAGGATATTGTATATCGGTCCCGTGCACGGCGGGAGCATATCCGGCTTCAAAAAACTGGCGGGATATCTCGACGGCATATATAAAAAGCTTATAGTATGCGGCGTGGGAATGTTGCCGTTTCACCAAGGCACGGCGGCGCGGCTCAAAGATACGACGATTTCGATCGAGTACGAACGGTTTATCCCCGTGTTCTATGCGCAGGGCGGATTCGACATTAACGAGCTGTCGCGCACGGAAAAGCTCACCATATCCATGATGATACGTCAATTGCAATCGGCGAGCGTTTTGAGCGACGACGATACCTTTATCCTTAACGCCGTCAAAGCGCCCGTCGACGAAGTGAAAACGGCCAATATAAAACCGCTCATAGATTTTTTGGACGGCAAGCACGTGGACGAAAAGCTGTATTCGCCGCCCGAAGAAGTCGTCAAAGAATCGGATAAAGAAGTCGCGGGATAGCGTGGACGGCATATTGCTGAAAGTAGCGTCCGTGATGTCGCGGTACGCGGGCAAAAGGATAGCCGTCGGCGTATCGGGCGGACGCGATTCCGTGTGCTTGTTGCACGCCGTGCTCAACTGCGGTGCAGTCGACAAGGCGGATATTCTCGTCGTGCACGTCAATCATTGCTTGCGCGATTCCGCCGATTCGGACGAGCTGTTCGTAAAAGAGTTTTGCGCGCGTAACGGTTTGGCGTTTCGCGCGTTTCGCGTCGACGTTTACGGCGAGTGCGCAAAAAACGGGCGCACCGTCGAGCAGGCGGCGCGCGATCTGCGGTACGGCGTTTTCGGCGCATTGATAGGATCGGGCGACGTCGATGCGGTGCTTACCGCGCACCATGCGCTCGATAATGCCGAAAGCGTGCTCATGCACTTGTTTCGCGGCGCGGGGCTGGACGGGCTTTGCGGCATGTCGGCAGTCGACGACGAGCGCAAGCTCGCGCGCCCGCTTATAAACGTTTTTCCGCGCGAGATAGACGAATACGTTAAGCTCAACGGGCTGAGCTACGTGACGGACGAAACCAATTTTTGCGACGATGCGGACAGGAATTTTATTCGGCTCAACGTGATCCCGCTTATAGAAAAACGCTATCTCGGCGCGGTGCGCGCGGTCAACGAACTTGCGGGCGAGTGCCGCGACGTCTGCGCGCGCTTGGACGCGGAACTCGATATGTCGCGCATAGCTCGCGACGGCGACGCCGTGACGATCGCGGACGACGCGCTCGACGGCGCGCTTGCGAGCAGATACGTGCGACGCGCGCTCGGCGAGTTTTCGCTCGTCGACGTAACGCGCGAGCAATTGCATAGGGCGGCGGCGCTTGCGCATATGCGCACTGGCGCAACCGTCGACATGAACAACGGCGTAAAGGCGACGCGCGAGTACGGGCGCATAGCGTTGTATATTCCGCGCCCCGAATGCGATACTGCCGTACCGTTAAAGACGGGCGCTAACTTTTTGGACGGCTTGGCTGTCGACGTCGCGCGCAGCGACGCATTGCCGAAGAACGTTGCCCGCGGGTGCGCGGTCGATCTCGCCGCGCTCGACGGCGCGGTGTTGCGGTTTCGCCGCGACGGCGATATGTTTTGTCCGTTCGGCGGCAAACGCAAAAAGCTTAAACAGTATTTTATCGATAAAAAGATAGAAAAGCGCAAGCGTGACAGGATCCCGCTTATTTGCAAAGGCGGCGAAGTGCTTGTCGTTGTGGGCGTGGAAGTTTCCGACGGTGCAAAGCAAACGGACAAAACGGTCGACAAAGCCGTTGTCACGCCGCGATGGCGGACGGTGTAAGACAATGGGAAACGGCGTAAATACATTAGGCGGCGCGCAAGTCCGAGATCGCGAAGCGGTCGAGCCGCTCGACGAAAAGCATTGCATCATACAGCCGACGGACGGGTATCGGTTCGGCGGCGACGCGATCGCGCTTTACAAGTATGCGGCAGAAAAGACGCGAGCCGAAAGCAAGGCGTTCGATATGTGTTCGGGTTGCGGCATAGTTGGTATCTCGCTTGCGCTTGCGGTCGGTTGCGAAGTCGTCGGCGCGGAGATAGACGCGCGGCTTTGCGATATGAGCAACCGTTCGTGCGCGCTCAACGGGCTCGATCGCGTTAGATTTATCAATGTCGACGTTCGCGATATCGAAACCGCGTTTGCACGCAATGCGTTTGACGTCGTCGTGTGCAACCCGCCGTTTTTCAAGGCGGACAGCAAGCCGAGCGCGATCGCGCCCGCGGCTAACAGCGAGCTTACGGTAACGTTCGACGGCATAGTGCGGGCTACGGCATATTTATTGAAGCACGGCGGCGCGGCGTACTACGTGCACACATCGTCGCGACTCGACGAAATATTGCACGCATGTCGCGACGGCGGACTGATGCCTAAGGAGCTTATCGTCAATACGAACGGAAAGACGTTCCTGCTTAAATGCGTGCGCGGCGCGAAGCAGGGGCTTGCCGTAAAAACCGTCGCGTTTTAACCGCGCGGATAAGGAGAAAATATGCTTTACATCGTGGCGACGCCGATAGGCAATCTCGACGAAATAACGTTGCGCGCGCTCGAAGTGTTGCGCTCGGTCGATCTCATAGCCGCAGAGGACACGCGGCATACCGCCATTCTTTTGAGCAAGTACGGGATATCGACGCGCACGACGGCGTATCACAAGTTCAACGAAAAGAGCGCGACGGGCGCGCTTATCGACATGCTCGAAAGCGGTAAGGACATCGCCGTCGTTTCCGACGCGGGTATGCCGACGGTATCCGACCCCGGTCGGGCGATAATCGACGCCGTTATAGAAAAGGGGCTCGAATACACGGTGGTCAGCGGCGCGTGCGCAGGAGTAAACGCGCTCGTGCTGTCGGGCTTGGATACTCGCGCGTTTACCGTGCTCGGATTTTTGCCCGAAAAGAACATAGACAGGCGGAGATTCGTCGAGCCGTACAAGCATGTGCCGTGCACGCTGGTGTTTTACAGCGCCGTGCACGATATCCGCAAAGACCTGGCGTTTTTGTACGAAGCGTTCGGCGCGCGCGATGTCGCTGTTTGCCGAGAAATGACCAAAAAGTTCGAGAGCGTGACTCGCGGCAGGCTGGGCGACGAGCTCGACATCACGGAAAAGGGCGAGTTTGCGATAGTCGTGGCAGGCGACGGCGCGCCGACTTTCGACGGCATATCGGTCGAAGAACATATACGCGGTTACGTCGATGGCGGCGACAGCTTGCGCGACGCGGTAAAAAAGGTAGCCGCAGACAGGCATGTGGCGAAAAGCGAGATATACAAGACCGCCGTCGGCATGAAAGAGCGCGGCGAGATATCCGACAAATAACGTCGCCCGTTCGATTTTTGCGTAAATACTTGCTTTTACGCGACGGTTGTTGTATACTTAAAGCGTAGGATATGTGTTTGACAATATGAAAAGCTTGGATATCGTTTGGCAGGAAATGCTGTCGATAATAGAAGTCGAGGTGCATTCGTTGGGCTTCGACGTGTGGATAAAGCCGCTTCGGCCGTTAAAGGTGGAGGACGACGTTTTGGTGCTGTGCGCGCCGACGGCGGGGGCTAAGACGGAGGTCATTGCAAAATACCTGCCGCTGTTTAAACGCGCGTTGCGCGAGATAGATGACGCGCCGTCCGAGGTCGTCATCATTTCGGAAGAAGAACGTCCGCAAAAAACGGACGAAACGGAAGATACCGCGCCCGCGCCGCCGCCTAAGCCGCGCGCAGGCTCGCAGTGCGTGTTAAATCCGCGCTATAACTTTTCGGAGTTTGTCGTGGGCAAGTGCAATCGTATGGCGTACGAGACTGCGCTCGCCGTCGCGGAAAACCCCGGCGAACAGTTCAATCCGCTGTTCATTTACGGCGACGTGGGGCTGGGCAAGACGCACATCATGCAGGCGATAGGCAACGACCTGCGCATGACTCACCCCAACATAAAAATGCTGTACGTGTCGACCGACACGTTTATCAACGAGTTCATAGCGTCCATACGCACCGCCAACGGCATAAACAATCAGTCGTTTCGCGACAAGTACAGAAACATCGATCTGCTGATGATAGACGACGTACAGTTTTTGAGCAAAAAGCCGTCGACGCAGGAGGAGATATTCCATACGTTCGAGGCGCTCAAAAACGCGGGCAAGCAGATGGTTTTCGCGTCCGACCGCAAGCCGCAGGATATACCCGATCTCGATAATCGCGTGCGTTCGCGGTTTGCGTCGAGCATGGTGGTCGATATTCAGCCGCCCGATCTGGAAACGCGTATAGCGATACTGCAAAAAAAATCGCAGAGCGCGAAAAAGAACATCGATGTTCGCGAGCTCACATACATAGCCGAGCACGTTACGAGCAATATCCGCGAAATGGAGGGCGTGCTCACGAAAGTGATATTCCTGTCAAAGCTGTACGAGCGCAAGGTCGATCTTGCCATTTGTCAGGAAGCGCTCAAAGATTACAGGGTGCAGGAATGCGACGAAATAACGGCGGACGAGATAGTCGATTGTACGTGTAAGTATTACGGCGCGCAAAAAACGGACGTTCTCGGCAAGCGCAAAAACAAAGAGGTCGTCGTGCCGCGTCAGGTAGCTATATATCTGATTAACGACATGATGACGTTGCCGCTCGCCGCGATAGGCGAGTACTTCGGCGGCAGAGAACATACCACCGTCATGCACGCGCGCGACAAGATAGCCGCGCAGATAGCTACCGATGCAAAGATACGCACGGCGGTCAACGATATCAAAGCGATGATATTGCGCAAGTAAAACGATTGCGACGCAATAAAACGTTGCGTCGGTTGTTGACATATTCGGTTTAATGGTGTATGATATAACTATGGATAGCGGAACAAAACCACGAAGTAGACCGATCGCGGTCACAGTCGCGTCGGAGCGAGAGCCCGTAGAGTGTGCGGGGGAGTTTGTCGAAAAGGCAGGCGGTTTTGTTTTGCGGTTTTGTATGGGGAACGACGATTTTACAGTCGAGCATGATAAGAGCGGCACACGCGTGTCCGCGCGCGGAGTCATGAGTTACGACATAGTTTTGAGCGACGTCGATACCGAGACGTTGCTCGCCACGCCGTACGGAAAAATGAGATTCGCCGTTACGACCGCGGAACGCAAGATCTCGCTGACCGATAACGGGGTAGATATAAAATTGGTATACGTCATGTCGTCGCAGGCGGCAGGACAGATGGAACGCGCCGTCGAACTGTCGGCGCGCTTTTCCGAATAAAAATCAAGGGTAAAGGAACAAATCGAAATGAAGATCAAATGGTTGGGACATTCGGCGTTTTTGCTGACGGAAAGCACCGGTATAACGGTGCTCACCGATCCGTTCGATCCTGATATGGTCGGGTACGGGTTTACCGCGCCGACAGTGGATATAGTCACCGTGTCGCACGGACATGCCGACCACAATTATTTGGAGGGCGTCGATTCCTATAAGCAGGTATACGACGCGCCCGGTAAGTTCGAGTACGAAGGCAGAGTGCACGTCACGGGCATACAGTCCTTTCACGACGACGAGGAAGGCGCAAAGCGCGGCAAGAACATTATCTACAAGTTCGGCATGGACGGCGTGAGCGTTTGTCATATGGGCGATATAGGCGAGCCGTGCAGTCCCGAGCTCATAGAACGGCTGTTGCCCGTCGACGTACTGATGATACCCGTCGGCGGCAATTACACGGTCGACGCCGAACTCGCCAAGGAATACGTCGACAGACTGATGCCGCAGATAGTGATACCGATGCATTACAAGATCAAGCATTGCGAGCTCGATATCGACAAGCCCGATGCGTTTATACGCGCGTTTGACGGCGAGTACGTCGAAGACGACGTCGCCGAACTCGAACTCGACCGTAGCGACTTCGACGAGAATACTCCGACACGGCTTGTCGTGCTGAAAAGACAAAAATAAAAAAATCGGTCGAGCTTTTGATGCGCGACCGATTTTACGTTTGCGGAGATGTGCGTTTGTCCGACGAGCTTTCGGTGAGCTCGCAACCGAACAGTGTGGGATCGGCGTGCGCGCCGTCAAAGCGGACTGCGTCCGTAAACGTGTAGCCCTTAGGCAACGCCGACGGGGAATAGCCCGTCAACAGCTTGAATATCCTGTTGAAGTTGCGTATAGTACCGAAACCGCATTCCGTAGCGACTTCTGTCACGTTGTTATCTCCGCATTCGAGCATGTCTATCGCGTTTTCCACGCGCACGCCGTTTACGTAGCGCATAAAATGCATTCCCGTGCGCTCGGTGAAAAAACGCGATAAGTAGCTTTGGTTCATGTTCATGAATGCGGCGGCGTCGGCGAGAGTATAGTCCGCGTAGTTATCGCGTATCTTCGCAAATAAACCTTTGAGCTTTGCGTCGGCTTTGGAGCGTTGCTTTGTCGGTTCGGTGGTTTCGTTGCGCAGTATTTCGACCATAAGCCGAACGACGGCGGATTCCGCGGCTTGGATATAGAACGGCTTTTGTTCGGTCAATTCGGTCATCAGTTCGGCATACGTTTCGGGAATGTCGTATGAGTTTGAAAGCACGGGCGAGCGCAGGCTTATACCGTCGGCAAACGCTTTTATCGTGCCGTAGTCGAATATTATGGTTTTAAGCAGGGTGTCGGCAGTCTGCGCGTTTATCCTGTGCATGAGTTCGCTTTGGATAAACATCGCGCGGTTTGCGCCGAGCGCGTGCGTTTCGCCGTTTACGTAAACGTCGACCGCGCCGCGTTCGACATAGATCAGCTCGCAGTCGTTGTGCCAATGCAATGTGTTTTGCGAGTTTTTGTATGTTCCCGCCCACACTCGTTCGCCGCAGCCGTATACACGTTGTTCTTTGGTCGCGCTCATGCTCACATTATAATATATTCGGCGGGCGGCAGTCAACGGAATTGTAAAAATTTTTCTTGTTTCGGTAAATATAATTCTTGCATAATAATATGTAATTTGGTAGAATACACGAAAGGACTTTCAATAAGGCGGTGTTCATGAACGAATTGCATGAGAGCGTCGACAGGCTTGTCGACTACGCGACCAAAAAGCTGGGGCTCACCCGAAAAAACTACGACTATGCGCGTAACGGCGTGCTCGGCATATTGGGGCTTGCGTTCCCGCCGACGGGCGCTGTTGCGGACGCGCCGATCGCAGAGCTTGTCGACGGTTTTGTCAATAGCGCTGTCGCGGCGGGGCTGTTCGATATTTCCGACGCCGAAAAATACTGCGACGCGGTGCTCGGCGAGCTGTCGCTCAATCCGCACGCGCTCGAGGACGTGTTTTTGTATCTCGAAAAAAAGGAAGGCGGCACGGCGGCGACGGAAATGCTTTACGACTATTGCGTCGCAAACAACTATGTCAAAAAATCCGCGCTCGATAAAAATCCGCGATTTGAAGAGAACGGACTTATAATCACGATAAACAAAGCTAAGCCCGAATTTCGCGACGCCAAAAAAGCGGCGGCGGGCAACGCGGTCGGCGGCGGATATCCCGCATGCAGTATTTGCCATCAAAACGAGGGCTTCGGCGGTCGGGCAAAGCGCACGCTCCGTACCGTCGATCTCAAACTCGGCGGGCAGGATTGGTTTTGGCAGTACTCGCCGTACGGATATTTTTATCAGCACGGCATCGCGGTAAACTACGAGCATATCCCCATGCACGTCGACCGCGAAACGTTCGGGCGGCTCATGGATTTTGCCGACAGATTTCCGCACTACTTTATAGGCTGTAACGCCGCATTGCCGCGTATCGGCGGAAGCGTGTTGGCGCACGATCATTATCAGGGCGGCGGCGAACGTTTGCCGTTGCACAAGGCGGGCGCAAAGCACACGCTTAAAGACAAAACGACGGGCGCGACCGTCGAAGTGTTGGATTGGGCGGGCACGGCCGTGCGCGTCGTAGACAAAAACCGCGACAACATAACGGACGTGTCGGACAGGATACGCGCGGCGTGGGTGGCGTTCGACGCGCCCGAGCTCGGCATTATACACGAGGACAAGGACGGCGTGCACAACGCGATAAGCCCGACCGTCGTCAAGACCGAGCGCGGTTACGAAATGACAGTAATACTCCGCAGTAACATCACTTCCGAAGAATATCCCGACGGTGTTTTTCACGCGCATCCCGAGTTCCACGTGATAAAAAAGGAATCGATAGGACTTATCGAAGCGCAGGGCTTGTTCATTTTGCCCGGGCGGCTCGAAAAGGAGCTCGACGAGATCGCCGATATAATTTGCGCGGGCAAGGCTTTGCCTAAGGCGCTGTCCGACTATGCGTTTATTTTCGGCGAGATAACGGAGCTTACGCAAGGCAAGCGCGATAAAGCGTCTGTCGCCGCAGCGGTAAAAAAAGAGCTCGGCAGCGTGTGCTCGCGCATACTCGAAAACACGGCGGTGTTCAAGGACGACGCTTTGACCGTCGACTTCTTGCGCCATGCGCTTTAAGGAGAACGATATGAGAAACGAGATCTCGCAAAAAACGGCGAGCGAATACGAATACAAGGCGACTGCCGCCGGCAGGGTCAATATCATAGGCGAGCACGTCGATTATTGCGGCGGCAAGGTTTTTCCCGCCGCGCTGTCGCTCAAAAATACGGTGTACGTTCGGAAAAACGGCACGAACACCGTCAACGTAAGGTGGACAACGCTCGATAAAACGGTCGCTCTCGACATAGACAGGCTGGACGAATATCGTTCGCTCGATTACGGCAATTACATTGCGGGCAGTCTGGCTATGTGGAAGAAGGCGGGGCATCCTATAATAGGGTGCGACATGTTGCACGATTGCACCGTGCCGTTCGGCAGCGGGCTTAGCTCGTCGGCGGCGATAGAAGTGTCGACGATCGCGGCTATGTGCGCGGTGACCGATACTCCTGTCGACAACGTCAAGATCGCGCTCGAAGCGCAACGCGCGGAGCGCGAATATATAGGCGTAAACTGCGGGATAATGGATCAATACGCATCGGCTTGCGGCAAAGCGGGGCAAGCGATGTTGTTGGATTGTTCGACGCTCGGCGTCGAGTATGTGCCCATCGATACGGGCGATCACACGCTCGTCATCATAGATTGCAAAAAGCCGCACAGCCTTGTGGAAAGCAAGTATAACGAACGCCGCGTGGAGACCGAGACCGCGCTCCGAATTTTAAAGCCCGTTACGGGCATAAACGAGCTTGCCGAGCTCGACGGCGAAACGCTTGAAAAGCATAAGGCGTTGCTTTCGCCCGTCGTGTATAAGCGCGCAAAGCACGTCGTAGACGAATGCGTGCGCGTGAATAAGGCGGCGGACGCAATGAAACGCGGCGATATGGTCGCGCTCGGCAAGCTGTTGAACGAGTCGCACCGTTCGCTCGCGGAGCTATACGAGGTGACGGGCAGAGAGCTCGACGCGCTTGCGGCGGCGGCGCAATCGCACCCCGCGTGCGCGGGCTCGCGCATGACGGGCGGCGGGTTCGGCGGGTCGACGGTGTCGCTCGTCAAGACCGACGGCTTGGATGCGTTCAAAGCGCACGTGCTGTCCGAATACAAAAAAGCGACGGGCTACGCCGCGGAGATATACGAAGCGTCTATCGCCGACGGAATAACGGTGGAAAAGGCGTAAACTTGAAAAGCATTAATGATCGCAGATCGACGGCGGTCGAAAAAAACACTAACTCTTTCTCTTTTTGGAGGTAAACAGTATGACTATTCTTGTGACGGGCGGAGCGGGGTACATCGGTTCGCATACATGCGTGGAGCTTTTGAACGCGGGGCACGCAGTCGTGGTTATCGACAACTTTTGCAACGCGTCCGAGGAAAGCGTTAAGCGCGTGCAAAAAATAACGGGTAAGACCGTAAAGCTTTATGCGGGCGACGTGCGCGACCGCGCTTTGCTCGATAAAATATTCAAAGCGAATAAGATCGACAGCGTCATACATTTCGCCGGGCTTAAAGCGGTAGGCGAGTCGTGCGTAAAGCCTATCGAATATTACGACAACAATCTTGTCGGGACGCTCGTGCTTTTGGACGCTATGCGCGCGCACGGCTGTAAGAGCATAGTTTTCTCGTCGTCGGCGACGGTATACGGCACGCCCGAAAAGCTCCCGCTCGACGAAAACTGCAAGACGGGCGGCACGACCAATCCGTACGGCACGAGCAAGTATTTTCAGGAGATCATGCTTTCCGACGTTTATGCGTCGGACAACGAGTGGAAAGTAGTGCTGTTGCGGTATTTCAATCCGGTCGGTGCGCACGAAAGCGGGCTTATAGGCGAGGATCCCAAAGGCATACCCAACAATCTCACGCCGTACATCGCCAAGGTGGCTATCGGCGAGCTGAAAGAGATCGGCGTGTTCGGCGACGATTACGACACGCCCGACGGCACGGGCGTGCGCGATTATATCCACGTGGTAGACCTTGCCAAAGGACACGTCGCGGCTATCGAAAAGGTGACTGCGGCGGGCGTGTACACTTATAATCTCGGCACAGGCATAGGTTACAGCGTGCTCGACGTTATCCGTGCGTTTGAAAAGGCGTGCGGGCATAAGCTGGCGTATGCGATAAAGCCGCGCCGCGCGGGCGATATCGCCGCGTGCTATGCGGATGCGGGCAAAGCGGAAAAAGAACTCGGCTGGCGTGCGGAGCTCGGGATCGACGAGATGTGCGCGTCGCTGTGGAACTGGCAGACCAAAAATCCCAAGGGTTACGATAAGTAATTAAGAATTATCGGCGATATAATAATCAAAGACATTTCTCTCTACCGACATAAAGGAAGCGATATGAACGTATTGAAACACGAGTTCGACGGCAATAAAGCCGTTACGCTAAAAAACGACGCGGGGCTTTGCGTTACGCTGTGTGCGCTCGGCGCGGGCATCGTCAGCATAAAAGCGCCCGACCGCGACGGCGTTGCGCGCGAGGTCACGCGATTGCCCGAAAGCGGCTATGCGACGGCGCACCACGGCTTGACAGTCGGGCGTACTGCGGGCAGGATAGAGAACGCGACTTTCACGATAGACGGAAAAACCGCCGTGCTCGAAAAAAACAACCACGGCGTCGATAATCTTCACGGCGGCGCGACGGGACTGCATAAAAAAGTTTTCGATATGACGGTCGTCGAAAACAAGGACGATACCGTCGTGACGTTCGCTTGCAAAAGCCCCGACGGCGAGGGCGGATACTTCGGCAATGTGGACGTGGTAATAACGTACAAACTGCTTAACGCCGTCAACGAGCTTTCGGTGACGTTTGAAGCGACGCCCGACTGCAAGACTCTCATGAACATGACCAATCATGTATATTTCGACATGTCGGGCGATCTGCGCGAGCCCGTGACCGAGCAGACGATGTTTTTGAATGCGTCGCGCGTCGGCGTATTGAACGAGCGGTTGATAGTGCAAAAAATAGCGGAAGTGCCGACGGAATTCGATTTCCGCAAGCCGCATAAGGTGGGCGACTATATAAACGCCGAGTGCGTGCAAAGGTTTACGCACGGCTACGACCACCCGTTCTTTTTGGACGGGCGCGGCTTGGATAAGATAGCGTGCTCGCTGTATTCCGCGCTCAGCGGTATCAAGCTCGAAGTGTCCACGACATATCCGTGCGCAGTGGTGTACGGCGATAATTTCGGCGGATACAAGTCGATATGCTTCGAGTGTCAGTATCATCCGGACGGAATACATGCATGTCCGGACGATTGCGGCATATGTACGCCCGAAAAGCCGTACAAAGAGATCATGTCGTATCGGTTCTCGATCGAATAAAACAAACGGCAAGCGCGTAAGATCGCTTGCCGTTTTTGTATATAAACGAGCGGTATATCACACAGCGGGCAATAGGGCTTTGGCTTTGATCTTTTCGTCAAGCAACGTCAAGCCTTTTGCGCGCTTTAATATTTCGGCGGCGTTTTCTTCGGCGGACAGCGAGTATGCGCCGCGCACGAAGTCATGACCGAAAACGTCTTCTGGTCGGCACAAAAGCGCGGTGCCCATCGAGCTCTTTTTAAAGTTAAGGCATAAATACGTTTTGTTTTGCAACGACGTTACAGTCGTGTCGTAGCCCTTCATGCCGAGCGACTTGCCGAGCGTATACGACGGGGTGGGCGTATTGCCGACGGCGTTCATCACGTCGATCTCGCGTCGCGGCGCTTTGCCTTCGTCGGTGAGCGAGTCGAAGTCGTAGCCGTCGCGGCGCAACGCGCAAAGGTACGGAAAAACGTCGAGCGAAACGAACGTCGCTTTTTTATTGATAAATTTGCCGTATGCTATCTTGTTGGTGTTGACCGCTTTTTCGCGAACGTTCCACAGCTTCATAAAGCTCACGCCGCTCATTTGCGATGCGGAAAAGCCCGTTTCGTCCCAAAACGGCATTATGCCGTATTCGTTTACCGCCTGTATAAGGTCGTCTGTCGTGTATATTTTTTCCATGATAACAGTATAGCGTATTTTGTCTTGTTTTGTCAAATGCGCGCGAATGTCCGCGCAACGTGAAACGCCGTGCGTTATTCCCGTTGACATGCTTTGCCGTTTATGTTAAAATACATGCACGGTCATGCGCCGTTTATATTATGGACGAAATTCAACTGCGTTACAACTCTATAAGCGTATTTAACGACGCGGCGGCGGCGGTGCGCCCGCTCGCGGAGCTTTGCGCGTGCACGGAAACGGAAAAGCGCGTCGAGCTTGCGGCGCGAGTGTTTCGCACGGTGGCGGAATACGGCTGCGACACGACGGGCGAGCTTATAAAAACGCTTATCCTGACGGACGATAACGTATTCAGTCGCGCCGTCGCGCACGGCGATCGAATAAACGACAGGCTTAAAGCGCAGGTGCGCAACGAGCTTGTCACGTTCAAGCAGTTGTCGCTCGTCAAGCCCGACGATCTTATTACCGACGACGTTAAGGATTTCTTTCCCAAATTCGGGTTCGGCGGAATGTCCGTATCGTACGAAAAGCTGGTCGCGTTTTATTCGGTCAACGGTTGCGGGCGGTTTGCGGCGGGCAGTGCGTTTTCGTATCGCGACGGCGAGCTTACGCCCGTCGAGTGCGGCGACGTAAGGCTGTCCGATCTTAAAAACTACGCGGAAGAAAAAGCGGAGATAGTTCGCAATACCGAAAATTTTATTGCGGGCTTGCCCGCGTTCCACACGCTTTTGTACGGCGACAGGGGTACGGGCAAATCCACGACCGTTCGCGCCGTCGCGCACGAATACCGACACAAATTGAAGGTCATAGAACTCGCGCGCGGCGAGATAGGCAAGCTTCCCAAGCTCCGCGCCGAGCTCGGCGGGTTCAAACAAAAATTCATACTGTTTATCGACGATCTCGTATTCGACGATAACGACGTAGGCGCGGACGAGTTCAAGACCGCGCTCGAAGGCTCGCTGGACGCGCCTGCGGGCAATACCCTGATATACTGCACGTCCAACCGCAGACATTTGTTTAAGGAAACGGACAAGCAAAACGCGGCGCGGCGCGGCGACGACGTTCAGGCGGAGCTCGCGCTGTTCGACAGGTTCGGGCTTGTTATAACGTATATCAATCCCGATAAAGACGGGTTTGTGGATATTTTAAAGCAGATCCTGCGCTCGCGTTCCATCAAGTGGCACGACGAGTACGCCGCTGTCGCCGAGCTTGCCGCGCTCAAAAAAGGCGGACGCAGTCCGCGCGCCGCCAAGCAGATAGCCGATCTCATAGAAAGCAATTATGCGGAGAGCAGGAGCGAGTGATGGGCGAAGTTTTTCTCGATGCGTTTTTGGATACGCTTAAAATTTTGCCGTTCCTGCTCATCATGAATTTTTTGATCGAGATACTGGAATACAAGTCCAACGGATTAAAGGCGAACAGGATATTAAAGGGCGGGCTCGCGCCGCTCATAGGCACTGCCGTCGGAGTAGTGCCGCAGTGCGGGTTTTCGGTAGTCGCTACCGAGCTGTACGGCAAGCGCAAGATCGCGCTCGGCACGATACTCGCGGTATATATCGCCACGTCCGACGAAGCGCTCCCGATCATGCTGTCGAGCTATGCGGGAGTGACCAAGGTATTGCCTGTGATACTGATAAAAGTATGCTTTGCGCTCGTAGTGGGGTACGCGACTTTCGGCGTGGAAAAAATTATCGAAAGGCATAAAAAAGTTCCCGTCGTGCTCGGTGCGGGCGGCGATACGGAAGCCGATGACGAACACGAACACGAACACGAACACGAGCATGCGCACGAGCACGTCAACGGACATGACG
Source organism: uncultured Clostridia bacterium (assembly GCA_947384195.1). Taxonomy (GTDB): domain Bacteria; phylum Bacillota; class Clostridia; order Christensenellales; family Pumilibacteraceae; genus Anaerocaecibacter. The sequence goes on from CANDGE010000001.1 coordinate 53,368, forward strand.
ACGGGGAAACGCCGCACGACCACGGCGAAAGCGAACACGACGCGCACGCGCACATACACGGTTGTCATCACCACGCGCTCGAAGAGGAAACGCCGCTCGACGAAACCGCTACGCGCAAGCAAAAGGCGGCGCGCGTTTGGCGGCTGTACATAAAGCACCCGCTGTTGCATACCGCGACCGTTATACTGTTTATATTCATAGTCAACGCGGCGTTCGGCTTGGCGGTGTATTACGTCGGCGAGGACAGGCTTGCGGAATTTATCGGCTCGACGGGGTACTTTCAGCCGTTGCTTGCGGGCATAGTCGGGCTTATACCAAATTGCGCGGCGTCCGTCGTACTGACCGAGCTGTACGTCGTCGGCGGGCTCAATCTCGGCGGCGCGGTCGCAGGGCTGTCCGTCGGCGCGGGCATCGGCTACGCCGTGCTCGTCAAGCAAAACCGCCCCGTAAAAAATACGGTGTTGATAATCGCATTGATGTTTGTGCTTTCGGTCGCGCTCGGCACGGTCATAACCGCATTTGGATTTTAACGGCGGTACGTGCCAATCGCGTCATTCTTTCAGATCGCTCAACAGCTCGCCGATCCGTTTGACGTCCGCAATCACGTCGTCTATGCGTTGCGGCGAAAGATCGTCGGCTTTGACGCGTTTTTGCCAATTTTCGCAGCTATCGTCGCGTAACGTAATACGATCACGGATCGTACAAAAGTATTTTACGGTACAATAGTTTCTGTATTCTAATCTATACAGTCGTTTGCAATTATCGCACAGTTTGCAAACGTGTGATCTCATTCCGTTATTCAAGTTCCGAATTCTCCGATTCAAGCGATAAGCGCAAAGCGCTCAATTCGGTCAATATGTCGTTCAGCGCATGTTCGATCAAAAGAACGTGTCTTTTGTGCGGCGTTTTTTGTTTGTAATTTTCGCAGCCGTCTTTTGCGTTTGTAAATGCGCGTTTCTTAAAGCACCGCCCGCAGTCGGTTTCGCTGAAACGAGTTACGCCTTTTAAATAATATCTGTCGAAATATTCGCAACGACTGCATCTGTTATTTTTGTTTTCCATGAGTTCTTCTCCTTTTAATGTTATTTAGTGAAGAAAATATTGTGTTGCCCGTACGTATATTCTATCATAGACTTTTAAGATTTTCATGACTTCTACATTATTGTAGAATATTGATAAAAGGATAATGCAATAAAATGTAGCGCGATATTTCTTTGTCATTCCGAACAAGCGTAGCACAGTGAATTATCTCTGTAATGTTATTTAAACACAAATATGTGTTAGTCAAGCAAATCACAGATTTTTGTGTTAAATTTTCATCGAGGTGATTTATGTGCGATTATGGAGATGAGTTTAAATTTCATAGGCAAAAAGCAAATTTAAGTCAATCGGAATTGGCAATATTGATCGGAACTTCTCGGCAAAATATTAGTCGTTGGGAAGGGATATGATCATGATTAATTACGGCGAAGAACTTAAATATAACAGAGTTAAGCGCAATAAATCGTTATTGCAAGTCGGCACCGATACCGGCATTAGCAATGCCAATTTAAGTAGGTGGGAGAACGGAAAGGTATTGCCGAACATCGATTTTTGTGTGCGGCTAGCAGATTATTACGGAATAACGTTGGACGAATTGATAGGCAGAGAGATCGAGTCGAATGTGAAATAATGGGGCGATATCATTCGGCGGGCAAAAAACGTGCGGAATAAAAAAAGAAGTACATATTCCGAATTCGTCTCGACTCGTCTGCGTTAGCTCTCAATAACTCTTGACAAAAACCGCAAACGGTATTATAATAACCGTATGGCAACGCTTTACAGAAAGTACAGATCGCAAAGGTTTGAGGACGTTATCGGGCAAGATCCGATAATAACGACGCTCACCAATCAGATCAAGCTCGACAGGATAGGTCACGCGTATTTGTTCACGGGCAGTCGCGGCGTGGGTAAAACGTCGTGCGCGCGCATATTCGCGCGGGCAGTCAACTGCTTGTACCCCGTAAACGGAAGTCCGTGCGGCGAGTGCGAGGTCTGTAAAAAGCTTGCCGCCGATAACGTCGATATAATAGAGATGGACGCGGCGTCCAACAACGGTGTGGACGATGCGCGCGATATCCGCGAAAAGGTCAAGTATTTGCCCGTGGCGTGCCGCTATAAGGTGTATATAATCGACGAAGTTCACATGCTTACGGGCGGGGCGTTCAACGCGCTTTTAAAGACCATAGAGGAGCCGCCCGAGCACGTTATATTCATACTTGCGACGACCGAGCCGCAAAAACTGCCGCAAACTATCCTTTCGCGTTGCATACGCTTTGACTTTAAACTCGTGCCCGCCGATATACTCGCCAAGCACGTGGCGAGTATATACGACAGGGAAGGTATAAAATACACGCCCGACGCGGTGGCGGAGATAGCGCGTTTGGGCGAAGGCAGTGTGCGCGACGCGCTGTCTGTCGCCGACACGATAGCGAGCGCCGCCGACACGATAACCGCCGACGTTGTGCTTGCGCTTACGGGCGCGGGCGATTCGGGCGCGATAGCCGAGCTTTTCGACTGCACGATCGGGCGCGATCTCAAAGGCGCGCTGTCGTGCATAGACAGGTTTGCCAAAAGCGGCAAGTCGATGAGTGCGGTAAGCCGTCAGCTTATAGACCACACGCGAAACGTGCTCGTCGCCAAATCGGTCGGCAAGGCAAACGCCGCGTCGCTCGTCAATGCCGACAAAGCGACGCTCGACCGCATAATCGCCGCCGCGGAAAAATGTGAAATGCGCGATATTTCCGACATGCTCGTCGAGCTCGGCGCGGCGGAGAGCGGGCTCAAATACTCGGTCAACCCGCGCGTGTTTTTGGAAACCGCGCTCGTAAAGCTCATTTACGGCGCGACGGCAGTCGACGATTTGGCAAAACGAATATCCGCACTCGAAAGCAACTCCGCACGCACTGCGGAGCAAAAAAAAAATAATGTGATATCACCGGAGCGCGCGAGCGTCGAGCCCGTGCGCACGGGCGTGTCCGTTGCCGCAATGCCGTCGCGCAGGACGGCATCGCCCGAGCCCGAATACGCGCCCGAGCCGACGCCCGACGAGTTTGCGCCGCCTTTCGAGCCGTACGTCGCGCCCGAACCCGAGCCGACGTACGAACATGCGAGCGCAGGCGGTGTTGCCGCGCCGTCATACGATACGAGCATGATATCGCCCGACCGCGCCGACGAGGGCGAGTTTTGGCATTTGCAGGCGGTCGCGCAAGCGGGGTTGGAGTTGCTCGGCAATATTTCTCGGATATTGCGCAAAAATCCGTCGCCGACGTCGACGCGCGTTCGGCAGTTGTTGGCGCGCGGCGTGGCGGTAAAGGAGCGCGACGAGTTTATCGGGTTCGTGACGCCCGACGATACGTTTTTATCGATGGGCGAGCCTGCGGTGTTGCAGGCGTTGAACGGCGTGCTCGATACGCTCGGCATAAAAAAGCGGGCGCGTGTGGAGCGCACCGACGACGATCTTTACGAGGAAGATCTGATACGCGCGGCTCGGCTGTTCGGTAAGGACTGCGTCGTGCCCAAGGCGTCGGCATAGGAGCATTATGAAATACGGTATTGTCAAGTGTGCGGCGGTAACGCCCGAGATCAAAGTTTGCGATACGGCGTACAACGCGAAAGCCGTTATTGCCAAGATATCCGAGCTTAACTCGCTCGGCGCGGAAATAGTCGTGTTTCCCGAGCTGTGCGTTACGGGTTACACGGCGATGGACATGTTTTTCACGCGCGAGCTTTTGGACGGCGCGATCGATGCGGTAAAGCGCATAGCGCGCGCCGTGCCCCCAAACATGCTGGTGTTCGTAGGCGCGCCGATAGCGCTCGACGGCAGGCTTTATAATTGCGCGATCGGCATGTCGGCGGGGCGAGTGCTCGGGATAGTGCCCAAGACAGAGCTTCCCGATTACGGCGAGTTTTACGAAACGCGGTACTTTACGCCCGCATTCGACGGCGTGGAAACTTGCGCGAGCTTGGACGCGCCTATCGGCAACGTTTTGTTCGAGTGCGCGGGCACGGGGCTTGTCGTAGGTTGCGAGATATGCGAGGACATGTGGGCGGACGCGCCGCCGAGCGTGGATCTTGTCAGAGCGGGCGCGACGGTGATAGTCAATCTTTCGGCGTCCGACGAAGTGGTGGGCAAGTCCGACTACCGCAGGTTGTTGGTCGCGGGCGCGTCGGGCAGACTGCACTGCGGATATATCTACGCGGATGCGGGCGAAGGCGAATCGACCACCGACGTGGTGTTTTCGGGGCATAACATGATAGCCGAAAACGGCGGCGTCGTTGCCGAAAGCGCGCCGTTCGGCAACGGGCTCGCGATAGCCGATATAGACGTGCAAAAGCTGGACGTCGAGCGGCGCAAGCTCGGGCTCAAACAGCCGAGCAAAAAGTATACCGTAGTCGAATTCGGGCTCGGCAACGGCATTTCGCTGTCGCGCGCGCCCGAGCGTTATCCGTTCGTGCCGAGCGGCGACGACGGCGCGCAACGCGCGGAGCTTATTCTCAAAATGCAGTCCAACGCGCTTGCTACGCGGTTTAACGCCGTAAAAAGCAAGACGGCGGTCATAGGCGTTTCGGGTGGGCTGGATTCTGCGCTCGCGTTGTTGGTCGCTTGCCGCGCGGTAGACAAAAAAAAGATTGTCGCGGTCACTATGCCGTGCTTCGGGACTTCGGATAAGACCAAGAACAATGCGCGCGCGCTGTGCGACGCGCTCGGCGTCAAGCTCGATACCGTGGATATAAAGCGCACGGTAGAAAGCCATTTGTCGGATATCGGTCACTCCGATACCGACGTCACATACGAGAACGCGCAGGCTCGTACGCGGACCATGACGCTGTTCGATATAGCCAACAAGACGGGCGGATTGGTGGTCGGCACGGGCGATCTCAGCGAGCTCGCATTGGGCTGGGCGACGTATAACGGCGATCATATGTCGTCGTACGGAGTTAATGCGGGCGTGCCCAAAACGCTCGTAAAATATCTCGTGCGGTACGAGGGCGAACGGTTGGGCGGCGCGGCACGGCAAGCCGTCGACGGTATTTTGAATACCGATATTTCGCCCGAGCTGTTGCCGCCCGAAAAAGGCAAGATAGCCCAAAAGACCGAGAGCATACTCGGCAAGTACGATCTGTTGGACTTTATTATTTATTATTATTGCAGGTTCGGGTTCGAGCGCGACAAGATAGCGTTTTTACTGCGCGCGGCGTTCGCCGACATGCCGCAATCCGAGCTCGATAAAGCGCTCGATACGTTTTATAAAAGGTTTTTCGCGGCGCAGTTCAAGCGGTCGTGCTTGCCCGACGGCGTTAAGATAGGGTCTGTGTCGTTTTCGCCGCGTTCGGATTGGCGTATGCCGAGCTGACCGCAATAAAGAATGCTTGCGCGGCGATCTTTCTGCGAAATCTCGTCACGCCGTATTCGTTATTGCGGTTTGTTGCGAAGCCGTCACAGGCTATTCCGAACAAATGTAGCATATTACACTGCGTTTTCTTTTTGTCATTCTTAACAAGCGAAGCGCAGTGAATGATCTCATCTTTATTAAATAAGGTCGGGATCCTTCGTTACGTTAAGAATGACAAAAGAAAGTAATATGCGTATTCGGCTTTTTCGGTTGACAAAAAGCGCCCGTGATAGCCTGCGACTGTCGCGCAGGACAAAAGGTGTTGAGATCAATTGCCGAACAAGCTCGTGGAGTAGTAACGGTCTGCGGAATCGGGCATTAGCGCGACTATCGTTTTGCCTTTGTTTTCGGTGCGGGTCGCGAGCGTCGTTGCGGCGTGCAACGCCGCGCCCGACGAAATGCCTAAGAGCACGCCGTCTGTCTTGCCGAGCGTTTTTGCCGCCGTCACGGCATCGTCGTCTGCGACCGTTATTACTTCGTCGTACACGCTCGTATCGAGAGTTTGCGGTATAAAACCCGCGCCGATGCCTTGTATGCCGTGCGCCCCCGCTTTGCCTTCGGACAGTACGGGGGAGCTTGACGGCTCGACTGCCACTATTCGCACGTCGGGCTTTTTTTCTTTGAGAAATTTGCCGACTCCGCTTATCGTGCCGCCCGTTCCGACCCCCGCGACGAATATATCGATATTTCCGTCGGTGTCGCGCCAAATTTCGGGCGCGGTGGCGGAGTAGTGCGCTTGCGGATTGGCGGAGTTGACAAACTGTCCCGCGACGATACCGCCGAGCTCTGCCGCGAGCGCATCGGCTTTTTGTATGGCGCCGCTCATGCCGAGCTTGCCGTCGGTAAGCACTACCTGCGCGCCGTACGCTTTTATAAGGTTTATGCGTTCCGCGCTCATGCTGTCGGGCATGGTGACTATCAGCTTGTAGCCCATTGCCGCCGCGACAGCCGCAAGCCCGATGCCGGTATTGCCGCTTGTCGGCTCTATTATCGTACCGCCTTTTTTAAGTACGCCGCGTTTTTCCGCGTCGGTCACTACGGACAGCGCGACGCGGTCCTTGACCGAGCCCGCGGGATTGAGATATTCGAGTTTCAACAACAGCGCGGCGGTCAAGCCGTTGGACGTTTCGTAATTTTTCGGGCGGAACAGCGGGGTATTGCCTATCAGCTCCGATACGGAATCATAAATCTTCATACTCGCTCCGTGGTTGAATTTTGTATTTGCGCATATAATAAGTTTATGCGCAGGATCGATATTTCGGTCGTCGAGCTTGTCGACGAAAACGGCGAAGTCACTCCGATGTACGTGAAAAAAGACGGGAAGTATTATTGTGTCGATAAGGTGCTCGGCATTACGCGCCATGCGCCCGACGTTGCGTGCGTGTCGCCCATGCGCTACGATTGCGTTATAGAAGGCATTCGCAAGACGATCTATAAAGATGCGCACCCGTCGAATAAATGGTTTTCGGTCGTGGCGGATAGATAACGATCGTCGATTTATTGCGCTTCTTTTGCGAACTGCGCTTTATACAGCTCCGCGTACGCGCCGCCTTTTTCGAGAAGCTCCTTATGCGTGCCGCGCTCTATTATTTTGCCTGCGTCCATGACGAGTATAATGTCGGCGTTGACGATGGTAGACAGGCGGTGCGCGACGACGAAGCCCGTTTTCTTTTTGCCGTCGGCGGGACGGAGCAGTTTGTCGAACGCATCCTGAACTTTTCTTTCCGTGCGCGTATCTATGTTGCTGGTCGCTTCGTCGAGTATGAGCATGGGCGGATCGACGAGCATTATGCGCGCTATGTTTATAAGCTGTTTTTGCCCCTGCGAAATGCCGTCGCCGTCGTCTATGACCGTGTCGTAGCCGTTGGGCAGGCGGCGGATAAACCCGTCTATATGCGCGGCTTTGGCGGCGGCAACGATCTGTTCGTCGGTCGCGTCGGGCTTGCCGTAAGCGATATTGTCGCGCACCGTGCCTTTAAATACCCAGCTGTCCTGCAACACCATGCCGAAATTTTTGCGCACGCTGCTGCGGCTGAATTCGGAAGCGTCCGTGCCGCCCAAAAGTATTTGTCCGTCGTCGGGGTCGTAGAACCGCATAAGCAAATTTATGAGCGTGGTTTTTCCGCAGCCCGTGCGCCCGACTATCGCGACGAGCGTGCCGTTGGGCACTTTTACGTTCATGTCTTGTATGAGCGGCTTTTCGGGAACGTACGAAAAGTCGAGATCTTTTATTTCGATGGAGTTACAGTTTTCCAATCGTTTTCCGTCGTCGTCTTGCGGCGGCATGTCGGCAAGATCGAGTATGCGCCGCGCGGCGGCGAGCGACGTTTGGAACTCTGTGATAACGCCCGTGATCTCGTTGAGCGGGCGGGCGAACTGATTGGCGTACAACAGCAATTGCGTTATGCCGCCGATCGATACGACTTTTCCCATAAAGCCGCCCGCGCCGGTTATGGCGAACACCGTGCCCATTACGGCGACCACCGCGTATACGAGCGAGTTTATAAGCCGCGTCGACGGGTTGACGAGCGACGAGTAGAACGTCGCTTTGAATCCGCACGTTTTGAGTTCGTCGTTTATAACGCCGAAGTCGCGCTCGGCGCAAGGCGAATAGCCGTAGGCGGCGATAACGGCGCGGTTGCGCACCGTTTCGTCGGTCTTGGCGTACAGTTCGCCGCGCACCCGAGTTTGTTCGGTAAAGTATTTATGCGTGCCGCGCGCGACAAAGTACGATACCAACAGCGACAGCGGGGTGAGCACCGTTACCGCGAGCGCTATCCACGGGCTTATCAGTATCATGAATACGAGCGTGCCGATTATAGTCACTGTGCCCGTAAATATTTGCGTCGAGCCTTGGACTATGCCGTCCGCTATCTGATCGGCGTCCACCGATATGCGAGCGGCGAGATCGCCTTGCGATCGCGCGTCTATGTCTTTGAGCGGCGCGTCGACGATCGCCGCAAAGCCGTCGCGCCGCGCGTCGCGTACGGTCAAGTGCGCCGCGCGTTGCGCGCAAAGATTCATAAGCCACTGAAACAGCATTACCGCCGCTATAAGCCCCGCGAGCACGCACAGATATACGGCGAGCTTGCCGAAGTCGACGCTGTACTCGACTATGCAATCGACTGCGTTGCCGATGATGACGGGCGTAAACAGCATTGCGGCGGCGGATATAACCGCGCACAAAAAAGCAAATGCCAAAAGTCCCGCGTGCGGTCTGAGATATTTCATAAGACGGCCGAGCGTCGCCGTATTCATTTTGTTTTTTGATTTTGCCATATCAATCACCCGATTGCGAAGCGCAAAACTCCGCGTACAGCGGGCACGACGCTTTGAGCTCGTCGTGCGTTCCGCGCCCTACTACCGCGCCGCCGTCGAGCACTATTATTTCGTCGCAACCCGAAACCGCGCTTATGCGTTGCGACACGAATATTTTCGCGCCCGATACCTGTTTCATCGCATCGATAAAACTGCGTTCGGTCTTGTAGTCGAGCGCCGAAGTCGCGTCGTCGAATAAGTATAAAACATTGTCGCGGCAAAGCGAACGCGCTATCGATACGCGCTGACGCTGTCCGCCCGAAAGGTTTTTTCCGCCGCCCGCTATGTCGCCGTCCAGCCCGAGCGACGCGAGCAGTTCGGACGCTTGGGCGAGCTCCAAAGCGCGTTCGAGCGTTTCGTCGGGCGCGTTCTCGTCGGCTATCAAAAGATTGCTTTTGAGCGTGCCGCGCAACACCGCCGCGCGTTGCGGCACGTACCCTATGTTGCGGCGCATAGAGTCGATATCGTAGTCGGCGACGTCCCTGCCGCAAAACCGTATGCTCCCGACCGCGGGCGTGTAAAACTTTTCGGCAAGGCTGACGATAGTGGATTTGCCGCTGCCCGTGCCGCCGATTATGCCGAGCGTTTTGTCCTTTTCGAGCGTGAACGACACGTCGCGCACGTCGTAATCGCCGTCGTACGCAAACGATACGTTATCAAATCGCAATACCGTTTTATCGTCGGCGAGCTCGGTTTCCGTACCGTTGTCGGGCAGGGGAGCGTCGAGTATCTCGTTGACGCGCGCCGCACACGCCGCCGAGCGCGTGAAAACCGAAAACACGTTGCCTATGTTTACTATGACGAAAAACGCCTGATTGAGATAGTTTATGAGCGCGATGGTTTCGCCCTGCGTCAGATCGCCTATGTTTACCTTGCCGCCGCCGAACCACAGCACCGCTATTATCGCGAGATTGACTACCGCGAATGTGAGCGGGGTAAGGAGCGCCGATATGCGCGCCGCGCCGATGTTTGTCTTTGCGGTCACGTCCGCCGACCCGTCGAACCGCGCTTTGGTCGAGCTCTGCGTGGAAAAGGCGCGAATGACGCGCGCGCCCGTAATGCTCTCCGCGGTTGCTCGCGACATTTCGTCGAGATTTTTCTGCGCTTTTTTTATTCGCGGCATCGTCAGGCGCAGTACGCACGCGATGGTCGCCGACAGAACGACGGTCATCGCGAAAAACATGAGCGACAGCACGGGGTCGATTATCATGCTCATAACGAACGCGCCGACTACCACGAACGGCATACGCAATACGAGCCGCAAAAACATGTTAAGCGCGTTTTGACAGTTGAGCACGTCGCCCGTCACGCGCGTCACGAGCGACGCGCCGCCTATCTTGTCGCAGTCGGACACCGCAAGCCCGTTTATGTGCTTGAACGTAGCGTTGCGTATGCGCGTGCCGTAGCCCAACGCTACCTTGGACGCGAGATATTGCCCCGTGACCGAGATCAAAAACCCGAGCACTGCGAGCACGCCTATCACCGAACAGTACTTGATCACATACGTTTTATCTCCGTCGGCTATCCCGACGTCGATGACGCTCGCGACTATCATCGGCACGGCAAGCTCGGCTATCGCCTCGATGAGCTTGCATATCGGCGCGGCGATCGTCGCGGGTATATGACCTTTTAAAAATCGCAATAGTTTTATCATGATCAACCTTAGTATATATATGCGCAAAGACAAAGTCAAGCGTTATCGATTTGTTGCGCGACGGATAATGATGTTAGCGCCCTCGCCGCGCGGCAGGGGCGCGCACTTGTCTTTATGCGCTTGACAACGCGCCCCGTCCTATTGTACAATATAAGCGAGTACTACATCAGAGGACGGTCGGTTTGGAAATCATCGCCAGTGTTTTATCGCTAATTGCCGGTATCGGCGTGCTCATGATCGGCATGAAAATGTTGAGCGAGGGCTTGGAACGCAGTGCGGGCAAGGGTATGCGCAAGCTGTTCGGAAAGATCAGCAATAACCGTTTTGCGGGGATAGGCGTCGGCGCCGTCGCGACCGTTTTGGTCAACTCGTCGGCGGCGACGACGGTCATGGTGATAGGCTTCGTCAATGCGGGGCTCATGACGCTTTTTCAGGCGACGTCCATCATTATGGGCGCTAACATAGGCACGACGCTCACCGGCGTTATCATAGCGCTGTCCGGCTTTAACATCAGTTCGTATTTTGCCTTACTCGCGTTTGTCGGCGTTATTTTGATGATGTTCTTTAAGAACGATACCGTAAAAAAGATAGGCTCGGCGATAGCGGGCTTGGGCTTGATGTTCGTCGGTTTGTCGCTTATGAGCGGCGCGTTCAAAAACGAAGCCATCGCCGCGGCGTTGCAAAATCTTTTTAAGGTAGTGAGCTTCCCGTTATTGTTGATACTTATCGGCATGGTATGCACGGCGCTGTTTCAGTCGTCTGCGGCTATGACCGCGCTTGTCGTTACCATGGCGGCGCCCGTCAACGGCGGCGCTCCTATAATCCCCATGGAGAGCGCGCTGTTCGTTATACTCGGAACAAACATCGGCACGTGCGTCACGGCTATGCTTGCGTCGCTCGGCGCGAGCACCAACGCAAAGCGCACCGCCGTTATACATTTGCTATTCAATGTTATAGGCACGACGCTGTTTACGATAGTTATCTGGGTGTTTAAAGACGGCATGGTGTGGCTGATAGGCAAGATGTCGAGCAACGCGCAAATGCAGGTCGCGCTGTTCCACGTGCTTTTCAATGTGATAACCACGCTCGTGCTCGTGCCGTTTATCAAACCGCTCACTATGCTCGCGTCGCGGCTCGTTCGCGAAAAACACGGAGGCAAGGACGACGCGCCGCGCATGTATTACATAGACGACAGGTTTTTACAGACCCCGCCCATAGCCGTCGCGCAGGTCAAGCGCGAAGTGGACAACATGGCGGAAATGGCAAAGACCAATCTCAAACGCGCAATGCGCGCGGTGCTTACTCGGGACTTGTCCGAGCGCGAAGTCGTCGAAAAGGACGAGGAACGCATCAATTTTATCAACAAGGGCGTGACTAAATACCTTATCAAGCTGTCGTCGCAGTCGCTTACGCGCACGGACGAAAAGTTTATAGGATCGCTTCACCACGTCGTAGGGGATATCGAGCGCATAGCCGACCATGCCAAAAACTTCACCGAGGACGCGCAAGCGATGAAGGAAAACGACCGCGTATTCACGCAGAGCGCGCTCGACGAACTCGAAGATATGTACGACAAGGTGATGGCGATGTTCGACGAGGCCATGTACATATTCCAAAACAATGCGGTGGACAGGCTCAATTCGTTTGCGGCGCGCGAGGACGAAGTGGATATGACGCGGCGGCTTTTGGACAATAACCATATAGCGCGGCTCAATGAGGGCGGTTGCAACGTGGAAAGCGGTACGCATTTTTATTCGATCACAAGCGCGCTCGAACGCATAGCCGATCACTTGACGAATATAGCGTTTTCCATCAAGTCACCGTCGGGCTCGCAGCGCGAGGCTATGGAAAAGATCGCCGACGAACAAAAACGCCGTTCGCGCGAGCGCAAGCACAGCGGGCAAAGCCTGCAATCGACCGTTCCGACCGAAGAAACGCCCGACGCGTCGGGGCTCGACGACGAGAACGCCGATCCGTCGATCGCGACTGCGGCGGTAAAGGAGGACCGATGATCTACGTACTGGGAAGTATAAATTACGATATATCGCTCGAACTCGAAAGAATGCCCAAAAAGGGCGAAACGTTGCTCGCCGACGGGTGCGGTACGGGGCTCGGCGGCAAGGGCGCTAATCAAGCCGTAGCAATAGCGCGGCTCGCGCGCAAGTACGACGACGGGCGCAGATCCGTTAAAATGATCGGGCGGGTCGGTAACGACGCTATGGGCGCGGAGCTTATGCAAAAGCTCGACGATTACGGCGTGGATACCGAGTTCGTTCGCAAGGTGAACAGGAGCACGGGGCTTGCCATGGTTTCGGTCAGCGGCAAGGATAACCGCATTGTGGTTTACAGCGGCGCGAATTTGGGGTTTACCAAGTCGGACGTCGACGAGGCGCTCGAACACGCTACGAGCGCGGACACGTTGTTATGTCAGTTGGAAGTGCCGCTGTATATAGTCGGTTACGCATTGAGAAAAGCGCGGGCGATAGGCATGACGACCATACTCAATCCCGCGCCTGCAAAAGAACTGCCCGACGATTTTTATTATAACGTAGATATAATAGTGCCCAACGAGCTCGAAACGCAAGAGCTTACGGGCATCAATCCGCGCGACGAAAGCTCGCAACTCGCCGCAATGGAAAAACTTTTGGAAAAAGGCGTGCGTTATGCGGCGCTCACGCTCGGCGCAAACGGCGCGGCGATATCCGACGGCGAAAAGGTGACGGGGCATATCCCCGCGCGCAAGGTGTCCGTTGTAGACACTACGGGCGCGGGCGATACGTTTGTCGGCGCGCTTGCGCTCACATATCCGCATGTGGGCATGTATTCGTTTAAGGAAGCGTGTTTGTTCGCGACCAAAGCGGCGTCGCTTACCGTGTCGCGTCACGGCGCGGCGGCGAGCATACCTACTTTCGAGGAAGTCTGCGAACTTTACAATAACGAGATAAAATAGAACGCGTATAACGACAAAACAGATCGTGCGTTGCTATTGCTCGGAACGGATCGTGCGGCATTGCGGGATAAAACGTTTTGCGCTGTTTTATCCGACAATGTTTTTAAGATCGGATCGTCAGCTTTTGCCCGTGTCGCAGGTATTATCGTCGGGATCTATCATTTCGTAATTGTTATTGGTGGGGCGGGTGCGCTTGCTCGCGGGCTTTTTCGCGCAGGTCTTATGCGCGGATGCGGAACTTTTTTTACAGGCGCGCTTTTTGGGAAAAACTTCCTCGTGTATAACTTCGTCGGCGGCGAGCTCGCTGTCGCTTTTGCCTTTGCGCGACACGCGCTCGGCGGTATCGGCGGTTTTGTCGGCGGCTTTTTTGAAAGCCGATCTGATTTTTTCTTTAATGCTCATGATTTTGACCTCGGTGTTATTTTGTGAGCGCCGCGCGTAAATTATACGTGCGCGCAGACGTTTGCGGACGTAGCGGCACGGTGAATTGTCAAGGGTTTTTTGATAATTTTCCGAAATAAATTTTATAGCATGATATAATACGGGATAGAAAAGCAAAACGAAAAACAACCCCCTTGCGAGCAAGGGGGTTGTGACGCGTCGAACGTGGCAATAAATAGTTTAAATTCAATGACAAAACAGCAAGCGCATTACATGCTTGCACGAGAGCGCGAACCGCAATTATATCGCCGCTAATTGCTCGGCAAACTTTACGGCAGAGCTTGCATATTCAAACATAGCGCGCGGATAATCGTTCACCCAATCTTGTATTGCTTGTATTTGTTCGTTGGTATACGGCGTAATGTCAGTGCCTTTGGATAATAGTCGGCGTATATCGCGATTGATCCGCTCATTGCTTCCGCGTTCACACGAAGTATACGGGTGACAATAATAGACGGTTACGCGCTTACCTTTATATATCGATTGTTCTATACCTTTGAAATCGCTGAATTCCGAGCCGTTGTCGACCGTTATGCTTTTGAATATTTTGCGGAAACGTTTACCGTATCTGTATTCTAATTTGTTAACACACTTAACAACGCTTGATGTTTTCTTGTTCGGCATTTTAAAGATAATCTCATATCTTGTGAGCCGCTCGGTAAGAACAAGCAAAACGTTTTTAGTTTGCTGTTTTCCTATAACGCAGTCCATTTCCCAATGCCCGAAAGTGTTGCGCTCGGCAATCTCTTTCGGGCGTTTTTCTATGCTTGTACCTTTTGGCGGACGTTTAGCTTTTGGTTTTCTATACTTCTTTTTACGTTGTCCGATAGGTAAATCGGACATAGATATATTCATGAATATGCCAAGCGATATATACCTGTACATAGTTGTTTTACTGATAGTTGTTTTGAACAGTTTATTACGCTTTATTTCGCCGCATACTGCGCAAGGCGAAATATGATCGCGAATAATGCGTTTCTCGACATAACGGACAAACTCAAAATCGTTTTCGATTTTGAGTTGCGGTCCGTGTGTTGTTTTGCCTAATTCGTATTTCGCTTGCGCTATATCCGCACTATACCTTATTTCATCTTTATAGTATCTATCACCTACACAGTCGGTAATTGTACGAACCTTGTGTTCGTACCTACCGCGCCGAAATTCTCGATAGACGGTAGCAATACCGATGTGCATTATATCGGCTATTTGTTGACGTGTAAGTTTTTGATTAAAATAATATTCGAGCTGTAACCGTTGCGTGTATGTAAGATTTTTCGTTCCTTTCAGTTTCATGGCAATTATATCCGTAGTAGCGTGACCGCATTAAAAAGCCGTCCGTGTCCGAGTGTAACTCAAACACGGGCGGTTATTGTGCTTGCCGCTGTCGCGGCGTCGCGCGGTTCTCACGGGCGGGGTCGGCGCGCTATGCCGCTTGCGCCTTGCCCCCGCTTTCCGTTTCGTACCACGCGCGCGTGGGAAGTGACAAGCAAGCTTTACCGTTCTAATCTCGCACTCTTGCAGTCAGTCAAGTACCTTTCGCGGCATAAACCGCTCGCAAGCTCGCTATTTATTCCACGGTGTACTTGACAGCCCGCATTTGCCGCAGTCCTTCCGCGTCGCCGAAAGCAACTCAAAAGGATAGACCTTTCGGGTTGCTTTCGGACGGCGCATTGTACTACGGCAAACCGTGTGCTTGCGTTGTCGGTAGTCGTACTTGACGGTTGCCTTCTGCAATCTAAAAGGATAGACCTTTGGCAGTCGCGCGTTATACCGTAGCTGTTCTATATCTTGTCACCGTTCGGAAGTACGATATTTATTTCAAGCGTACAACCGAGCGCGGTAACAAGCTTTTCGTATTCCGAGATTTGGAAATTATCGCGCGCCATTTTGTTGGATAAATTCTTTTGGGTTTGCCCCGTTCGTTCCGCAAGTGTTGTTTGATTTACATTTTGTTCTATCATTGCAAAGCGCAATTTTTTTGTTAAACTAATCAAGTTTAGCCGTACACCGTCCTTTATAAAGTAGGGATATTTTACCACTAAATAATAGTAATGTCAATAGATTTAAAGATAAAATCACAAAATAATTGAAAAATATTTGCGATAGTACTATAAAATAGTAGACAAATCTATTTATAAGTGGTATAATATATAGGTAATCAAGGTTGACAACCTAACAACAGTCACGGCGCATATAGCGCAAAGGAGTAGAACATGAAAACGAATTACTATCAGACGAACGGTAAGACCCGCGACAAGATACTGAAAAGGTTCAGTATGTTTGACGGGGTAGGGCTTGACCTAACGAACGCGCGGACAGTCGACGATGCGCTTACTATGGCGGGGCTTGACTATTCCGCCGAGAAAATGCCGTTGTTCCTTGCGGACGGGCAAGAAGTGAAAGACCACTTCGCGGTTGTTAAATCCGACGAGCCGTCGCGCATTCTCAGAGTGGTCGGCAACCAATACCAAGCCGTCGGCAACCGCGAAGCGTTTGCAATCGCGGACGAAATCGTTGACGAAGGGTATGCCACTTATGAAGTCGGCGGACCTTCGTTCAAAGCCAAGAACACACCCGATTTTGCGCGATCGTTCATGGTGTTGCGCGGCGACGACTTTGAGATAGCCGACGATACTTATAACTCATTTGTTGTATTTAACAACAGCTTTGACGGCTCGACGGGCGTGCAGTATCGGGTAATATGTCAGCGCGTTGTTTGCATGAACGGCATGGTGCGTTATCTCGGCGGAGCAAAGAACCAAATACGCATTAACATACAGCACACGGCGAATGCGAGATATCGCATAGCCGAAGCGCAAAAGATAATCATGCAACGCCGCAATGAAATCGAGCAAATCAAGGCAGAAGCCGAAACGTTCATAAATCAAGGCATGACCCGCGCCGAGTTTGAGAAAGAGATTATCCCGCTTATACTGCGTGAAAAAAAGCTCGTCGAGAATGATAAGGAACGCGAGCGTGGACACGAACGTATTGATACGGTTGTGCGAGAGCTGTTACAAGCGTACAACGCCGACGACGTGCAGAACCACGCGAACAACGCTTACCGCGCAATACTCGCCATATCCGACTACGAGAGCCATAACGCACCGTTGCGTGACGTCGGCAACGGTCAAGTATACATGAACCGAGCTATAAAAGGCATGGTACTTACTACGGCGGTTGCGCAGTACATAGCCAAGACGCGCGGCATCATAGTAAAGGCGAGATAAGATATAACATCAAAAAAGAACGCTGTGCTATCGGCGAGACGGGCAAAGGAGTAAAAGCATGGAACAAATAACAATCAAAGGCAAAATCGAGTTTTGCGACGACAAGCACAAAGAGTTCGACCGAGAATTTACGGCAATACTTCATGACAGTGCGGCATTTGCATACGGTAATCAAACTGCGGTAAATATATTATGGGGCGTAATGAAAAACGGAATGTTGCCCGAACCCGTATATCTCGATACACGTTACGACCGAACGATAAAGCGCAACGAGTTCGATTTTAAAAAATGGGTGCAAAAGTATTTCGCGGAAAATTACGGCAAACACACTTTGACTATCTACGAATAAGGTAATCGCATGAGAGAAATATCTAAATATCAGTTGACATATAAGGGTATTACTTGTATCGCTGTTAATTGGGAAACGAAGCTATTTATATTCCGATACAACGGAAAAATATTTACCCACATAGATAAACGGTATTATCATTGTAGTGCAGACACCGACCATATAAGAATGGTTATAAGCAATATCGACAAAACTAAAATACAATACGAGTAAAAGAAAAGGGCGGTCGATTGACCGTCCTTTTGGCTTGCCCTTGCCACACCCAATGCCCAAGCCGGGCGCGTTCCGCGCTATCCCTACTTCGCGGCAAGAGAATGTTATAGACCATTCGACCTATAACAATTCCCGTGCCGCTCCGACCACATTCCGAAAACCCGTAGCCATTTTCGGGTATATTTCTATGACATAGGATCATTTAAATTTCTATCTGAAATAAGTTGCTCTTTTTGCATAGCTAAAATTGTTTCCTTTATAGACAATTTATCTATATCATTAAGAGTACGGTAATCAGCTAAAAGTTGTTGTTCGTCGGGAGATAAATAAGGAGATTCTTGTACCGAAACTTCATGTTCATTTTGTAAATTTTTTAATTTACGAACATGTTTGCGATTGATTAAAATATACCTTATTAGCAAAACAAGCAGAGTGATAATTAAAATTAACAATACAGTTAAGACAATATTTACACGGGTTTCGTCATAGTTGTATTCGGATGGGGGAGTTATACCGCCGACTACATTTAAAAAAATATTCATAATGTGCTCCATACATATGTTACAATAAGTATACATTAAAAGAAAAATAATGTCAAATAAAATAAGATGCAGCAGTCAATCGACCGCCGCATCCGTTTGATAATTATCTTTTCTTTTGTTTTGCTTTCCAACAATTCGCACTATCTTTGCGCGACGCGAGATAACCTGACCGCCAAGCTTTTTCCGTATCGGTCAATAGTATCAGAGAACCGTTTTTATCTCGCTTTACTTTTTGATCGTTAGTTGCGTGAATCCCCGCGCGCAACTCTGCCGCATATTTGCGACCCTTTTCCGACGGGTTCAACAATGTGACCGACGTACCATTTTGTCTTTTTACCTTTTTAGCCATGATTACATCTCCTTATGTAAAATAAATTTATATCGACAGCGGCTAACCGTTAATATCTTGTTAAGGATACCCATAAATGAGTATCCTTGCAGACCAAAAAAGTAGTCAATGAATCACGACTGCTTTGTCGGTCGATAAAGTAGTAAATCGAATTACTACTCTACAACGTTGCAAAGTGGTAAACGCGTAACTACTCACGATTAGATCCAATGCCCAAATATGAATACGAAAAATGGTCTACGTGTCTATCGCTCCAATTCTTGCGCCGACACTCGGGGCAAAGCGTACTGCCGTCCTTGCCGAACGACCAGCGTATCGACCGCGCCGCTTGTGCGGCGTTATATATCTCGGCGCGTGTTTTCTCTATCGGTTCCGACGCCTTGCCGCACTTATCGCATTTACATACGTAATACGTTACTTTAAAACTGCCTACTGACATAATTACACCGCTTAATAGAACGAGAGCATAAATGCCGTAACGGACTTCGTATAGTACGATTGAGTTATAATCCGCCCGTTCTCTTTGCGTTTGACGTACATAATACGACCCGTAGGACTGAATGAAAAGCCGTAGCAGTCGAGTAAAGCAACGTCTTTGTCGTGGTAGTTGAAATACAGTTTGAACATGATTTTTACTCCGTTAAAATTATTTTTGTTCGTAGCGGCACGGTATTTAATATCGGTGTAATTCTTTACAAAGCCGAAAAATAAGTGTATAATATACGATAAGCGTATTATTTACGGTCGTTATAAATTACATTTATAACCGTTCACTCGGCAGACGCACGTCGCGAGAAAGGAGATGTAGATTTGCTCGAACTTAAAAGTATAGTAAAAGATTATCCCGTAGCCAACGATAAGGTGCGCGCGTTAAAGGGCGTAGATCTTGCGTTTCGCGAAAGCGAGTTCGTGTCCGTGCTCGGTCCGTCGGGTTGCGGTAAGACCACGCTGTTGAACATAATCGGCGGGCTCGACCATTATACGTCGGGCGATCTTGTGATCGACGGCGTGAGCACCAAAAGCTATAACGATCGAGATTGGGATACGTATCGCAATCACAGAATCGGCTTTGTGTTTCAGGCGTATAATCTTATCCCGCACCAGACCATTTCCGAGAACGTCGAGCTTGCGCTCAATATTTCCGGCGTGGAAAAAGCGGAGCGCGTGCGGCGCGCGCACGACGCGCTCGACAAAGTCGGGTTGAAAGGGCTGTATAACAAAAAGCCGAATCAGCTTTCCGGCGGGCAAATGCAACGCGTTGCGATAGCGCGCGCGCTCGTCAACGAACCCGAGATTTTGCTTGCCGACGAGCCGACGGGCGCGCTCGACAGCGAAACGTCCGTGCAAATCATGGATCTTATCCGCGAGATAGCCACGCACTGTCTTGTGATAATGGTCACGCACAATCCCGAGCTTGCCGAAAAATATTCGACGCGCATCATTCGCTTGCTCGACGGGGAAGTTCAGTCGGACAGCGATCCGCTCGTTTCTGCGGCGGGCGAGACCGATAACGCCGTCGATCGAGCCGAAAACGCCGAAAAAACCGATACCGACGCCGTCGCCGAACCGACTGCGGACGGCAACGCCGACGTTGCGCCCGTCAAGAAAAAACACGTATCCAAAAAAGCCAAGCTGTCGTTTTGGAGCGCGTTCAAGCTGTCGGGCAAAAATCTTTTGTCAAAGCTCAAACGTACGGTGCTTGTTTGTTTTGCGGGGTCTATCGGCATAATAGGCGTTGCGACGGTGCTGTCCGTGTCGAGCGGCGTTCAAGGATACATACACGACATGCAAGACGATATGCTTTCGGGCAATCCCGTAACGATCAGTACCGAAGCGCTCGATATGGAAGCGTTGATGTCGGGCATGATGTTCGACGAGAAGTCCGATATCATTATGAACAATACGGACGTCAAACAGGGTATAAACGTTCAAGGGCTTGTCGCCGAGCTCGCAAAGCGCGGCAGTACCGCCACTTCGTCGATAATACAAAACAATATAACCAACGAATATCTCGACTACGTAAAGTCGATGCCCAAGGAATATTACAGAGCGATAAACGCTACGTACGGGATCAATCTTTCCAATAACCTATATACCGATTTCGAGCTCGAAGGCTACGGCAAGACGGAACTTTCGCTGTCGACGGCGATAGCTATGTACACCGATCTTTTGGGTCAGACCGAGTTCAAGTCGTACGCGTCGTACATACCAATGTTTACCGAGCGGTTCAGTCAAATGCCCGACGATAAGGATTTTATCCTTTCGCAGTACGATATAGTTTCCGACCCGCAAAAGAGCAAGTTCCCGACCGAAGCGAACGAGATAATGATCGTAGTGAATTCCGATTATGCGCTTGCCGATCTTACGCTCGCACAATTCGGGTATTTGAGTCAAAAGCAGTTTTTGAACATAGCGTACGGCGCGGTCAAGGATCTGCCCGGCAACGAGGACGCGGCGGAAAAGTACGATAAGGATCTCGACGTGCCGACGATAACTTACGATACGCTTATGGGGAAAACCTTTACCTGGTATCCCAATGACACGGTGTTCGATAACGCAAGACCGGTGGACGTTACCACGCCCGACGGCAAGACGACTACGCAGTGGTTCGGCAAGTATATCGGCGAAGCGCAGGACGATTGGACAGACGGCACGGAGCTTAAAGTGACGGCGGTACTGCGGCGCAAGGACAGCGTTTTATACGGCTGTTTGGGCAACGGGTTTTATTATACGTCAAAGCTGTCGGAAGCGGTCGTTGCGAGCGGATTGCAGTCGGATATCGTCGGTAAAATGAACGAGAAGGAGCTGACGAGCGTACAGGGCTACGAGGTCGGCGGGATCCGTTACGGCATTACGTTCGATTATAAATACAAGCTCGACGGCGAAGCGCATAACGGTACGAGCATAGTTGGCGGACAGGACGCCATGATGCAAATGCTCGGCATGATGCAGGGCGCTTTATCGGGCGGCAACTCGCCCGAAAGCGCCGTAAAGACCTATGTGATAATGAAGTACGAGCTTGGCGGGGTAGACACGCCCAATAGGATAGCGGTGTATCCTACCGATTTCGATCATAAGGACAACGTCACCGCATATCTCGACAAGTGGAACGCCGACGGCTCGATCGTCATCGACGGCAACGAGATATCGAACAGGGAAGAAATAAAATACACCGACAATCTCGAACTCGTCATAAACATGGTAAACGACTTTATCGACATAATCACGTATGCGCTCGTGGCGTTTACGGCGTTGTCGTTGGTCGTGTCCACCGTCATGATAGCTATAATCACGTACGTGTCGGTCATGGAGCGGATTAAGGAGATAGGCGTTATACGCTCGCTCGGCGGCAGAAAACGCGACGTGTCGGCGCTGTTCATTGCCGAAACGTTTATCATAGGCGGCATTTCCGGCGTGCTCGGTATCGCCGTGACGTATTTGATATCGTTTATTATCAATATGATAGTGGGAAGCCTTGTGGGCATATACACGATAGCGGCGTTGCCGGTGCTCACTGCGTTTATAATGATACTCATTAGCATCGCGCTCACGCTCGTATCGGGACTTATCCCCGCGCGGCTCGCCGCAAAGAAAGATCCCGTGGAAGCGCTCAGGAGCGAGTGATAATTACCGTTATAAGGATATGATATGAAAAAGACCAATAACAAAAAAACTTTCTACATCACGACGCCCATATACTATGCGAGCGGCGCGTTGCACATAGGTCACTGTTATACGACCGTCGCTTGCGACGCGATAGCGCGTTTCAAGCGCATGGACGGGTACGACGTGTTTTATCTTACGGGCACGGACGAGCACGGGCAAAAGGTCCAGCAAGCGGCGAGCGAAAAGGGCATGACGCCGCAAGCGTTTGTCGACGGGCTTGCCGAGCGCATAAAAAAACTGTGGGAGCGCATGGATATATCCAACGACGGTTTTATCCGCACCACGGACAAAGCGCACGAAAAAGCGATCGCAGACATATTTACCAAGCTGTACGAAAAGGGCGACATATACAAGTCCGAATATTCGGGCAAGTATTGCGAGCCGTGCGAATCGTTTTGGACAAACTCGCAGCTCGTCGACGGAAAGTGTCCCGACTGCGGACGCGAAGTAAAGGACGCCAAGGAGGAATGTTACTTTTTCCGTTTGAGCAAGTACGCCGATCGCGTTAAAAAGTTGCTCACCGAAACCGACTTTTTACAGCCCGATTCGCGCGTCAAGGAAATGGTCAACAACTTTATCGACAAAGGGCTCAACGATCTTGCGGTCACGCGCACTTCGTTCGATTGGGGAATAAAAGTTCCGTTCGACCCCAAGCACGTCATTTACGTGTGGATAGACGCTTTGCCCAACTATTTGACGGCGCTCGGCTACGGACGGGACGATGCCGAGAACTACAAAAAATACTGGCCGTGCGACATGCACGTAATGGCGAAGGAGATCGTGCGCTTTCACTCGATAGTGTGGCCCGCGATACTCATGGCGCTCGACGTGCCGTTGCCCAAGCGCGTGTACGGTCACGGCTGGATAACGTTCGGCGGCGACAAAATGAGCAAGTCCAAGGGCAACGTCGTCGATCCGTTTGTTCTCACCGACAGATACGGCGTAGACGCGTTGCGGTACTATTTGCTTTCGAGTATGCCGTTCGGCGAGGACAGCTCGTACACGAGCGAGCTGTTGCTGTCGACGATAAACAACGACATAGTCAACGATCTGGGCAATCTCGTGCGCCGCACGCTCGCCATGAGCAAGCAGTATTTCGACGGCAGGGTAGCAAAGCCCGCCGCAAAAGAGCTTACCGCCGCCGATCGCGAATACGTTGCGGCGATAGACGGGCTTTTGAACGGCGTGCGAGCCGACATGGACAAGCCCGAGTTCAACAAAGCGCTCGAAAAGATTTTCGGCGTTATCGATCTTTCCAATAAGTACATCGACGCCAACAAGCCGTGGGAGCTCAACAAGACGGGCGAGAAACAGCGGCTCAACGTTGTTATGTACGACCTTTTGGAAAGCATACGCGTCGTCGCGAATCTGTTGTTGCCGTTTCTTACAAAATATCCGCGTCGCATATTCGACGGATTGGGCTTGCCTGTTCCCGCAGACTTCGCGGCGGCAAAGTACGGCGTTGTCAAAGCGTACGCTACTACCGAAATAGAGCCGATCCTCAACAGACTCGATATTAAAAAGGAGCTTGCCGAGTTGGAAAAATTAGCCGAAAGCACAGAACGGAACAATGCGGAAAGATCCGCCGAGCCGCACGACGAACAGCCGTCCGAGCTTATCTCGATAGACGATTTCTTTAAATCGCAATTACTCGTCGTCGACATCGAAGCGTGCGAAAAAGTGGAAAAGGCGAACAAACTGTTAAAGCTGACGGTGTTCGACGGCACGCGCCGTCGCACGATAGTGTCGGGCATAGCCAAGGCGTACGCGCCGCAAGAGCTTGTAGGCAAAAAAGCGGCGCTCGTAGCAAACCTTAAACCCGCCAAGCTGTGCGGGATAATGTCGGAGGGTATGCTGTTGTGCTCGGTGGGCGACGACGGCTTGCCGCGGCTCGTAATGCCGACGGGCAATGCGGGTGACAAAATATGTTGATAGATTCGCACGCGCATATTTACGACGACGAGTTTGCTGTCGACGGCGGCGCGCGATCGATAATAGACGGCATGTCCGACGACGGTCTTGAATATATTGTATGCGTGGGGTGCGACGTGCCGACTTCGAGAACGTGCGTCGAGCTTGCAAACGCCAACGCGCGTATTTACGCAACGGTGGGCGTGCACCCGTACGACGCGGATACCGTCACTCCCGAAAACCTGTCGATCTTGCGCGAGCTCGCTTTAAACAACAAAAAGGTCGTAGCGGTGGGCGAGTTCGGGCTCGATCTTCACCGTCCCGGTTCCGACCGCGACGGACAGATAAAAGCGATGCGCGCGCAGTACGAGCTCGCTCGGGAGTTGAGCTTGCCGCAGGTGTACCATTTGCGCGACGGCTACGGCGAGTTTACGGAGTTTGCAAAAGCGCTGGACTTTCCGCAGGGCGGCGTGATACACTGTTTTTCGAGCTCGGCGGAGTTCGCCGAATTTTGCGTGAAAAAGGGCTTTTACATCTCGTTTTCGGGCACGGTCACATACAACAATGCGGTCAACCTGAAACGCGCCGCGCTCGCCGTGCCGCTCGACAGGCTGTTGATAGAAACGGACAGCCCGTATCTTACGCCCGAGCCCAAACGCGGACATAAAAACTATCCGAAAAACGTGGCGTATGTGTGCGATGCTCTTGCGGAGATAAAAGGATTATCGCGCGAGCGCATGGAACAAATAACCAACGAGAATACCAAAAGAGTTTTTAACATAGGATAATGGCTGACAATTACGTTTATGTTTTGGACGGTAAGGCGTACATCAATCTTACCGACAAGTGCCGCAATGCGTGTACGTTTTGTATACGCAATACCGGCGACGGCGTTGCGGGTACGCCGCTGTGGTTGGATAACGAGCCTGCGTCGACCGACGTTATGGCGGCGTTCGATGCGCTTGCGCCGTTCGCCGACAAAGAAGTCGTGTTTTGCGGCTACGGCGAACCGACCGAAAATCTCGCCGCGTTAAAAACGTGTGCGGCGGAGTTGAAGGCGCGCGGGTACAGGTCGCGGCTAAATACCAACGGCTTGGGCAGTCTTGCGGCGGGACGGGATATATCGGGCGAGCTTACAGATATCGATACGGTGTCGGTGTCGCTCAATGCGGGCAGTGCGCAACGCTATTACGAAGTGACAAACAGCGCGTACGGGCTCGACGCTTTTCCCGCCGTCGTCGAATTCGCCAAAGCGTGTAAAGCGCGCGGTATGAACACCGTGTTCACGGTGGTGGACGTAATAGGCGACGACGAGATAAACAAATGCAAAGCGCTTTGCGCAACGCTCGGTATCCCGTTGAGAGTGCGAACGTACATCGCCGATAATTACGAAAGATAATGTCTGATCGGGAATTGACGGCAATTAAAAATTTTCACGATATTCTTTTGCACTGCGAAGCGGTCTAAGGTTGTCCCGAGCATTCTATGTTTACCGAAAGATAAAGATATACGCCGTTCATTCATTTGTCATCCCGAGCATCGCGAAGGATCTCAACCTTGATCAAAGCAAAATAAACACTCGGAGGCGGTCATGCCCGATTGGCTTGTATATATAGGATACGTTGCGATGGTCGCGATAATAGTCGTGCTTTCGATAAAGCTCGGAAAGTACGTCGATATCATAGACGCCAAAAGCAATATTTCGGGCGCGTTCATAGGCGGCGTCATGCTCGCCGCAGTTACGAGTCTGCCCGAACTGTTTACGTCGCTGTCCGCAGTGTGGATAGTCAAAGAGAACTCGATGATAATCGGGAATATTCTCGGATCCGATCTTATAAACCTTGCCTTTTTCGGCGTGATACTTCTCATATTCGGGCGCGGTCTGAAAAAACAGAAGTTCTCGGCGTTTTACTATCTCGCGCTCGGCGTTATATTGGCGATGTACGCGCTTGTCGCGGTAGGGTTGTACTTGGCGGAGTGGATGCAAATAACGTGGTTTTCGGCTGTGTCGCCCGTTATTCTCGTGCTGTACGTATTGTTTGTCAAAAAGATGCCCAAAACGTCTGACGCCGCCGACGATAAATCGGACGAAAAGCTTACGCTCAAACAAGCGGTCGTGCGGTTTATCGTTTGCGCCGTCGTGCTTATCGCCGCATCGATAGCCATGACGTATCTTACCGATATCGTCGCGGGCAATCTCGGCTTGGGCAAAACGTTTGCGGGCGCGCTGTTCTTGGGCGTTGCAACGAGCTTGCCCGAACTTATTTCGTCGGTAGAGCTTTGCAGACGTAAAAATTACAATGCGGCGGCGGGCAATATCATAGGCTCGAACATATTCAATTTTACCATACTGTTTGTAGCGGACGTGTTCTCGTTTATCCCCGATTCGTCCGATATATATATTCTCAACGGCGACAGTCAGTGGCTGTTGATATTCGGCGCGATAGCGACTGCGACAACGCTCGGCATGATGGCTATAAAAAATATGCGCAAGCAGTCGATAGGGAATGCGGTCGCGTTGTATGCGGTCAACGCCGTGCCGCCCGTGCTGTATTTGCTGTATTTGCTTATTACGACGGGCGTGATAAGATGATCGATAACGCATAGTGCGCGATCTATATATTCCGCTTTAATCATACATGGAGAAAAACAATGGTGATCGAAAATAAAACAATGGACGAGGAACGCGCGCTGTACGGGTGCGAGAACGTGATAATACATAACTGCAAGTTTCAAGGCGAAGCGGACGGCGAAAGCGCGCTCAAAGAATGCGGGCGCATCGAGGCAAAGGATTGTTATTTCGACTTGCGTTATCCGTTGTGGCACGACCGCGCCGTGATGCTCAACGGGTGCGAAATGACCGAGAACTGTCGCGCCGCGCTGTGGTATACAAAAAACGTCGTTATCGCCGATACGAAAATGCACGGCATAAAGGCGTTACGCGAGTGCAAACACGTCGTGATAAAAAACAGCGAGATAATCTCGCCCGAATTCGGCTGGTCGACCGACGGCGTCAGCTTTACCGACGTTAAAGCGACGAGCGAATACTTTTTGTTCCGCGCCGAAAACGTGACCGCGCGCAGGCTCGATTTTAAGGGCAAGTATTCTTTTCAGTATGTCGACGGCGGAATAATAACCGAAAGCACGCTCGACACAAAGGATGCGTTTTGGCACAGTAAAAACATCACCGTGGAAAACTGCACGGTGATAGGCGAATATCTTGGCTGGTTCGCAAAAAATCTGACGTTTAAAAATTGTACGATAATCGGCACTCAGCCGTTATGCTATTGCAAAAATTTAAAGCTTATAGATTGCGTCATGAAAAATACCGATCTTGCGTTCGAGCGGTCGCACGTGCAAGCGACGTTGCTCGATAAAATAGACAGCATCAAAAATCCGTATAAGGGCGTTATCAAAGTCCCGTCCGTCGGCGAGATAATACGCGACGATGCAAAAGCAAAAGGCAAGATCGTAATATGCAAATAAGCAAATTCAGACAAGACGTGTATAATGCGGTCAAGCTCGTGCCGCGCGGCAAAGTGGCGACATATGCGCAGATAGCGTTGATGTCGGGGCATAACGGCGCGGCGCGTGCGGTGGGAAACGCTTTGCACGTCAATCCGTATTTCGGCGAAGTCCCTTGCCATCGCGTCGTGAACGCGAGCGGACGGCTCGCGCCCGATTTCGCGTTCGGCGGAGCCGACGAGCAAAAGCAAATGCTCGAACGAGAAAATGTGCCCGTCGAAAACGGCGTCGTCGATCTCGAAAAGTATCAATGGCGCGGCGGGGATAATTAGGATCGCAGAACGGGGGATGATGATTTCGATCTTATTTTACCGCGCAAAATAATGCGTGCTTTTTTATTATTTCGAGCGTTTTTTGCTCGCCGAGAAATTAGACTGTTTCTTGCCCTTGTCCTTCCGCGAGTAGCGAAGAATTTCGACGCTGTTAATATAATAAATGCGAGCTCTTTCACAGCGTTACGCTTGTTGGGCACAACAAAGCATAGCGTAATATTTGTTTCCGATAAAAGGGCGACCGAGCCATCGAGTCGTTCTTTTATATTGTTGCGTTGTTCCGAATGCAGAAAAAGTTTTTCCGTGAAAATGAATTTTTTTGCGGTTTTACCGATAAATAAGACGATGGGGGTTGACATCGTGGATATAATGTGATAATATACAAATATCTAATAAAATATTGCCGAGCTTGCGGCAAGGTTTTACGGAGGTAAATCGAAATAATGAAAAAGGTTTTATCGGTACGCGCCGTTACGGTCGCATTGTTATCGTTGCTCGTAGCCTTTTGCGTTGCGTGGGGCGGGATCAGTTTGTTTTCGCCTGCGTTCGGACGCGCGGAAGGAACGGAGAACGAAACGACTGCGCCTACCGTTGCGGAGATAGTGGAAGGCTATAAGGATAAGCTCGTTGCCGACAATATAGTCGACGGCGAGATAACGCCTATCATACTGAGCGGCACGCGCGAGCAAATAGCCGCGGGCTGGTCGTCTGCTTGGAGCAAATCGTATGCTACGCGTGCTACGACCGCTTCGTATGTTTATGTGCGGCTCGATTCCGATTGGGTCGCCGAAAGACCGATTTCTAACGGCGTCGAGCAGGATACCGCGCCTATATTCGGTACGGGCAACGGGTTTTATAATCAAGCGTCGGATGCCGTCGGTAACGGAGCTATAAACCTTATCGGTGTGAGAGTTATTCTCGATCTTAACGGGCATGTTATAGACCGCGATCTCAATAATTCCAAATATGCGGATAGTAATTATATCGGCGGCAGCGTTTTGTATGTAGGCTCTTCCGATGCCGATTTGGTTTTGGTAGACAGCGATCCTACATCTGAGCATAAGACAGAAGTCGACGACGTGCAAACGGATAAATATACATACGACGAGATGACGTTTTCCGTCAAGGATCCCGACAGCTGGTACCCGCAAATAGATATCGTGACCGAAACGAAAGTCGTTACGGGCGGTATCATCACAGGCGGCAAAGCTATGGGAACCGCGTACGGCAACAGAAATATGGGCGGCGGAATCCGCGTTAATGCGGGTAAGCTTCACATGTTCGGCGGTACGGTATTCGGCAATAAAGTTGCTTTGCACGGCGGCGGCATTTATGCCAGCGGCGGCGGGGCAAGAGTAGTCATCGACGGCGGCAACGTTATCGCCAACGAGGGACTTAGCGTTAATAGCGCATCGTTCGGCGGCGGTGTATTTATTACGAGCAAAAATGTCGAGTTTTCTATGAAAAAAGGCTTGATCGCGGCAAATATTGCCGCCGACGGCGGCGGCGTTTACGGCACCGTTTCAAGCGTGTTGAATATCGACGGCGGACAAATAATAAGCAATACTGCGGGCAAGAGCGGCAGCGGTCAAGGCGGCGGCGTTTATACCAATTCGGTACTTAACGTCGGCGGCGGCGTTATATCCAAAAACCTGTCGGGACACAGCGGCGGCGGTATATACAGCTCAACCATCGCAACAGCGGAAATTGCGGGCGGCGAGATCTCGTACAACCTGTCCAACGTCGGCGGCGGTATCACCGCAAACGCCGATCTTACGCTCAGCGGCGGACTTATCACGCACAATCTCGCGTACTACCGCGATTACGGCGTATACTTCCTTACCCCGGGTACATTAAAATTGGCGGGTCCGGTAAAGATCAGAGAGAATGGTACGAGAAAGTCTACATCCAACGATATATCGGGCGCGAAAACCGTTACCGTCACGGGTGAACTCGAACGCGGCGAAGCTCCCGACGAAGATCTTGCGGAAATTTATATCAGCGAATATCTTGCGCCTATTACGGGTTACGGTGAAAACGGTTTGAACTATAAAGACGGGCAGCTTATAGATCCTTCAAAATATTTCCGTTTTACTTACAATGCCGACGATATCGGCAAAGCGGTTTTGCAAGAAGGCGTCGGCGTTATTTACGAAACGCCGTTCAAAACTGTTTACTACGGTTCGGATACCGGAAATAACAATGATTATGACATAGACTTGCAGATAACCGACAGCCAGTACGGCATGGCAATGGCTTACGGCGATCACGGCGAGCACGGTATGCGAGTACAGCTTGTCAGCGGTTCTGCGGACGATCCTTATAACAGTTGGGTAAGTTTCCAACTTTATAAATACGACAGCGAAAAAGAAAATGCCGACGCGGAAGATCTTGGCGATTCTTCATATGCCAATTGCGTTATCGACGCGGGCATATATATCGGTAGCGCGTATGTGCAAACAAGCGACGGCACGAGAACGATCACCATAAGAGTTATCGTCCGTCCCAAATCGCTCGAAAGCTCTACTGCCGAGTTCGGTGCGGCGGGTTATGTCAAAATAGCTTACGACAATGCGGATAAAGTGTTTAACGGCAATGCGCATACGCCGACGGTTTCGTCGGTCGCGATCGAGGAAGGCGAAAACAGTACTTGGTTCGAGAGCTTGGTCAAAGACAGCGCATACACCGTCGAATACGAAAACAATATCCACGTTGCGGGCGCGTCGTACGTCGTAGTCAAGGGCATCGGCAATTACGGCGGCACGGTCAAACTTCCGTTCGATATAGTTCAGCCGAGCGGACACAATTATACCGAAAACGGCGATACGGCTTGCGTTACCGAGTGGCAAGCGTATAACGGCACGGCATGGGCGGCGATAAGCGGCTCGTCGGCGTTCACATACGACGATACGAGCAAAAAATACAGCGTGCGCGCTTTGGTAAAGTCCAAGTTCGACGACGGCACGGTATACAGTTCGTATGTGTATGCGGCGGACGGCAAGGAAGCCGACTTTAAGCTCGCCGTCGGCGATACGATATTGATCGATCCCGGACTTAAACTTGTATTCAAAAAGGGCGATGTCGTCGCCAAAGACATTTTCGATGCGGGCACGTACGCTATATCGATCGAGTGCGCGGACGTAGCCAACGGCATGATAGGCGACTTTGCTTTGCCCGACACGGCTATCGGATCTGAAGTCGTTATGGCTCCGTATTCCATAACCAAGGCGGAGCTCGACGCCGCTACTGCGGAAAGCGGCACGTCGTTGCTTGCGGTGGCGCTCGGCGACGGCGAATGGCTGCCGTTTATCACCGAAGTCAAGTATGTTGCGGACGACGTCGCGACGGACGGCAATACGCTTTTCGCTTACGTGCTTTACAACGGCAAGCAATTCGAGATTGCGTTGAATCCCGAATTCAAGATAAATATCGAAATGCTCGGTCGCGGGTTTGTCAATTATGTGACAGACGTTACCTATAAGCACACCGTTAACGGCGCGACGGTAACGACGCTTAAAGGCGAGATAAATAAGATCATAACGGTAACGACCGAAATATCGTTTAAGCTCAACAGCAACTTTGTCGTGACCGACGGCGGCGCGTCCGGCAATACGGGCGTCGTGACCAAAACGTGGAATATAGTTACCAAGCATAATTCGCTCGAATTCGGCGAAACGGCAAGCACCTTTGCTTACGGCGAAAACGGCGCATTGGCTTTGCCCGAGCAGGGCGTGGACGGTAACGCGATGACCGTCGTGTTTGCCAAGGCGACTTCCGAGACGCAATTTGCCGATGTCGCGAGCGTGTTTGTCGAGAGCGGCAAGCTTTACGAATGCGTAGACGGCGGCAAAGGCGACGCGATATCGGGCACGTTGCGCGAGTACTTTGACGGCGTTCTGTTCGATAACGGCATAGGAAAGTATCGCGTTACGGCGACGGCGTTGGATCATGTTTCGGATGTCGACGGCGAAAACGGCGCTATATACTTTGCGGTGCCCGCCGAAGTAGAATTCACGGTCACGACGCGTTCGATATCGGACAGCGTCGTTACGACGACCGTCGCGACGGACGGGCTCGTGTATTCGGGCGAAGCGGTGGAAGCCAAGGTGACGCTCGTGTTCAACGGCGTTACGCTCGAAAAAGATACCGATTATACGCTTACATACGATAACAACGTTCATGCGGGCGACGGCGCTTCTGTCGCAATCAAGGGCATAGGCAATTATGCGGGCGATATCGAAAAGACGTATTCCATAGCCAAAGCGACGGACAACGAGTGGACGGTTTCGCTCAATATCGCGTCGTGGGTAAACGGCAAGTTCAACCGCAACATAAGCGTGATCACGGGCAGGACCAAGTACGGCGCGGGCACGCTGTCGTTTGAGATCGAGCCGCCCGAAGATATCGCCGACAAACTGACGCAGGATATAATCGATGGGCTCAAATCGATAGAAGCGCAAAACGGCAAGGTCACTGCCGCTACCGAAGAGGTGTTGCGTAAACTGCCCGTCGGCGCATATAAGCTTATAGCGCGTATGCAGGAAAGCACCGACTATAATGCGATAGGCGGCGAGTATGTGTTCAACGTACTGGAAGAGCAGTATGTCGAGCCGTCGCTCAACGTTATCGCCGACGGCGCTACGCAAAACCAAATCTATACCGGCAATCTTTTGTCGATGAGCATACGCAACTTCGACGGGGCGGCTATGAGCGTCGAGTGCAGCAGCGGCTTGTACTTCGACGCGAACGGCGGTACGGTGTATGCGACCAATGCGGGCACGTACACAGTCAAGCTCCATCTTATCAGCGACGAATGCACGTGGATGGACGGCACTACCGACGATATCACGCTTACATGGACTATCGTGCCGCGCGTCGTCAAAGCGCCCGTGCCCGACGAAAATAAGTTTATAGTAAACGGTTCGATACAGTCGTACATGCCGCAGGGCTTCGACCCGACGCTCATGACGATAGAAAACAACGAGCGCAGCGAAGCGGGCAGGACGTACGTTACCGTGTATCTCAAAGACAACAAAAACTACGTTTGGGACGACGGCACCAACGGCGCGCGCGTATTCGCGTGGGAGATCGAAACAGCCGATTGGATATTCGTCACGATAGCGTGCGTTCTCGGCGGTGCAGTGCTTATAGCGGTGCTGTTTGCCGTAGGTCAGTACTTCAAGCATCGCGCGCGCATGGCGGATCTTGCGGAAGCGGAAAAAATGCGCGGCGCGTCCGACAACAACGAAGGGGGTAACGCATAATGTTTACATTGCTTTGCGGATCGATTTTTGCGGGCTGGCAGATAACGCTCATGGTAGTGCTGTGCGTGGCGCTTGCAGTCATGCTCGTGCTCAATATTTGGTTCTCGTATATTTGGCGGGTCAAAGCCGAGCGGCAAATGCACAACGACAATCTTCAAAACAGGCGCGACGCATTGCTCGCCAAGCTCGAATATCTTAAAAGCGGCGGCGATGCAGAGCCGCAGACCTGGATAGATTTTGCGGCGTTCGGCGATGAGGACGACGATGAAGACGAGCCCGACGATCAACCGACCATACCGTTGACTATACCCATGAACGACGGCAAACAGCCGTTGCATACCGTGATGCTCGCCGTCGACGATCTGTCGCCGCGCACGCGCAACAAACTCGGTATGCGCCCCAAGCGCTTTAACGGCAAAAAGTTTTACGTGCGCTATTCGCTCGGGTTCGACGCGAAATTGCGGCTTTCGGACGACGAGACCAAGGCGCGGTATGTTCAAATACTTAACGATATGCGCTCGTATACGGGCGTGACCGTCGAAAAGAATTTCAGCGTACAGCACGTCATGTACGGTAACGAGCTGTTGGCGTCGTTGGTGTTTTTGGGCAAGCGGTTGTGCGTTGCGTACGCGCTCGATCCCAAGCAGTACGCCGACGGCAAGTATCACGGCGACGACAAGTCGGACAAAAAGCGTTTTGCGCGCACCCCGCTCGTCGTACGCGTGTTGAGCGACAACAAGGTGGAAACGGCAAAATTCATGTTTGCCGAGCTCGCCGAAAAATACTCGCTCGTCGTCGAAAAAAAGAAGTCGTTTAAATACGACATGTCCGAAAGATCCAAGGACGAGCTCGTGTGTATGGGTTCTATGCGCGTGATCATCGTCGACGAAGTTTCGCCGCTGTCGTTGCAGTTTTACGAAGCTACGGATAACGTGGCGAGCGCGCCCGAGTTAAAGAGCGTTACGGTCACGACCGACGACTTAACGACGACCGAGCAGACGGCAAGCAACGCGCAAAACGCGTCGGCGGCGGAAAGTGCGACGGCGGAAGCCGCGGCGGTCGCGGACGGCAATCAAACACAAGCCGAGCCCGAAGCGTCGGCTGAAATGGCGGACGCCGAGATCGCGCCCGTAGTAAAATCCAAAAGGAGAAAGAAATAATGGCAGGCAAAAAGAAAGCTCAACTCAAAAAAGAGATAGAGGCCAGTCGCTTGGAGATAGAAAATCTCGAGCGCAAGCTCGGCAGGTCGCAGGTGGCTATAATCGAGGCGATAATTTCGCACACCAAGCCCGCCGACGCGGATATCGAGTATTTCAGGACGTACGCCGCGCTTATCGACGTGGAGCGCGAAAACTTGCAAAAGCTTACTGCGGAGCTCAAAGCGCTCGATAAATAAAACCTTTATTTACGGCGTGATATAAACGGTTTTAAAGACTTTTGTTTACTTTTGTGGGCAAAAGTCTTTCGCGCACTTTGACATGCGCCGACGGTTGTGCTACAATAAGACAAAGGAGTTGTTTTCGTTGAAAGTCGTTAAGCGTATTTTAATGTCTGCGGGACTTGTCGGCACGTTGTGTTGCGCGCTGTCTTTTTCCGCATGTTCACATGCGCATAAATACGGCGAGTGGACTCAAACCCAAGCGCCCGACTGCACGCACGGCGGCTATGCCGAACGCGTTTGCGCTTGCGGAGAAACTCAAATAAAAGAACTCGATCCGCTTGGTCACGATACGGTAAGTAAGGTCGGCAAGCCCGCGACGTGTACCGAAAGCGGTTGGGCGGACTACGACGAGTGTTCGCGTTGCGACTATACGACGTATGCCGCGCTCGCGCCGACAGGGCATAGTTTTGCTTCGACGTGGTCGAGCGACGAAAACGAGCATTGGCACGACGCTACGTGCGGACACGATGAGATTTCCGATCGCGCCGCGCACAAATACGGCGACGGCGATGTTTGCGTCGTTTGCGATTACGACGCGGGGTTTTCCGTCGGGCTCGACTTTACGCTTTCCTCAGACAAGACTTATTACAGGGTGTCCTGCGGCACGGCGAGCGGAGCCGTGATCATACCGAATGTTTACAACGGCTTGCCCGTCGCTCAAATAACGGCAAACGGATTTAAAGACCGCACCGACGTAACGTCGGTCACGCTCGGCGCTAACGTTTCGAGCGTGGGCGAACGTGCCTTTTCGGGCTGTACCGCATTGGCGCGCGCAGACCTGAAAAACGTGCTCAAAATAGGCGAGTTCGCTTTTGAAAAGACGGCGTTAAACACGGTTATCGTGCCGAACAGCGTCGAGCGCATAGGGCGCGGGGCGTTTTGGCAGTGCGATAAGCTTGCGGAATTGACCGTGCCGTTTATAGGCGAGCGCGCGGCTGACACGTTCAACGTGCATTTCGGTTACATATTCGGCGCAAACGGCTATGCGCAAAACACTTATGCGCCGCGCTCGCTCGAAAAAGTCGTCGTTACGGGCGGGACTGCCGTCGGGCTCAATGCGTTTATGGGGTGCGCGTATATTAAAAATATCGAACTGCCGCGCACGATAACGACTGTGGACGCTCATGCCTTCGATAATACATATATCGAGAGCGCGAGCGTGCCGTCGGCGGCTGTTACGGCGTTGCCCAAAGCGTCGCTTACCGACGTGACGGTGATATGCGGAAGCTTGGGGGGCAAAGCGTTCGACGGGTTTACCGCGCTTAAAACCGCATGTTTGCGTGGTGATGTACAGGTGATAGGCAACAGCGCGTTCGCGGGCTGTTCCGCGCTCGAAAGCGTCGAGTTTTGTGACGGCGTGGAAGAAATGCTCGAATACGCGTTTAGAAACTGCGTGGCGTTAAAGAGCATTAAACTGCCCGATACGGTCACTTCGGTGGCGAGCTATGCTTTTGCAGGCTGTAAAAGCGTTACGGAATTGACGCTCGGCAACGGGCTCGAATTTATAGGCGGACGCGCGTTTGCGGACTGTATCGGTTTGACCGAAGTCGCGATCCCCGATAGCGTCGACCCGAGACTCGGTATCGGCAGCGGCGCGTTTGCGGGCTGTACCGCGCTTAAAAACGTATCGTTGCCGTCGGGGCTGACGCGCATAGGCGACGCCTTGTTTGAAAACTGTACGGCGCTCGTATCTATAAATATACCCGATACCGTCACGGCGTTGGGTTCGGCGTTCGCGGGCTGTACCGCGCTCAAAAGCGTAAGAGTGCCCGACGGCGTGACGAGCATAGGACGCGGCGCATTTGCGGGTTGCTCCGCGCTCGCGGAGATCGCTTTACCGTTTGTCGGAAGGGATAAAAAAACGGCTGCGTCTTACAGTCAATATCCGTTCGGAGAGATATTTTATTCAAAAAAACAGTACGACGGTTGCGACGCTACCGAGCAGTTTTATCATAACTGGGATAAGACTACTCCCGACGGAAAAGGGACATATTATATTCCGCGCTCGCTTACGCGCGTGACTATAACGGGCGGAGATATACTTACGGGCGCTTTTTCCAATTGCGTGAATATTACGGAAGTAACGTTGGGGGCGGGCGTTAACGTTATAGAGAAGGATGCGTTTTTCGGCTGTTCGGCGCTTAAAAGCGCGGTATTCGGCAATGCGTCGGGCTGGAAAGTTTTTTCGGAACTCGACGGAGCGGGCGCGACGGTCGACGTGACCGACCCGACCGAAAATGCGTCGCGTCTTACGGATACGTATATAGACAGACGGTGGGTGAGAGTGTAGACGATCGAGAATTAAGAGTGCCGAATACGGAATGACGGGCGATCGATAATCGAATATTTTGAATACGCATTTGCAGTAGGATCGTATTTGTTGCCAAATAAAAACTCCGCACACAAGCGGGGTTTTTTGCATAAACATTTATCATGAACGAGTTGGAATTGCTTGCACGGCTTATTCAGTGCGAAGCCGGCGGCGAAGGCGATACCGGTATGCGCGCGGTTGCGTCGGTCGTTATGAACAGAGTGGAGCAGCGGCGCGGCGAGTACGGCAGGTATAATACCGTGCGCGACGTGGTGTTTGCGCCGCGTCAGTTCGAGTGCGCGACCGAACAACAACAGAGCATATACAATATGCGTCCGGAAGCCATACATTACGAGATAGCGCAATGGGCGTTGGGCGGCGGACGGTTGGGCGACGTATACGATTCGCTGTGGTTTTTCAATCCGTACTCGGCTACGTGCCGCACTAATTTCCCCAATCAAAACGGATATTTCAAAGCGCGTATAGGCAATCATTGTTTTTACTCGCCGACGAGCGGTTATTACAATACGTGACGCTTTTTGCGTGATGTGTTTTTCGGTATTAATTTTTC
This sequence comes from uncultured Clostridia bacterium, assembly GCA_947384195.1. GTDB lineage: Bacteria > Bacillota > Clostridia > Christensenellales > Pumilibacteraceae > Anaerocaecibacter. Next base: position 90,810 of record CANDGE010000001.1, read on the forward strand.
CGTATGGAGGATACATAAATGGACTGTGAAAGACAGGTGGAGATCAACATTCCCGACCCGTTGCCCGATTTTAATTCGGAAAACAACGTCGGAACGTGGAAACAGCTTTTCGCAACGAATATCGGCAAGCGCGCCAAGATAGAAATTTCGCTGTTCGACGGGTCGATACGATCGATATCGGGCGAGATATACATTGTAGGCAACGCTTATGTCGGAGTCACGTGCAACGGCAATATTTGTTTGTGCGATATCTTTTCCGTTAAGTTCGTCACTTTTTATTGATCGTCGACCGACGACGGATCGCGAAAAATAAAAGGCGTGCGGGTCTGCGAATATCGCGGCTTGCACGCCCTTTGCGTTAAAGACAGTTTAATATGATGTCAATCGTCGGGCGGCATACACCCGTTGAGGACTGCGTCGAGATTGCCCGCATCCGAAACGTAAAATTCGGTCGCGCCTACGTGGTTTATAAGCGCTTGCAATATTATAGCGCCGTACGGCACGGTGTCCGCGCGTTTGGCGCACAGCGGGCGGAATACGGGCAGTTTTTTGTCGAGAAGCATGGGCATGTGCCCGTCGAGCTCGCGCGCTGTAAATAGGGTGGATACGGCGGTCTTGTCGTATGCTTTAAGGTCGAGCATGGCGGCGGCTATCGCGCACGCGCTTCCGCCCGAAAGCACGAGCGGATAAGGCGGAACGTCGCCGAACTCCGCAACGAGCGACGGCGCGGCGTCTATTACTTTGCGGAAGTCGCCTTTAAACTTGTTTTTTAAAACTACCACGCCGAGCGGCAGGCTTTTTACATAGTTCGGCGTAATGCCGTCGGCGGACGAAATAAGTTCCATGCTTCCGCCGCCGAGATCGCACACGGTGACCGCGCCCTGCGGTTTGACCGCGCCGTTGAGCGCGAGATACGCCTCTTGCGCGGGCGACAGCACCGTTACGGATAAGCCCGTCGTCGCTTTTACGCTCGCGCAAAACTCATCCCCGTCTGCGGCTCTTCGCACCGCTTCGGTCGCGAACGCGATGACGCTTTCGGCAGACGCGGTCGCTTTTGCGTATTCGGAAAGTACGGCAAGCGTTTTGCGTATCCCGTCGGGATCGAGCTTGCCCGTGCGTTCTATGCCGAGCGCGAGCTGGGTTATTTCCGACCGCACCGAGCCGTCGGACATTGCGAGCCGTATCGAGTTGGAACCGATGTCTATTGCCGCGCGCATGATATCTCCTTTAAATAAGTAAAGGCTGTCGAACGGACAGCCTTTCGGGTTTGGGAACTTATTCCGATCGGTCTTTCGAGCCGACTACGGTTTCGCCGCGATAGATCATGTCGAGCATTTCGCGCGCATACTCTTCGATAAATTCGGACGACTGACAATAGGTTATCATATCGTCGTTTTGTTCGATGATCTGTTCGAGCTTGGCGTTTTGACGGGCGAGCGATTCGCGACGGCTGTTTGCCGCGCCGAGCCGCACGAGATTGACTATCAATGCGACTATGAGCAATACCAAAAGTACCGCCAATCCCGCGATCATGATCTTGACCGCCGCCGTATTCTTTTTAGATCTGCCGTTTGTCATAACGTATTTATTTTATCACCGCCGTCGACCGTTGTCAAGTCTTTTGCGGGCGAGTCGTGTTTTGCGGTGCCGATATAATAACAGCCTTACGAAGCGATCGTACGGCTGTTTGCACGTTGTTGTATTTATTTTTCGAGCCGAGCTTTTACGACGGTCATGCGGCGCAAGGCTTCGTCCCTGCCGAACAGCTTGACCATTTCCGCGCCGCCGCCCGGGGTAGCCGCCGCGCCCGTCAGCGCGATGCGGTGTATCCACAGGACCTGACCTTTTTTGATCCCGCGCTTTTCGGCGAGCGATTCGAGCGCGGCGTTCATGTCGTCCGCCTTGGTGCACTCGATGCAATCGTCGATGAGCTCGCGCGCCATGTCGACGGTGGTTTTCCATTTTTTATTGACGAACAGATCGAGATCGAAATCGTCGAATGCGTCCAAAAACGCCGCGCGTTCTTTTATGTCGGTTAGTATTTCGACGCGCGTCTGCAAAAGTTCGGACAAATAACGGTAGTCGATATTTTTGTCGGGACAGTACTTTTCGTAGTAGGGAAGCGCGGCTTTATGGAAGTCGTCGGCGGACATTTCCTTTACGTACAGCGAGTTGAGCCAGCGCATTTTCGTTTCGTCGAAAATGGACGACGACTTTTGCAAGCCGTCTATGGAAAAGCTTTCTATAAGCTCGGCCATGCTCATTTTTTCGCGGTCGTTTTTGGGATTCCAACCGAGAAGCGCTATATAATTGACTATGGCGTGGGGGAGAAAACCTTTGTTTAAAAAGTCCTCGAAGCCCGCATCGCCGTCGCGCTTGCTCAGCTTGTGTTGCGCGTCGCGCATGATCGGTTGCAGGTGGATGTATACGGGACGTTCCCAACCGAGCGCGTCGTAAAGGAGATTGTACTTGGGCGTGGACATCAAATATTCGACGCCGCGTATGCAGTGCGTTATGCCCATAAGGTGATCGTCTATCACATTGGCGAAGTTATACGTCGGCATGCCGTCCGATTTGATGAGTATATTGTCTTCGAGATCTTTAAAGTCGACGGTTATATCGCCGAAAACTTCGTCGTGATAGGTGGACGTTCCAGTTTCGGGAATGTTTTGACGTATGACGTACGGCTCGCCCGCGGCTATGCGCGCTTGCACTTCCGCTTTGGATAAATGCAGGCAGTGCTTGTCGTATTTGGTAGCGCCGTTTTCGTGCATGGTTTCGAGCCGTTCTTTGGTGCAAAAACAGCAGTACGCGTCGCCGCTTTCGAGCAGCTTTTGCGCGTATTCGAGATATATTTGCTTGCGCTCCGATTGAACGTACGGACCGCAGTCGCCGCCGACGATAGGACCTTCGTCGTAGTGCATTCCCGCTTTTTCGAGCGCGGAAATTATTATATCCACCGCGCCCTTGACTTCGCGCGTGCGGTCGGTATCTTCTATGCGAAGTATGAACTTGCCGTTGTTCTTTTTGGCGAAAAGATATGCGTACAGCGCGGTGCGAAGTCCGCCTATATGCAGATAGCCGGTGGGGCTCGGAGCGAATCTCGTTCTTACCATTTTATCTCCTTGGATGTACGCGGCGCTTTTTTTGCGCTTGACAGTTTTGTCGCGGCGTGATACAATAAATACAACTTGCGCGCGTAAATATAAAGTATTACCGTATAATTGTAATGCTTTTCGGCGTAAAATGCAAGCGTTAAGGACGTGTTATGAACGAAGAAAAATTATCGACGGATATTTTGAACGATCTGAGCGAGATAGTGGCTATCCCGAGCGTGTACGCCGCGCCGCAAGACGGTATGCCGTACGGCAAGGCTTGCTACGACGCGCTCGTTTGGTTTGTGGATAAAGCGCGCTCTTACGGGCTTAAAGCCGAGCTCATCGGCGGCGCTTGCGCGTACGCCGAAGTCGGCGTCGGCAAGGAATGCGTCGGCATACTCGGGCATTTGGACGTGGTCCCCGCCGGCAACGGCTGGGCGACCGACCCTTTTAAAATGATCGAGGAAAACGGCAAGGTATACGGGCGCGGCGTCGGCGACGACAAGGGCGCGGTAGTCGTGTGCTTGCACGCGCTGAAAACGCTCGCCGAGCAAAAGACGGCGCTCAAACGCCGCGTGCGGCTTATCGTCGGCGCGGACGAGGAGCGCGGCAGTTCGTGCATACGCAAGTATTCGGAAACAAAGAACGAGATACCCGTCATGTCGTTTGTGCCCGACTCGGAATTCCCCGTCATCAACAGCGAAAAGGGTATCGCGCATATTATACTCGAATTTGCCGACGGCAAGCTTTTGTCGGAAATAGCCGATATATGCGGCGCGGAATGCGCCAATGCGGTGCCCGACAGATCGAGCGTGAAGATCGTCAAATCGGGCAAGCTGTACGCCGCGATGAGCGCCGCGTGCGGCGGAGCTCCTACGACGGAATTGTTTAAAAAAGCGCCGCTCGCCGAGCAAATAGTGTCGGCGGGCAACGGGTTTTCCGATTACGAGATATACAATACCGCGGACGGCGTCACGGTCGTCGCCAACGGTACGGCGGAACACGCGTCCACGCCCGAAAAGGGCGATAACGCGCTGTGGAAGACTTTGGGCGTGCTCGCGGCGTATAACGGCGTTATCGGTTCGCAATATATAGAAAGGATATACGAATACTTGTGCACGCCGCTCGCAAGCGGCAAGCTCGGCGTTTATGTAGACGATCCCAAGAGCGGCGACACGTCTATGTGTCTGTCGCAAGCGTGGACGGAAAACGGCAAGCTCAAACTATTGATAGACTTTCGCTTGCCGCTCGGCGTTACGGCGGAGTTTGTTGCGGGCAAGCTGGAAAAGCATACGGGCTGTAAAGCCGTCGTGCGCGATTATCACGAAAATTTGTACGTCGACGAAAATACGCCGCTTGTACAAACGCTGTTAAAGGTATACCGCGGCATTACCGGCGATATGACGCCGCCGCTTAAAGTGGGAGGCGGCACGTATGCGCGAGAATTGCCCAACGCCGTTGCATTCGGTTGTACGCCGACGGATATCGAGATCAATATGCACCGCGCCGACGAGAATTTCCCCATAGCGCAGCTCATGAAAAATTACGAGATATATCTCGCGGCGGCGATAGAATTGGCTAATCTGTGAAATGAGGATCGATTTTAATGATCGACTTTGATGCTGCGTTATCGCCGCATAACGGATTCCGCCTATAAATTTCGCACATAAACTCATACTAAATAAAACTCATAAAGGAGAAACAATAATGATAAAACTCAATCCCACAATTGATGAATTCAACGAGATCACTTCGAGCGGTAAAACGATAGTCGATTTTTGGGCGGGCTGGTGCGGTCCGTGCCGTGCGCAAGCGCCCATAGTCGAAGATATCGCCGCCACGACGGATATCAAGCTCGTAAAGATCGACGTCGACGTGGACGACACTTTGCCCGTAGACTTCGGGGTGGCGAGCATACCCACGCTCGTGCTGTTCGAGAACGGCGTAGTAGTGGAAAAGCTTATCGGTCTGAGCTCTAAGGACGAGATACTCAAAGCGTTCGGCGGTTGATCTGTGTTTGAGATCGGACGGGAACGACGGACGTCATGCCGCGTTCCCGTTTTTGTTTTGCGAAAAAAAGCGCGACAAGCGTTGCCGAAGTAATTTTTATGTATTGACAAATTGCGCGCATTATAGTATAATATTGAAAATCGATTGCGGAGAGTGTGATTTGTTAAAGCTTGCAATAGTGGAAAACGATAGCGAACAGGCGGCTCGGCTCGAAGGGTACGTGCGCAGGTTTGAAAATGAAAGCGGCGAAAAATGCGACGCCGTTGTTTTTCGCGACGGCGTGGACATAGTCAGCGATTATACGGGCGATTTCGACGGCGTGTTTATGGATATAGATATGCCTATGATGGACGGAATGACCGCCGCCGAAAGGATCAGAGAAACGGACGAACGGGTCTGTATAGTTTTTGTTACCGATCTGGCGCAGTATGCCTTGCGCGGATATAAGGTGAACGCGCTCGATTATTTGGTAAAACCCGTCGATTACTTTGAGTTTTCCGTCGAACTGAAAAAAATGATCCGCAGTAAAAAGGCAAACGCGAGCGAGTATATTTGGCTGTCGACTCAGGGTGCGGGCAAAAGGGTGTCGTTGCAGGATATAGCGTATGTGGATATTTTGGCGCACGACATACGTATACACGTGGACGGCGCGCGCAAGGAGGAAATAGTTTTTCGCGGCACGCTTAAAGATATAGAAGAACGATTGGACGGTAAGCCGTTTTCGCGCTGTCACAATTGCTATATCGTAAATTTGCGATACGTTACGAGCGTGGACGGCGACGAGATCTTGCTCGAAAACGGCGAAAGGGTGTTTATCAGCCGCAACAGGCGAAAGAAATTCATGACCGATCTTACCAACTATATCGCCGTCAACGGCGGATATAGTCGAAAGCACGGGGGGGGGGGTTATAGAATAATATGCTTTCCAATCCCTTTGTGTTCATTTCGTATGCCGGCTATATAACGTTCTTTTTCGAGCTTGTCGTAATACAATTTTTATTTATGCGCAAGTTTGCGCGGCGATCGTTCTTTTGGATCAGGCTGTCCGTCTGCGTGGCGGTATCGGTAGCGTTCGTATTTTTTCCGACGCTCCCGATCGGCGCAGTCAATACGGCGTTCTTTTTCGTGCTCGCTTACGTTATTTGTTGCGCGGCGTTTTGCTTTAAGGCTAACGTGTTCAACTGTATATTTTACGGGCTTACCGCATGGGCGGTACAGCATATGGCGTGGAGCTTTTATCTGATCGCGTGTATGCTTTTCAAAATGGATACGGCGGTGACCGTCGTCGTGTATTTGGGAATATACGCCGTCACGTACGCCGCTATGTTTTTTGCGTTTTCGTTCGGGCACGACGATTACGTAATACACCGCGAGCGGCTTATGGCGGGCATTATTTCCGCCGTCGTGCTGTTCGTCACGACCGTGCTGTACGACTTTTCGGTGCTCGACGACGGGTATTCCGTTTGGACGTCGCTGTATGCGGCGATACTTTCGCTTACTATACTGTTCGTGCAGTTCGGCATACTGTCCAAGGACTTTTTGCGCAGAAAGAGCGAGCAGTTGGAGTTGGATAAGGCGACGCTCGAAAAACTGTTGTACAGCCGTAACAAACAGCAAATGCTGGCTAACGAAACGGTGGAGATAATCAATCGCAAGTGTCACGACCTTAAACATCAAATATCCCTGTTGCGTTCGGAGCACGGCGCGCGCAAGGACGCTTTTCTCGACGAGATAGAAAAAGCGGTGATGGTGTACGGCGATATTGCCAAAACGGGCAATAATGCGTTGGACATCACGCTCACCGAAAAATGCTTGCTTTGCGGCGAGCGCGGCGTCAAGTTCACGTATATAGTCGACGGCGAGAGCCTTAACGTGCTCGATCCCGTCGACGTGTCGGCTTTGTTCGGGAACATTTTGGACAACGCCATAGAGAGCGTTGCGAGCGAGCCCGCCGAACGCAAGATAATACGGCTCAACGTGTCCGTCGTACACGGGTATCTGCGCATACATTGCGAAAACTATTGCGGACACGATGTGGCGTTCGAGAATGGTCTGCCCGCGCCCGATCCCCAAAAGGGCGATTATCACGGGTTCGGCACGCGGAGCATAAGATATATCGCGGAAAAGTACGACGGCAACGTCGTTATGGAGCGCAAGGACGAATTGTTCAACGTAAATATAATAATACCCGTTCGGTAAAGACAGCCGCCGAATTTTCTTTCGTTCGGATCGCGTATTATCTATTCGTTTCGATCCGAGAGCGCGCGCGATCGCAAAGTTTTTTCCGAAAAAGTCAAAAAAAGTACCGACCGAGCGCAAAATGCGCCGAAATAAAAGAAAAGCGTTATAATCGAGCCATCAAATAAACCTTTTAAGGAGGATGTGATGGCAAAAACCAAAAGGATCTTGCGTGGCTTGGGTATGGCTTCCGCGGTAATGCTTGCGGCGTCTATAACGTGCGGCTCTATCATGGAACAGTATCCCGCTCCGCTCGACGCGCTGTTCGGAACGTTAAGTTCCAAGGTGGTCTCGGAAAAGACCGAAGAAAAGGACTGGCTCTACGAATCTAAGTTCAAGACGGCGAAGGATGCTTTCGACGGCTTTAAAGAGTTTGCGATAAAGGAATCGCACGAAACTTTCGCATTGCTTAAAAACAACAATGCGGCGTTGCCGATCTCCAAAACCGCAAAAGTGACGATGATGGGCTTGCGCAGTTATGCGCCGGTATACGGCAACAGCGGCGGCAGTATCGCCGACAAAAAGACGGTCGAAAACGGCAACACGATTACCGACGCGTTCAAAGGGAGCGGTTTTCAACTCAACCCGTCAATGCTCAAAGCATACGAAAAATATTGCAGTACTCTTTCTTGGGGCGGTCAGGGTTTCGGCGCGACGCCGCCGGAGTATGTCGGTCTCGCGGATACAAGCGTGATCTCCGAATTGAGCAAGGCGGAGCTTGCGCAATACAACCCCGATTTCGCGAGCGAATATGCGCAATATAACGATGCGGCGATAGTGGTTGTAGGCCGTCCCGGCGGCGAAAACAAAAACTACGTGCCGGGCGGACAGGATACCGCTACGGGCAATGTTTTCGGATTGTCGGTCAAAGAAAAAGAGATCATCAAAGAAGCAAAGGACAACTTCGATAAAGTTATCGTTCTTGTCAATTCCACATGCCAGATGGAGCTTAAAGAGCTTAAAGACGACCCGGACATCGATGCGATCTTGTGGGTGGGTTTTCCGGGCGCGTACGGTTTTTGGGGCGTAGCGGACGTGCTTAACGGCACGGCGAACCCGTCGGCATATCTCGGCGATATTTACGCCGCCAACTCCGACGTCAATCCCGCCATGATGAATTTCGGCGCGGAAACGCCGTGGGTCGATGCGGAGGACTTCGATAAGGCAAGCAACGTCAATTCGTATCTCGTTCAGGCGGAAGGTATTTACACGGGTTACCGTTACTATGAAACGCGTTACGAAGATTACGTTTACGGACAGGGCAATGCGGCGTCCGCATCTGCGGGAACGTTTGTTAATTCCGATGCGACGGCGGCGACTTCCGACGGAACGTGGAATTACGATTACGAGGTAGTATATCCGTTCGGCTACGGAATGTCGTACACTTCGTTCAAGCAAACGCTCGATTCCGTACATATCATGGGCAACAAGCGCACTGCTAACGTTACGGTCACCGTGACGAACACGGGAAACGTTGCGGGCAAGAGCGTGATCCAGCTTTACGCGCAAACGCCGTATACCGAATACGACAAAAAGTACGGCGTGGAAAAAGCTTCTGTACAATTAATGGATTTTGAAAAGACCAACTTGCTTGCGTCGGGATCGAGCCAAACAATAACGATGGAAGTCGATCTTTCCAATCTCGCGAGCTACGATTATACTCATGCAAAGACTTTTATCGCGGACAACGGGGATTATTACTTTGCGATAGGCGACAACAGTCACGACGCGCTGAATAACATCATCGCGGCAAAGGGCGTCAACGCCGAGCAAAAGGCGAGAATGTCGGGCGAAGGGAATGCCGCCAAAACGTATAAATGGACGTGGAACGACGGCAACTTCGAGGACGTAGACAACCGCACGTTCTCGGTAGCCGCTACCGGCAACGTCAATATTACCAACCGTCTGTCGGAAGGCGAGTCGGCTATGGATTTCAACTACTTTAAGCCGGGTACGGTCACATATCTTTCGCGTAGCGATTGGAAGGGGACTTATCCCAAAACTTACAGCGGACTTTCCGCGAAAACGACGGACGAGCTGTATAAGCTTTTGAGTTGCGATTTTATCCCGCTCAAAACGAACGACGATACTTCATCGTTTAAATGGGGCGATACGACAAGCTCGCTCACGCTCAACGACATGAAAGGCGCGGATTGGGAAGATTCGCGTTGGGCGGAGATAATAGATAAGGTCACTATCGACGAATTCTTGACGTTTGCTTCCAAAGCGTTCCATAATATAGAGCAGATCCCGTCGGTAGGGTACAACGGCAACAATGCGGACGACGGTCCGGGCGGATCGGATACGCACTACTTTGAAGAGGGACAGTATAAGGGCACGCCGTACGCCGACGCCGCGGATTATAAGGGTTACGGCACGCGCGTCGCTCCGTCGCCCACAAACCTTGCGTACAGTTGGAACAAAGAGCTTGCTTACGAAAACGGCGAGATCATTCTCGGCGAAAGCACGCTCGTGCTCAATCTGCCCATCATGATCGGTCCGGGCGGCAATATCCACCGTCATGCTTATAACGGACGCGGCGCGGAATATTACAGCGAAGACCCTATGCTTTCGGGCTATATCGGAAGTGCGGTCGTGCAGGGCGCGCAAAGCAAGGGTACGCTCGTAAACATCAAACATGCGGCGTTTAACGACCAAGAGATCAATCGTAGCGGAATAGCCGTATTTATGAACGAGCAAAAGGCGCGCGAACTCGAACTTAGGAATCTTCAACAAATGTTCATCGCCGGCGGAAAGCCCGCGTCGTTCAAGGCGGACGAGAGCAAAGACGATACGTACAAGCTCGGCGCGCTCGGCGTTATGACGTCGTATAACCGCATCGGCGCGGTGCCGCCCAGCGCGAATAAAGGTTGCATGGTGGATATCATGCGCAACGAGTGGGGTTTCCGCGGCTATAACGTGACCGACTTTACGGGGCTTTCGCTCAAAGCGTCGCCCAAAGAATCCATACTTTACGGCACTACCGCATTCTGCGGATTCGGCGGAAGCATGGACTATTGGAATGCGGAAACGCTGTCCAAAGATGCGGATATGTGCGCGGCTATAAAACAAGATATCAAATACGTTTTGTATTCGCTCGCCAACAGCGCGGCGGTAAACGGCACCAACAATACGACGCACCGTGTTCAACTGATGTCCACATGGCGCAAGCTTTACAAGAGCTTGGAAGGGGTATTCGGCGCGCTTACGGGCTTGCTCGTTTGCGGTTGGATAGCGCTCGAAGTGCTCGATATCGTTAAAAAGAAGGAGGAAGCATAACATGAACTTCATCAAAAAACAGACCGTTTTCGGTTGGGTGACTTTGGCGGCGGCTGTTCTCGGTTTGATCGCCATGATAATCTACATCGTGTCGGGTACGACGGGATATATGGCGGGTCAACCTTTGTCCGCATTGCCGATAGTGTTTACGATAATTTCCATACTCGGACTCGGCGCGCTGTTCGCCGTCGCGGATAAGCTCGACAAGCGTATAGTCGGCGCGTTACTGTTCGTAATAGACGTGTTGCTCGCCGTGGCGTTGTGCCTGTTTATCGTAGATCGCGTACAGTTGTTTGCGGACGTATATTTTATTCCCGTAAACTATCCGCCGTCGGAAGTCGCGGCGCTCAATACGTCTATCGTAGGCATGGTATTTTACATCATTGCGATCGTTGCGGTCATAGTTACGGGCTTTGCTAAACAACTGCATAAGAACGCAGACTGAACGATATAAAGTTAAATCGCAAAAAAACGGGTGACGGATTATCGTAATTCCCATAGGGAATTTAATAAGACGCAAATAATAAAGATTTAGGCATAGTGTTAGGCTATGCCTTTTCTGTACTTTTTTTTGTGGACGAACTCGGCTACTCGTAGCCTAGTGAGATATAGATATGTTTTATATTTCCCGCAAAATTCAATCGGTTGCGTTCTTTCATTTTTCGTGATATAATAATTGTACGATAAACAATAATTTACAAGTGAGGCGAGAAATTATGAACACCGAAATTCGGGTTGCTATTGATAAATTTAAAGAGGTAAAAGATATATTAAAAAAATTTGATAGCAAAGATGAGGCAATAGAGTATCTGGTCAATGAAACAAAATTATCAAAAGAAGAATGTTCTACTGCATACGACATTATTATTAAAATTGAAAATTAAATTTCAATTTATCTTTCTAAAAGGTTTGTAGTAAAAAGCTCTCGAACATAT
>CANDGE010000002.1 GCA_947384195.1 uncultured Clostridia bacterium
TTAGTGACTGGAGTTCAGACGTGTGCTCTTCCGATCTCGCTCCAACTCATGCGCTGTTTCAGCTTATACGCCATAAGCTCGTTGCGCAATTCGCTGTACAAGCCTTTTAGCGTATCGTCCGCTTGTATGAGCATAGCCGTAAAACTACGGTTATACCGCACGCGAATGCGCGAATCGCCCACTATCATAGTGCCCGTTTCGTTATTGTTATCGTCGTCCTCGAACGTCGCCGTCTCGTCGGGTTCGATCTCGTCCGCACTCGCCGCGCTTTCACTCTCGGCGCTCGGCTCGGGCGCTTTTTCGGGCTTTTGCTCGGACTCCGATCCGACAGCGGACGCGTCGTCGGTGCGGTCGGGCGCGACGGCTTCCCCGTCGTTATCGTCCTGCGGCACGCCGACTATCGTTTCGCGCTTGCCGATGCTTTCCGCAACGAGCAAACAGATCACGGCAAGCAAAACCGTCGAAACGATAATCAACAATACCGTTTTGACAGCAATGCCCCACTCCGAGCATATAAAGCTTACCGTACTCGAAAACACTTAAAAATCTTCCTTGATCAATCTTTATTGATTTTTTTGTTCACAGGGAACTGCTTTAACAACACAATACCCGCAATTACGACAACGACTATCGCGACGATATACACCCAACCGAGATCGTCCCTTAACCACCTGAAAAACAACCCGACGTGCGGCACGGTAAACGCTACCTTGCCGACTATATCGCTCTTTTCGATAGCGCGAGTGTCCTCGGCGTTATTTGCGTCGCCCTTGGTATAAAACATGCCGTCGTTGACGCGGATTATCCTGTGCGTGGTCGGTATGGAATCGCCTGCCGGCAAAAACGTTATTATATCGCCTATCTTATACTCGTCCGATTTCTTGACGACAATCATGTCGCCGTCCTCTATCGTGCCCGACATACTGCCGGTAGTGACTATAAGCGTCGACGTTCCGAAAAACGACGGAACGGGCGACTTTTTGACAAACTTATCTACTGCGAGCGTGACCGCTACGAAAAACAGAAACAACACTATCGCAACGCCGATACATGTAAACACGATGCCGACCACCGACATCTTACGCTTACGCTTGACAGCCGCGCCGCCGTCCGCTTGCGCAACAGCCGCACTGCCGCCGTTTGCATTATCGGACTTAGACTTCACGCTTGCCGTTACTACGGATTCCGCAACGCCGTCGCCGCTTTGTCCGTTTTCCGTATCGACAGGCGCGACTTCCGCCGCTTGTTCGACAGAAATTTTATCCGCTTGTTCGACAGCGCTTTCGACAGGCGCAACGCTTTCGGCTTCGACGTCCGCCGTTTGCGCGGTTTCGGTCTTTTGCTCGATATCGCTATTCGGTTGTTTTACCGTCGCCGCTGATTTGGCGGTCGGTCGTTTCGCGCCGCGCGCAGACTCAGCCGATGCGGTTTTCGCCGCTGTTGTTTTCGCCGCGGCGTTTGTCGTAGTAGATTTCGCGGTCGACGGCTTGGTCGTTGTTTTTTTCGGTTGCGCGGTTTTAGTCGTCGCGGGCTTTGCCGCCGTCGTTTTTGCCGTAGCGGGCTTTGCGGCGGGCTTTTTTGTTTTGCCGTTTTCGATCGTGCCGTCGACGCCGACTTCGACGGGGGTGTCGGTTTGCTCCGACGGTTTTACCGTCGGGCGTTTTTTCGTTGTACGCGTTTCGCTCATGTTTACCTCGCCTGAGCCGTCAAGTGCAGTACGAGCGAGATCTTACCGCCGTCCGCGCCTATGAGTGTGTCGTTATCGTCACTGCCCGACTCGAACGGCCATTGCCATTCGAGCGTGAACGACTGTCTGGTATTAGGCAAGATGACCGTTTGATCGTATTTGAGCTTGTCGACCGTTTTCCATTCGTCGGTTTCCATCAACACGTTGTTCATGCGCAAACGGAACATAATGGGGAACTGCTTGATATCCGTGTCGCCATCGTATTTTGGCTCGATATAGAACGAATACTGCATTTCTATATCGTGCGGATTGTTGATGACGAAATTATACTCGCCATTACTGCCCGGTCGCACGGTGTCGCCGAATACGGCGACCACGCCCTGAGCTTCCCACGTACCCTCATTGTCTTTGATGTCGATTATAGGTTTTTCCGTATCGCTTGCGGGCAAATGTATGAGCGCGATCAATACGATAGCCGCTATAAGCACAGCCGAAAGCACGCCGAGCAAGGCTATTTTTACGACGTTGCGTTGCTTGCGCAAAATGCGTCCCGTAAAGCGCGTCGCATTGCCGTCAACAACGTACAATTCGTCGCCCGCCAATCGGTAAACGCGCTTGTCGGACGCATAGTCCGCAACGCGTATCTGTTTACCGTCCTTGTCGGGTCGGTACTTTTCGGTTTTGAGCGCGGCGATCTCGTTGCCGAAAAGATCGAACAGCCCGTCCTCAGACACACTGCCGATCACTTTTCCCGACGCATCGCAAAGCACGCGCGTTTTACGCGCGCGGCGGAATTTGTCGGTTTCGGTAAACTCCCGCTCCGTCAATATCGAATTGTACTCGATTTGTTTAGCCATACTGCCTTTTCGCTTGCCCGTAAGATTTTCAACGCCTACCGCTCGCCGCGCACGACGGAATAATACCGCCGTGCGCATAGAACGTATATAGATCAGAAAAATTTCGGAAAATTATTTTAACTATTAAGCCTTATTCTGAGTCTGCTCTACGGAAATAGAAAGATCGAAAGCGAGCTCGATATCGACTTGATACGTCGTCTTGGTACCTTTCGCATCGGTGTAAACAGCTACGGTTTTATTGGAATCTACATCGTCTGCTTTGATTTCGATATTACCGTAAACACCTATACCCTGCGCAAAGCAACCGAGAATAGTATCGTACTTATCCTGCGTAGCGATCCTTTCGGCTTTGTCTTTTTCATCTTGCTCCGTAGTGCCAGTTATATCGGATACGTCCGCTTCGATCGCCCAATTCCAAGAAAGCTCGTAATAAAGATTAACGGATGTGCCGGGCGCGTATGTTGCCTCTTTTTTCACGGCGGTAACTAATTCCGCAAGCGTTTTATTAGTAGTATCCGTAGTAGCCGACAAATTTGTTTCCGAATCGCCGGTTTTAAGCGTCCATTTAACCGGATTATAAACGACCGTCGTTTCGTCGCTCTTTAAAGCAATTTCTTTTACGTTAGTCATAGCCAAATCGAGTGCAGCCTGAACTTCGGCAGAACCTGTAACGTGAAATTTCATAGAACCGCTCGTGCCGGGCGCTACAACGTTTCTCAATTCGGTGCCGGTCTCCGTAAGCTTAACGGACGATTTAACGTCGACGCCAGTCGTACCCGCCGCGGCTTTCGTACCGTTCTTATATTCCGTACCGAACAGATTGTCCGCATTTGCGCTGACTACAAAGCCCCACTTTGCTACGGTAGCCTGTTGCGTCGGGACGGACGTGGAGGTTATGTACTTGGCGAACGTCGTGCCGCACAAGCACAGGATCGCTACAAGCAACAATACCATGGCGGCGATGATTATGCCGCGCGTTTTTTTGTTGGACTTTCTTTCTTCCATTTTTCCTTCTCCTTTATAATGGAATTTTTTTGTGCGCCAAGGCTTTGCCTTTTGCGCGAGAAATATATAAACGACGGAGCATTGTCGGCAACGCTCTGCGTCGGGATCTTAGCGTTTACGAAACATCGGCGACATATTCGTTTTGCACGAGATGTTCGGCAGGACGATCGACATGCGAGTAATACTGTTGATCCGTCGTAACGCGTCTGAACGTTTTCCACGAACCTTCTTCGTCGGCGAGAATGCCCAAGTACCGCACGCGCGTATTTGTATAAGTACGATTTTGAGAATACACATTAGTACCCAAACCGTAAATATAAAACGAAGTATCGTAAACTTTCCCGCCGACACTGCCTATTCCGCGCGTATTTGCCGTATCGCGAGCAAAATACTTACCGTAATACACATATACGCGTATATCGCTTATATTGGTCGAATCGGCAAAGAAAAGCTCGTTGACGGATATAGGGAAGTAATTGGCATAGACCTTTATCAAATCTTTGCGTTGCGTGTATGACAAGCCCGCAAGCTCGCTTTCGGATTTTGCGCCGAAGTATACCGTACTGAACTCGTACACGTTAAAGCCGTCCTGTCCGTCGCTTTTGTTGGTTTCCAAAAGTTCGCCGAACGTGCCTTGGTATATTTTAACGACCGCTTTTTCGGTCACGCTTTTACCGCGCACCATAGCGCCGCCGTTTCTGCCGTCGTAAGTGCCGCCGTAAATATTGACATTGGCTTTGCCCATGACTTTTAAGCCGTAATGACTTTCCGGTCCGCCGTTGGGATGTCCGATGGCGTTACCGCTGAAAATCATATTACCTCTAAAATCTCCGTCGTGAATATTGACCACGGTATCGACGGTATTCCCGTCGTCGCTGGTAGCCGCGACTCCGTCGCAGTATGCGGCTGTATACGTGCCGTTATAAATATCTATACTTCCGCCGCGAGCTACGACCGCATAACCGCCGCTCAAATTGGCGTAAAACTTCCATGCGTCATAATTGCTCCCCCCCATCAAATTAGATACGTTATATAAATTATTGCCGCAAACGCTCCCCGTTGTTTTTACGGATATATCTTTCTTTACCGAATTTTCGTTGCCGAGCCGTATGTTGCCGCCCTGCACCTTAACGCCGCCGCCCACCTCGGAAGTGATGTCCGCATACTTGATGTCTATATTGTAATCTAAATTTTCTTGTTCGATAGACGCGCCGGTCTGTATACACGCTATCGCAAAACTACGGACGACCAGTTTACTGTAATTGGCATATGCGTCGGTGGAAGCGGGATCATGCGTAGTGTAATTTTCGTCGTTATACAATCCGTGAAAAGCGACGGTAAGCTTTCCGTCCGCTTTAAGCACCCCGCCTACTACGCGGATACCGTTTTCGTTTTCGTAGCGTTCTATGCTCGAATCGGTCACTTGCCACGGCACGTACATACCGTAGCTGTGCGTGCGCGCGTCGGACGCATTAACGTCGCCCATGCGATTGAGCTTGCAATCGATCGCATAGTTATCGGCATTATCGACGCCGAGCTTGCCGTCGCCGTTTTCAAACAGAATGTTGCCGCCGTTGAGATACACCGCCGATGCGTTATAAGCCGATATAGCTCCGCCGTTGCGGAACGTAAGGTTGCCGCCGTTGACCGCAACGCCCATTTCCTGCGAGTAAATTTTGGAATTGTCCATCAACACCGCGCCGCCGCGGAACTGCGACGAGTCCAAATACACCCCTGTCGACGCCGCGCGCATCGCGCCGTCGGCAGTCGCCGCTACGTTTTGACCGTATGCGTTTTTCCATTCGGACGAATTGTCGACCCATGCCGACGATACGGGTTTATTCCCGATATACGTTTGCAGTTTGCCTATCTTTATATCGGTGTTATGCAATTCTATATTGACGGCGTGCGAAATATCGCTCGTTTTGTTGACGGCATACACGCCGTAACAATACCCGTCGTCGTCGAGAGTTATACTGCCGTCGGTGAGTTCTATTTCGCCGCGCGTGCCGAACACGCCGTACGAGTGCGAACCCTGCATACGAATGGCGACGTCGGTGCAAACAAGTCCGCTGGCGGTAGTGCCGCCGCTCCGACCGCGCGAAAGCACGGCGAAAGTCGTCATAGGCACTTCGCGGTACAACGCCGTATTGCCCGTTCCCGAAGAGTTAGTCATATTGATCTTATCCGCGCCGTACTTTTCAAGTCCCGCGGCGATATCCTTGTTTACCGTTACGTTGACCGTTTTGCTGCCGTCCGCGTTTGTCGAGCCGTTAAGATGCAGTTGTCCGCCGTTAAGGAATATAGCCGCGTCGCGGTACTGACGGTCGGCGGGGAATTCCGTAGCCACGCCGTCGGACGCGCCCGAAGGCAGGACTTCCGCTATATCGAACGGGCTGTCCGCATGAGATATAGTCGCGTGTTTGGTAATATTTGCGTCGTTGAGCGTTACTATGCCGTCGCTTACCGATATGACACTGCCGTTGTACGCGGTCGCGGAATGCAGCTTGGTTATATTGAGCGTGCCGCCGCGGCTGAATATGCACGCGTTTTCGGAGAACTTGGCGCTGTTGTCGCGCGTATCGGCAGGCATGACTTCGGGCAGGTCCGCAGGATTTACCGTAGCTATCTCGCCCGACGTGCTCACGTTCATTTCGCCGCCCCTGATAGAAATGCACGAAGTGTGCCATGTGCCGAAGTACGAATAAAAACTGCCCGCTTTGCGCACCGCGCGAGCGCCGCGAACGCTTTTATCCGAGCCGATAACGTTTATATTAAGACTGCCGCTGTTCATAACGACTGCCGCATAGTTATCTGTAACGTCGCCCGCTTTACGATTGGACATCGCTATATCGTCGTAATATCCGAACACCATCACGTGACGGTACGAATTTGTATCGGCGGCGCTCGCTCTTGCGGCGGCGGGTTCGGCTTCTCCTTCGCCCTCGACGGCTTCGCCGCCTTCTTCGATCTCGCCTTCCGCGCTCGACCCGCCGTCGCCGACGGTGAAGTCCAAATTATTCTCGTCGTAGCCTATATAATTGCCGTACTCGTTGATAAAATACGAGTATGCGTAATCGGCTTCGTCCTTGTTGAACGTCGCAAAGTCGTAGGACGTTTCGCCGCTGACAACGACATAGCAATACGTATCGCGCTTTATGCCGCCGATCTCGACGTCGAAATACAGGTTGCCGCTGTGCGCCGCGATGGAGTTTTCGTCGCGGACGGGCAATATAGGCATAGCCAACGCCTTGCCTATCTGCGTCGTGTCCTGCTTGTACTGCTCGATCATGACTTCGGCATTATGGAATCGGTAATTTTCGGGCGCGGTGTTGAGCGTCGTATAGTATTCTTCGGGACGCGGACCGCTTTCAAACATGCCGCCGAAAACGTTGAGCGAGCCGCCGCCGACGGTAAGAACGCTGCCGACGGGGTTGTACAGTCCGCCGCCGCCCGCCGTGTCGATTATGGTGAGCGACGTATTCGTCGGTATGCTCAACAGGCTTTTTCGACTGCTGCGCTGTATCTCTTTACCGTTAAGGTCGATCGTAAGATCGCGTTTAAGGTCGAGCTCGTCGCCCGTCATTATTATCGGACCGGTAAGTTTGTCGGACAGTTTTACATAGCCGTAACCGCTGTTGATCGCGTTAAACAGCTCGGTCTGAGAACTTACGTCGAACGGCGTTTGCGTTTCGTACGGAAGATCGCCGTTACCGCCGCCTATCTCGGTCACGTACCGCGCGCCCGTAATAGTCAACGTCAAAGACACGATAAACAAAGCCATAGCAAGACATATAGCCGCTATTGCCAAGACGATCGTATTCTTTTGAGAAAGTCGACGCTTCACTTACCGCCCTCCGACCTGTCTTTGCGTTTGAGAAAACACCATTGCGACGCGGCACGGGCTTGTCGTGCCGACGCAGTTTTTGACTTCTATATCGCGCCAATCGCTTTCGGCGGTCTGCGCTACGCCGCGCACCTGCAATTTAGGCACGGCGGCGGAATTATCCCAACGGAACACGTATGCTTCGCTTCCCGCTACGGGCTGAGACAGCGGCTTGACGTACGCGCCGCTATCGTCCTTTTCCCAATACGAATCGACCGACCAATCGCCGATGTCCGACTTGTTCAACGCTTTGCGCGGAACTACGCGCAGCATGTACGAATGCACTTCGCCCTCGCGCAAAATGTACGAACTGTCCGAACTCGACAGATTGACAGTCACTCTGTAATAATCGAGTTCCGTCTTTTCGTTAAGCGTGACGGGACATACGAAAATTTGCGCGCTCGCACTGCCGTTGGCATAATACGTCGCGTAAGTGCGGTCGACCGACGCGGTCTGCTTTTGGCTCATGAGCGCGGCAAACGACCCGCCGAGCATAAGCTCGTTGCCGCCGTCGATAAAATCTTGATATTCGTTTTCTATCTCGACCGCGCCGTCGGCGGTATCGGTGGCAGTAGTTTCAACTATGTCCGTACCGTTTTCCGCTATGCGGTATATCCTGCTCGCCTTAACGACGTCCGCATGACGCACGGGCGTTTCGCCGTCGTCGGGCAAACGGATCGGCGCTTTTAGCTCCAACATTTGGAACATCGCGCAATCGCCGAAGCTTTTGGGCATGTAAAATACAAAGCTGTATCGGTAATCGAGTCCGTACTTGCCGTGATTATCTACGGTGATCAACGATTCCGACCAAGCGTTCATGCGCACGGGGCGGGTGTTCTCGCCCGTCTGTTGTATTATGTACGGCGAATCGATAAACGGTTCCAGCTCGCCCGAAACCGAAAAACCGCACTCTATCGTTGCTATTCCCGCTTGATTGCCGTCGCTGTCGACACGCGAAACGTAGCCGGCAAACGAATAAGCCGAAAATGCCAACGACACAGCCAATAAAAAACAGGCAAGCGCGAGAAATATCTTTGCGCTCCGCTTGTTAGTTAACTCCAAAACGGCAACCTCCTTCCTCTAAATTGCATACACGACAATACACCGACAAACGGATACACGTTATTATCAATGAGAATTTTTTGCGCAAAATCCCTTTATCGCATATATTGTGGAATAATTATACCACTATTTTTTGTTTTCGACAACAATTTTATATATTCCGACAGAACTTTTTTTGATATTTTTTTCAATGATATCGCGAAATTGCCGCCACGACGCCGTTGCGAAACAACGCATTCTATCTGTTTCAGCCGTTCCGCCGCCTTGCAATATAAGAAAAGCTCAACACGCGCAATGAATTTCCGTTTTTGTTTTGTCCCAAAAAGCAACGAACGATACGATCCTTCGCGAGCAAAAAAACGCTCGGCATGACAAAGCGGAAAGCGCACGTTACGCCTTGCAACGCAGTATAAAGTATCCGCATCGCGCATTTTGATCCCCCCCAACCGACCCGCACGCACGCAAAAACGACTGCCGCGGCAGTCGTTTTGGATCAATGCGTTTCCCGTTCGCCGTCGCGATCGACGCGACGCCTGCGTTTGACGCATTCGGTAAGCAAATATTCGATCTGTCCGTTGACCGAACGGAACTCGTCGTTCGCCCAACGTTCGAGCTCGACGTATAAGCTTTCCGAAACGCGCAACGGTATTTGCTTTTTGGTATTCTTTTCCTTTTCGATCATTACTCACACCTACTGCCGATCGCGGCACGACGACGCAAACCGCCGCTATGCGGCTCAGTATATAGACCCGCTGTTGACTATCGGTTGCGCGTCGCGATTGCCGCAGAGCACTACCAACAGATTTGACACCATAGCCGCTTTGCGCTCGTCGTCAAGCTCCACTATGTCGTTGTCCGAGAGCTTTTTGAGCGCCATATCGACCATAGACACCGCGCCGTCCACTATCTTTTGCCGCGCCGCGATTATAGCCGAAGCCTGTTGACGCTGTAACATAGCCGCCGCGATCTCGGGCGCGTACGCGAGATTGTTGATGCGCGCTTCGATGATCTCTATGCCCGCCATGTCCACGCGCTCCTGCAACTCGGTTTTGAGCACGTCGGCTATCTCCTGCGCCGAGCCACGCAACGACTTTTCGTCGCCGCCGTCGCTCACGTCGTAAGGATATCGGCGCGCAACGTGACGGATGGCGCTGTCCGCCTGAGTGGAAATGTAATTGAGATAATTATCGACGGCAAACACCGCTTTGGCGGTATCGGCTATGCGCCAAATAACTACCACGCTTATCTCTATGGGATTGCCGTCCTCGTCGTTTACCTTTTGCTTATCGTTATTGAGCGTCATCGCTTTCAGCGACAGCTTTTTGTTGAGCTTGCCCATAACGGCTGGATTGTTAGCCGAACAGAACGGATTGACGAAATAAAACCCGTCCTTATTGAGCGTGCCGTGATATTTGCCGAACAGCGTTAGCACGATCGCCTCGTTGGGCGCGAGCACCTTAAACCCGTTTAAGCACACCGCCGCGACCAACATCAGGATCAGCCCCGCCGCAATCAACGCAAAAAACTCCGGGTGCGCGGGCTCCGAGTCGCCGCCTACGGACAACCCGCCCAATATCGCCAAAGCCAAACCGCCCAACATTGCGACGACCGCCGCGACAAGCACTGCCCAACCGTTGACGCCCTTTAATTCCCGTTCCTTAACTTCCTTTCTCATTATTGCCTCCGCAAATTATTTTGATATCAAATTGATATCACATACATTATACGACAAACGGCGGGGTTTGTCAAGGGTTTTGCGAAAATTTTTTTTGCGCACCGACGTGAAAACGCAAACCCGACGCGCGACAAAATGCGCGCCGACGTTGACATACTGCGGCGTTTGCGGTATAATATAAGATAGAATGGATAAAACGGCAAAACTCAACTTAATAAAGAAGTATGCGACGATATTTTTGGGGAGCGTTATATATTCGCTCGGCGTCGCGCTGTTTCTCGATCCGAGCGCGCTCGCATCGGGCGGGGTCACGGGCATTGCGATAATAGTCAACTACGTGACGGGCGACGTTATAGGCACCGGTTGGATAATACTTATAGTCAACGTGCCGTTGTTTATCATAGGCGCGATATTTTTCGGAAAGAGTTTTATAATATCGACGGTGATAGCTACGGGGCTGTCGTCGGGACTTATCGAGCTGTGGGCGTACACCGTAGCGCCGTACATGCCGACTATGGAAAACTCTATCATCCCCGCAGTCGTCGGCGGCGGACTGTTCGGCGGCGGGCTCGGGCTCATATTCCGCGCGGGCAGCACTACCGGCGGCACGGACATAATAGTCAAGCTTTTGCGCAAAAAGTTCAGGCACATGAAAACAGGCGTCATATCCATGGCTATCGATATGGTGATAGTGGCGGTTTCGGGCGTCGTTTACAGGGATGTAGAGCTTTTGATACTGACGGCGCTGTCCATAATCGTGTTTACCGTCGTATTCGACCGCGTGCTGTACGGCGGCAATCCCGCCATGCTCGTGCACATAGTGACGACAGCCGACAAAGTGCAACCGATATGCGACGGCATACTCAAAGAGCTTGACAGCAGTGCGACCATACTCGACGGCAAAGGCGCGTACTCGGGCGACGATAAGGC
The DNA here is from genome assembly GCA_947384195.1 of uncultured Clostridia bacterium. Classification (GTDB taxonomy): domain Bacteria; phylum Bacillota; class Clostridia; order Christensenellales; family Pumilibacteraceae; genus Anaerocaecibacter. The sequence goes on from CANDGE010000002.1 coordinate 11,103, forward strand.
AGTCGTCATGTGCGTGATCAAAAACTTTTTATACCCCAAGCTCAAAGACATAATCAAAACGCACGACAGTACCGCGTTTACGGTGGTAACGTCGGCAAAAGAAATATACGGCGAAGGCTATAAAGCGCACGACGCCGAAGAACTTTAAATCAATTAAGAATTAAAAATGCAGAACGCAGAATCGATAAAAAGTACGATCGACCGTCTGCCATTCCGCATTCTTAATTTTTAATTAACGTCATTTCCGCATTAAATATTTATCCCGTACTTCCCTTTCAAAAACAGCTCCTGACTGTTTACGGGCTCGCCGTTTTGTTCGGGCATGACGTACGTGCCGCGCGAAGTTAGCCGCCGCGCTTTTACGTTGTCGGCGAGCATTACGCAAAGCATCCCGTAAATTTTATCGGCGATCGTTTTGTCGAGCACCGGCGTGGCTATTTCGACGCGCTTGTCGGTGTTGCGCGTCATAAGGTCGGCGCTCGAAATGAATATCGCGCGATCGTCACCGTCGCCGAAGCAATATATCCGCGAATGCTCCAAAAACCGCCCGACGATGCTTATGACCGAAATATTTTCGGTATTGCCAGCGATCTCGGGGATAAGACAGCAAATACCGCGCACTATGAGCTTTATCTTTACGCCCGCCTTGCTCGCCGCGACGAGCTTGTCGATAATGGTCTTATCGGTAAGGCTGTTCATTTTGGCTGTTATATATGCGGGCTTGCCCGACTTCGCCTTTTCGGTCTCGCGCTCGATATAATCTATTATCCCATGTTTGAGCGTTTTGGGCGCGATGAGAAGCCGTTCGTAATCGTGGTCGGTATTGGCTATGGCGATGTTACGGAAAAACGCGACCGCGTCCCTGCCGATCGCCTCGTCGGCGGTAATGATGTTGAGATCGGTGTAAAGTCTCGACGTTTGTTCGTTGTAGTTGCCCGTGCCCAAATGCGTGATATATCGTATACGCCCGCCGTCGGCGAGCACGACCGAAATGATTTTTGAATGGACCTTGTAATTATCCATGCCGTAGATCACGGTACAGCCCGCATTTTTGAGTTCTTCGGCATAGTATAGATTGTTCTCCTCGTCGAACCGCGCGCACAGCTCGATAACGACCGTCACTTCCTTACCGTTCTCGCTCGCCTTTTTGAGCGCGTCCACTATGCGCGAATGCTTGTCGAGCCGATATATCGTTATTTTGATCGACGCGACGCGGCTGTCGTCGGCGCACTCGTTCAACAACCGCACGAGCGTGTCCATGCCGTCGAACGGGTACGCCAAAAATATATCCGACTTTTCGACGCTCTCGATCACCGACGCGCCCGATCGCACGGGCGGCGGCAACGCGCGCGGTTTTTTGTATTTCAACGCCTGCTCGATATCGGGCGGAAGCATATCGCCCAGCCCCATCATAAATTTATGATCGAACGAATTTTTTACCGAAAAACAAAATTGCTTTTTCAGTCCCAAAAGCTTTAACACGAACGCTTTGATGCCGTCCGCGCCGTCGTCTATCTGTAAACGCACGGCGTCTTGCACGCCGCGCAGCTCGACCTTGTTTTTGAGATACTTGGAAAAATCGACGTCGCGCTCGATGTCCACGTCGTCTATGTTCGCATCGAAATCCGCGTTGCGCGTAAGCCGCAGCATGGCTTGGCTTTGTATCTTGTACCCGTCGAACACCGTTGCGCCGAATGTGCGTATCAGCTCCTCAATGGTTATGACGTTTATCTTTTTTCCGCCGTCGATGCGGAACAGGCGCGGAAGCTTGGGGCTTATAGCCATAACGCCGTACATCAGTCTGTCCGACTTTTTCAGCTCGAACATCATGTACCCGTTCATGTTCTCGAACCGTATCATGGGGTGTTTGGCGTCGAGCACCATCGGCGATAACAGCGGCAACACCTGCGTTTGGAAATACCGCTCGCACTTGGCGCGCTGCTTTTCGGACAGCTCCGCGCCCGTGCGTATGCGCAATCCCGCTTTATTCAATTCTTTTTTGAGCTTGGAATAAACATCGTCGGCAATGCGGTAGTATCCGTTGATCAGTTTGAGTACGCCGTCCACCTGCTCGCGTGCGGTCAAACCCGTCTTGTTCTCCTTGGCGGATGCGTCGAGCTTGGCGTCGTTGACGAGACTGCCTATGCGCACCATAAAAAATTCGTCGAGATTAGAGTGGAATATCGACAAAAATTTGCACCGCTCCAACAGCGGATTGGTGGTATCGGTCGCTTGGTCGAGCACCCGTTTGTTAAACAGCAACCACGAATATTCGCGGTTCATGTATGCGCCTTTTATAAACTTGATATTGTCGTCGGACATGATAGCTCCGTTCGGTAAATTCGGGATCGATGATTTAGGCAATTCATTTCTTTCCGCTCTTCTTTTTTGCGGACGGCTTTACTTCGTCGTAAGCGGGGACCGACTCGTTAAGGTCGATCGGCACACCCTTTTCCGCGCCCGTCGCGACAAGCGCCATATACCCTTCCTTTACGCCCGTATCGCTGATCACCACGTTATCGGGCTTGAATCGCCTTAAAAGCTCTTTCAGTATGAGCGACGCCACGGGCAAAACGTGTATCTTTTCGGGCGCGACTTTCATTATGAGCCGCGTGCGGTCCGACGACGACATCAACCACTTGGTAAACCGTTTGTAGTTGTCGTAATCGAACTCCGTACCTAATCTTTGCGATTCGCAATACTCGCGGTAGACCGCATACAGCGCGTCGTTTATAGACCCTACCAACACGATGGTATTAAACTCGTTTTTGCCCGCCAGCTTGTTTTCGTCGCATTTTTTGCGCAAAAACTTTTTAATGTGTTTGGCTTGTTCTTCGGTCGGATACACGTCGGTCACGTACTTATTGCGCAGTTTGATCGGTCCGAAATCAAGGCATATCATTTCGTCTTTGCTGTCCTTGGCGAGATCGCACAGCTCCACCGAGCCGCCGCCTATATCTATAAGCGCTACTTTATCGTACGCCGAATACTTGCGGTTCGACACAAAATCGCAATACGCCTCGGTCGTGCCGTCGAGATAGTTTATAACTATGCCCGTGCGCATACGTATCTTTTCCGCGACCTCCGCGATATTGTCTATATTGCGCAAAGCCGCCGTCGAAATGCAATAGCATTCGTCGACGCCCATCGCCTTGCAGGTCGACCGCGCGAATATCAAAGCGTCGATAAGCTTTTCGATACCGCGGCGGGAAATGGACTTGCCGTCGAAATAATCGGCTACCGCGATGTTCGACCTATCCTTATACACCGACGTAAAAATACCCGTGGTCTTATCGCCTTCGGCAATGACTGTCGATACGCCCGTCGAGCTCATGTCAATAACGGCACACTTCATAAAAACTCCTTATATTAAATGTCGAGTCGCTCTAACCGCTCGGGATCTACCGCCCGAACGAAATGCCTATGCTCTCGCCCGTCTTGACTTCCTGACAATCGGGCGGCACGAGCTTGGCTTTGCCCGCTATCTCCGACAACGAATTGTACGTGACCTTGCCCTTCACCATAGCGACGGTCACGCCGAATACTCCGTCCTTTGCGAGCTTGCCCGCAAAGCTCCCGAACTGCGTCGACAGCACGCGGTCGTACGCCGACGGACTGCCGCCGCGCTGTATATGCCCCGGCACGACCACGCGCGTTTCGACGTTGGCGTTTTCGGCGATATACTTGGCGAGCGCGTTGGTCGCCGTAACGTCGTTTCCGCGCGATGCGGCGCGCTCCTTCTTTTTCATCTTGCTCTCTTCGACGGTCATCGCACCCTCGGCGATAGCGACTATGCTGAACGCTTTGCCCGCGTCCGCTCGCTTGCCGACAGCCTTTGCCACCTTTTCCGCCGAGAACGGGATCTCCGGCAAAAGTATTACGTCCGCACCGCCCGCAAGCCCCGCGTACAGCGTGAGCCACCCCGCTTTATTGCCCATGATCTCTACGAGCATGGTGCGCCCGTGGCTCGCCGCCGTGGTGTGGATACGGTCTATGCACTCGGTCGCGATGTCGACCGCCGTATGAAACCCGAACGTTACGTCAGTACCCCAAATATCGTTGTCTATCGTCTTGGGCAAACCTATAACGTTACAGCCTTCCGCCGAAAGCAAAGCGGCGGTCTTGTGCGTGCCCGCGCCGCCCAACGTCAAAAGACAATCGAGCCCCATCTTTTTATAATTCTTTTTCATAAGGTCGAGCCGCGACACGCTGTTTTCGTCCTCGACCGTCATCAGCTTGAACGGCTGACGGCTCGTGCCGAGTATCGTTCCGCCCAAAGTTAGTATGCCCGTAAAATCGGACTTGTTCATAACGCGGCACTCGCCGCGAATAAGCCCGCCGTACCCGTCGGCTATGCCTATAAGCTCGACGTTCTTTATATTCTCGAACGCATACTTGCCGAAACCGCGTATTACCGCATTGAGCCCCGGACAATCGCCGCCCGAAGTGAGTATCCCTATTCTCATTGCCTGTCCTCCGTTAGCTCTACCGTCCGTATAAACGGCATTCGTATATAAAAAGTATACCACTTTCAAACGGATATAGTCAACAATATAACGACCTTTTAAACGCAAACAAAAACGCCGAGCATCGAGCTCGACGATTTTGTCGTTTTAGATCAACCTACCAAAGTATGTTCGTTATCGCCGTCTTCTGCGGGCGGGGTCTTGCCGTCTTGGCAGTAATAAACGACCGTGCCTTCCTCTTCGCCTTTAAGCACGCCGTCGGAAACTTTGGTGAGCTTTTGCGTGGTGGATATCCCCATAACGGTCACCGTAACGCTGACCGTATCGCCGTCGATGGTATAAGTACCTTCCATGGAAACTTCCTGTCCCACGGCCGATTGCGTCAACGTTATCTTGCCGTCGTCCAACTTCATGACCATGCCTTCCTGCTTAGCGCCGTCGACATACGCGTAGTATGTACCGTCGACCTTAGACCCGCAAGCCGCAAGCCCGAATACGCACGAAACCGCCATAACGACAGCCAAAAGGGTGATAAAAAGCTTTTTCTTCATTTTTTTCTCTCCTTTGTCCAATTTTTTTGGACTTTATGATATCGACATTATAGACCAAAATATTTGGTATGTCAAGCAATTTACCAATTTTTTTGGTAAAACTGTATCGATATGACAAAAATCGTTTTTGCGGAAAATTTAAGGATATTGCGAAAAAGCAGAAATCTGACGCAAGCCGCACTTGCCGCTATGCTCGGCGTGGATAAACGAACGATCAGCGCATGGGAGAACAATATATGCGAGCCGAGCCTTACCGCGCTCGCACGGCTATGCGATATTTTCGACGAAAGCTTCGACGGGATACTTACATAATATATTAAAAATTACATTAAAATTTCGCAAAAGCTATTGAAACGCGCGCGATCGTATGCTATACTGTATGCGTAGCGAGGTATATATGGGCGGAAGAGTTTTATCCGATAACGACCGCAATGCGGTATTGACCAATCTGTTCGGCGCGGGAATATTCGTCACGTGCGGACGCAAAACGCCTAACGTAATGATAGCGCATACGGGCACGGCAGGCAAGCTGTGGGGACACGACGTTTTTATATTGCCTGTAAAAAGCAGTAAATATTCGTACCGAATAGTAAGCGAAACAAAGAGCTTTGCGTTAAACGCGCCGCTTCGCGACATGCGCGACGAAATAGCGCGGTGCGACGTCATATCGGGCTTTACGCACAACAAAATAGAAGAACTCGGCTTACACGTAAAACGCGCGCGGTCGATAGACGCATATGTGCTCGGCAAAAACGCATTGATAGTCGAATGCAAGACGATAGCCGTCATCCCGCCCGAATCGGTGCGCCCCGAGCTCGACGGTCTGATCACCGACCGCAGTCACACCCTATTCGTCGGCGAGCCGATAGAAAGTTACAGAGTTTGATACAGCCCGATACGGGGCGCATGACCCGATAGACGTTTTACGTGTGGCATTCGTCGCGCACCCGCTTTTCGCAACGCATAAAACAAAACGCTATTCATCGAAAAGCACGGAAATGTAATGCTTTCCGTGCTTTTGCGTTATTATATATCCCGTCTTTCACGACGGCATCGTCGGCATTCGGTCGAGGTCTTGATTCCTTGTTTTTTATGCCCGAAAAACTGTTTAGACATAATAACGATCCCCGAACCGAAAGCTCGGGGATCGTTAACACATATCGGATCTATGCCGCAGGCGCGGAAACGTCTATCCCAAGCCAACCGTATGTGGCGTCTCCGGACTTCCAAGAAAACTCGTATATGCCGGCTTCGAGAACAAGAGTATTGCTCTCGGCAATACCGAAGGCAAAACCCGATCCTTTGAAATCAGAGCCGTCTTGCGTTGTAAACGTGATCGCCGTTTCGCCTATCTTTGTATTTTGCATCCACGACGGATTGTACGTTTGGGAGCTCGAAGCCCAACCGCTCAATTTCATGCTCAATTTTACGGCAGACTTATTTTTGAGCTCGAACACGAATTTAAACTGCTTTCCGTTAGTTTGAGTAATGGCATTTCCGATGTCCGAGCCTACCCATTGCGTGGTGCAACCCGCCATGGCAGACATTGCCGTAGCGCCTATTTTATACGACCTGAATTCATCGGCGGACAGCTCGGGCAAAAGTCCGTCGGGATCGTAAGCGCGGATCTCCAACCACCGATAAGCATAAATACCGGTCGACTTCCAAGAAAAATCGTACGTCCCCGCTTCGAGCGTTACTATGTTGCTCTCGACGGTACCCCAAGCATACCACGTGCCATTGAATTTCGATCCGCTCCGCGCGGTAAACTTAACGGTCTTTTCGCCTATTTTCGTGTTTTGCAACCACGACTGATCGTATGACGCCGTTTGAGAGTTCCAAGTGCTCACTCTCATGATTATTTTTACGGCGGTTTTTTGTTTGAGCTCGAATCCCGCTTTGAATTCTTTACCCGTCGTGCCTTTTACCGCATTGCCGCCGTCTTGCCATTCTTTCTCGAAACTTTTCATAGCGAATAAGCTATCGGCGCTCATAACAGTCGAGCCGAACCCATCGACCGTGATCTCGGGCAACGGTTTTTCGGGATCGAATACTCGGATCTCGAACCAATCGTAATTTACGTCGCCCGACGTCCACGCAATTTCGTGGTTTCCCGCTTCGAGCGCTACGTAACCGCTTTCGGCGATGCCCCAACCGTTTACGCTGCCCGTCGCGCTCGGGTCTTTAAACGATGCTCCGCGAGCCGCTTTGAATGCGATCGACGTTTCGTCGACGGTCGCTTTCGACATAAACCACGGTTCAAACGCTTCCGTATCGTGTTTCCATGCGCTTAGTTTAGCCGTGACCTTTATTATCGCTTTTTTCCCGAGAACGACCGTCGTCTTAAACTGCGATTGCCCTTTTATTCTTGTCACGTAATCACCGACAACCATATCGTCTACGGTATATTCGCCGCTCGGCTGCCAGCCCGATCTGTCGAGCAAATTCTCCGCTTCGACCTTATACGCGCCGAAACCGTAAACGACCAAGTCTTTATCCGGCACGTCCGCGATAAGCGTAGCCGCGTCGCCGTCAAACGCCGCAGGCGTAAACGTGAATTTATCTATATCGCACGCCGCGCCTACGAGCTCCGCCGTAAACAAATGCGCGCCTGCCTTTACGGGATATGTGCCGAGATCGAGATCGACGAACTCGCCGATCACCGTCGAAACGTCGTTAAAAGTGAACTTATCCAGCGTAAAAACCCAATTTTTACTCAAATCGTATTCATCGGGAATGTTTGCGTTCAATTTGAAATTAAGCGACTGATTTTCGGCGACATTTATCACGGTCGATATTTTCGTACCAGTTGTCAAGTCGGATACGTACTTGCCGCCACCGCCGTTATCTTTGAGCATGGGTTGACCGAATTTAAGTCCGTTTTCTTGCACTACGCTTTTCTCGGTCGTGAGTTTTTCGGTGTTCATGCTCTCGACTTCAAGCGTGACGGGATCGGCGACGATATTCACGGCGCTGTCTGCATGCACGTCGTCCGCACCGACTATCACCTTTACGTTGTCCCAAGTGATGTCGGCATCGCCCGTGAACTCCATGATAAAGTTTCCGTATGCCGTCAGCGTAAGATCGTCGAACACAAGCGTTTGCAAGCTGTTTGCTTTTACGATTTTACCGCTCAAATCGAGCTCGCCCATATTGTCCGCGCCGTCAAAGCCAAAGTACATTACCACGTTTTCGGACAAGTCGATATCCGTTTCGGTCGGATTACCTATCGATACGGCGAGCGTCACGTTCTCGTATTCTTTGTTCGCAGTAAACGAAAGACCGATGCAATTACCTTCCGCGCCGAAATTTTTAAGATACGACTTATTCGACGAAAACACGGAGTTAGTGCGCGCGATAAACTTATCGTCCGCATTCAGCGGCGCCGCGACGCACTTGCTCAAATCTATCCCGTCCGCTTCCGCAACGTACACGCCCGCGCCGTTTACCGTAAACGCACTGTTATCGTCGTACGCCTTGGTCACGTCCTCGACGTATATGGGGAACTTTGCCGTGAGCGAGCCATATGTGACGGTCACCATATGCTGTCCGGGAGTCATCTCGGGCGGCGCGACCTTATACCCCGTCGTTACGTCCTGCTTGGCGCCGTCGCTGAATTCCACCTGCACTTTGAGTCCCAAATAGGTAAACGGCTCGTCGTACGCATAGTCCGTCTTTACGTCGTCGTAATCGAGCAACAGTTTTACGGGCGTAGGCGGCGGTTCGGTTATTTTGCCGTCGCAAGCCATTACCGTTACCGCGGCACACACAAGCGCGACTGCGGCAAAAAGCGTAATAACGATGTTTTTGATCCTCTTCATTTTCGTCTCCTTTTATTTGTTATTTAAGGCGATCTTTTGTATAAGCGTTTTCAATTCGTTTATTTCGCTCTTCATCTCGCCTATTTGCTGTTTTGTGCTCGGAGTTTTTTTAGCGGGCGTAACGATCGCCGACAGCATTTGTTTTATCTCGGCTATATCGTCGTGCACCGCCGCAAGCTCCGATTTGAGTTCCGCAATTTCCCCGTCCGACCGTTGCGCGGCATCAGATACAGCCGAAGGCGTTTGTCCGTCGGGGATCTCGTTCGTTTCGCTCCTTGCGATGTCGGGATCTTCCGATCTTTCGTCGTCGCTTTTCTCATCGTCGAAACCTTTGTATTCCATTATCTTACTTTGAATAAGAACGGTGGAACTCTTCGATCGTTCGGCTTGTACGGACTGTTCGGTTTCCGTTGTTTCGGGCGCGATCTCGACATTGTTTCCGTTATTTTGCGATACGCATTTTTTTGCTTCTCTTTTGCGGCGCGCATTCATCTTTTTGAGCTGTTTCGGCGTGGGCTCGCCTACGGCTTTGGTCGAATTGCTTTGCTTGCCCGCCTTCACGAGCGAGATAACGAGCATAGTCGCGCGCCAAGCAAGCAAACCGAACACCACGACGTTTATTACGACGACCACAATGATCCACCAGCGGAAGCCCATTTTGACGGCGCGCGGGCCCGAGATCTCTACCGTAAACTCGTTTTGAATGGTATTGTGCTTGGCGGCGTAGTAAACGTTGCACTTGCTGTACACTATATCCTTGACCGTAAGACGCGCGAGATTGAGTTCCACTGCGTTCGACGTGTCTATGCGACCGAATTTGCCCGCATTGTTCACGTTGGGATTAAGTTGCATTCCTGCGCGAGCGCGAAGCGCAAGGCTCATTTTCATCAGCTCCGTTCCGCCGTCCTGATAGTCGGTGATCACCACGCCCTTAAAGCCCCATTCGTCGCGAAGTATATCGTTGACGAGCGCATGATTGCCGCCCGTCCAGCACGAGCCGAGACTGTGGAAGGTGGTCATCATGCCCGTTGCTTCACCGCGCTTTACCGCTATTTCAAACGGACGGAGATAGGTCTCACGCAACGCTTGCTCGCTCACCCAGACCGCGCCCCACAGCTGATAGTCGTATGTAGCGAAATGCTTGACGTACACTACCGCGCCGTTGCTCTTTGCGCCCAAGCAAAATTCCGCCGCGAGCTTGCCCGAAAGTACGCCGTCCTCGCTGTAATACTCGTAATTGCGCCCGCCGAACGAATTTTTGTGCAAGTTGACGCCGGGCGCATAAATGCCAGACATATTGAAGTTTTCCCCGTCGATACCTATTACCTGTCCCATTTGGAACAGCAATTCCTTATTCCACGTTTGTCCGGCGAGATTTTCCGTCGGAAACGCCGTGAGCTTATATTTGCCGTCCGGGCTCAGATTGGTGGTGTTGAATCCGCTCGGACCGTCTTGATCGACCCATTTGTTTTTGCCTATGCTCGTTGCCACCTTCGAGCCGTACCCTGCATCCTCGCAAAGCGTACGTATCTCGTCTTCCGAAAGCTGATTCAAAAATTCGTCCCACTTGGAACTGCCGTAATTTTCGGGCTGACCCAAAAAGAACATCAGTTCGTCGTTGTATTTCAGTTGCGTGTTACCGCTCGAAAAATCGCTCGCCGTCGCCTTGCTCCCGTCCTCCTTGGTGACGAGATACAACCCCGCGTCTTTATTAAGTGTGGGTTTGGCGGCGTAGATAACGTCGTAACCGTCGTACGGCGCTTGATACGTCGCATTGGGCGAGATCCTTATAACGTTGTACTTGGACGTTTTGACCGTGTTTTTCCAATCGCTGCGAGTAAGATATTTTATATTTTGTCCGAGCGTGGAGCCGTCAATGGGCGTGTTCAAATATGCGTCCGCACCCGTAAAGCGGTTCTTTACTTCCGCTTCCGAATCGGGATCGATCGTCCAAATTATATCCTTTTTGACGTTATACGTTATAACGCCGTTCTTCGATCTTTCGTCGTTTTCCATGCCGGACTTAACATTGTGCGCATCGCTCATGAGTTTGAGCGCGTAATCGCCCTTATCGAGCTCCCAAGCGGCGTATTTATTGTCGTTTTTGTCGTAGCAATCGTAGCTCGCCATTTCGTAAGCGGTGGTTTTGAGCGTAACGACGGTATATTTAGTCGGTTCGAGCGTGGGCGTTTTGGCAAAATCCAAAAGCGAAATGCTCGGTTTTTCTATACCGCCGTCGAAGTACGGAGGCGTATAGTATAATTGCACCACGTCCTTGCCGGGAACGTCGCCCGTGTTGGTGACTCTCACCTTGATCTCGATCTCGCTATCCTTTTTCAGCTCGCCGCCGTCGGGGATCGAAACTTCCTCCACCGACCAATCGAACTTAGTATACGACAGCCCGTGCCCGAACGGGTATTGAACAATGCCGTCGTAACCCGTTTTGCCGCCGAACATTTTATCGGCGTAGTAGCCTTGCGGATCGTCGTAGTACCCCTCTGCATCCGCAGTTTCGTAGAACTTATACCCGACGTATACTCCCTCCGTATAAACCGCGTCGCGTTCGTTGGCTTCGTTTATATGCACCGCGCTGTTGAACCGCGTAAGCTCGTTGACCTTCGGATCGTAAACCACTGTATCCGCAAGCTTTCCCGACGGGCACACGTCGCCGAAAAGTATGCGCGGGATAGACATGGCACCCGACTGACCCAAATATCCGGTATTGATCGCGGCGGGGATAGCGCCTATATTTTCGCCGTCGGGAGCGACGCCCTCCAAAAACGTCATATCCATCACCGAACCGGTGTTAAACACGACGACGACCTTCTTGAAGTTTTCGTTGCACATCTTCAACAGGCTTTGTTCCTCGGTCGAGATTTGATTGTATTCACGCGAAGTATCCGTGGGCAGATTATATTTGATTTGCTGCTGTTGGATCCTGTCGCCCAAAAACTCGCCGCTGTACCGCGATAAAACGACGACTGCCGTATCCGAAAACTCTTTGGCGCGCTCTATTACGCCTTTTGTAAAGACTTTGCTCGTGACAGGTTCTTTGAGCGTAGTCGAGCTGCGGTTGGCAAAATCGACGTTTATTCCCCAATCCTTGTCTTGATCCTTGCGGTGTTTTTCGTACAAACGTATTATCTCTTGATTGTACGATATATTGCACGCTTGGAACGCCTGCGTGAGCGTTACCGTAAGGTCGGGGTGCGGATTGGATCTGCCCGAACCGTTGCCCATCAACAGGATACCGTTATCCGTCGCGCCGAACCCGAAAAGATTGACAGCCGCATTGTCTTTTGAAAGCGGCAAAACGGGTTTGCCGTCGACCTTATCGTTTTTCAGCAACACGGCGCCTTCGTCCGCGATCTTGCGGACGAGCTCGTCGCTCGACTTCGCCGATTCGTTTATCTTGGTCTCATCGCCCTCGATCTGCTCGGCAACACCCAAAAAGTTTGAAATTACGGCGTTATACTTTTTCGCGAACACGTCGGCAACGATCATGGCGATCGCAAAAATCGCCATAACAACCACCGACACTATGCGCAACACGAATTTTCTTTTTTCAGTCATAAATATTCGTATCTCCGATTTATTTTCAAACACGTCGGCAAACGAATATCATTTTCCCTTGCGTTGCATTTGTACGCTCATAATAACACGTTATTCACACATTACAATATTCAATACGTTTTCGGTCGATTTTTTGCGTATATTACATTTTTACGCCGCATACGGGACGGCGACGACCTTACTCCGCTTTGGAGTTGACGGGAAAAATCAAATTCAAAGTAAACAGGTCGTCTTTGACCGTCACGGAAAACTCGCCGCCGTACTTGTCGCAGATCATGCGCACGCTTTTCATGCCGAAGCCGTGCACGCGCATATCGCCCTTTGTGGTTTGCGGCAAGCCGTCATCAAACACGGGCGGATCGAAGCATTTATTATACGTATTGACTACGACGAATTTGTTTTTGATCTTGACCGACAAGCTTATCACTCTGTCGACTTTGTCGAACGGCGACACCGCCTCGATCGCATTGTCCAAAATATTGCCGAACAATGCGTACAGATCGACCGCGCTTATAAAATCCAACGCCGCCCCGTCGATCATGCAACACAGTCTTATCCCGTTGCGGTTGCAAACGAGACTCTTTTCGGTCAAAATTATATCTATCGTTTCGTTGCCGGTCTGTACGGGCGAATCGTAAATGGACACGATGTTTTCTATCTCGTCCACTATCTCGGGTTCGAGCGATTTTTTGCCGACCTTTCTAATCTGATGCTTTAAGTCGTGACACTTCTGATTGACGAGATCTATATTTTCCTTTGTTATGTCGTACTGCTTGCGTTTTTCTTCCCACAGGCGTTCGGTGAATTTGAGCTCGCTTTCGAGCTTGCCCTGCTTGTCCATGAAAAATTGAAATATGAGCGCAAAAATGCAACACGCGATATTGAACGCGTCGAGCAATGCCAAATATACCTTACTGTACTCTATGACGGAATAATACGTGACGAACGCGCTTACCGCTATATCGAAAAACAGTATAACGCACGCGAGCAACAGCATTTTTACGTTTGAGCCGATTATCGCGTAATCGTCACGCACGCGAAGCTTTATCGTATAATAGCCGACGAAATACGTCACGCCATAGACGAAAAAGCACACCATAACGGTAAAAGGATTGACGTTTACCGTTTCCGAACTGTTGCTATATATCAAAAACGAGTTTAATACGTTGCTCGACCCGTCGCCGCCGCCGTTGAAATTCATTACGAGAGCGCAAAGACTGAACAGCTCGTGCGCTATGTGCTGAAAGGTGTATGCCGCGGCGGCATAAAACACTATCGTTATGAATCTCTCTTTAAAGCAAAACCACTGCGCCGCGACCGTCGTCGTAAATAACAACACATACGTCGCCAAGCTCCACAAAATACCGTCCTTTGCTACCGGCAACGCAAACGCCACGCCGAAGCATAACGCCAAAGCGCCCGAAAGTCTCAGCCAAAACATCGAGCGGAACTTGTACCTGTACGCCACAAGCGCTTCCGCAACGATAAGCTCCGCCATGAAAATGATTTTGTACCAAAACATCGGACCGATTTCGTAACTCATCATACCCCGCCCAATTTATTTGCCAAGTCCTTCATGAACGGCTTAGTACGCCCGCGGCTCATGACCAGCTTGTCGCCGCCGACGTACACCGTTTTGTCGTTTATTTCGGTCACGTAATCGAGATTGACGAGATAACAGCTGTTGCACTTTGAAAAACCGTAATCTTTGAGTTGCGCTTCCACCTTATTGAGCGAGCCCGTAGCCGAAATTACCTTGTCCACCGTATGGAACAACAGCTTGTGATCCATGACTTCCACGTATTTTATACGCGATATGATCTCCACGCAAGCGCCCGTCTTGCAACGGATTATTATGCGCTCGCCCTTGCCGCTGTCTATCTTGTTGAGCACACGGTTGAGCTTGACGCGCAAATTGCTTCGCTCCACGGGCTTTATCAAAAAATCCGCCGCATCGACCGTATACCCGTCGATAGCAAACCGCGCAACGTTGGTAACGAAAATAAGCACGACGCTCTTGTCCTTTGTACGCAAAACCCGCGCCGCATCCATCCCGTTCATGGCGGGCATTTCTATATCCATAAACACCAGATCGTAATCGGGCTTGTACAGATCCAAAAACCGCACGGGATTATCGAACGTGACGATCTCGCAAGTTTTACCCATTTCGCGAAAAACGGATTCGACGTTGTTTGTAAGTTCCGCCGCATCGTCGGCATCGTCTTCGATTATAGCAACACGTATCATGGTACACTTCTCCTATAAGATTATACCATTAATCGGATTTTTGTCAATACTTGTTACGTTTTTTGTGACCTTTTTGCGTAAATTGCATAAAGACGGAATTACGTTGCCGAGATAATAAAATCTTCCGCAATACAAAACGGCGTACGCCCCATAAAAAGCGTCGCCGTTTTGAAATTCCGTTCGGCATATCCGCCAAGCGACGCGAGCAATATCGTCGCGCAAACTTGTACGGAGAAAACGATACCGACGATAGTTCGCGGATAAATAGTTTTATTCCGCTATCGTTATGGTTTTGATCACGATGGGATCGAACGGAACGTCCGAATAGTACTGCCATCTGCCCGTTTTGGCTTTGCCGAGCGCTACCGCCGTCTTGACGCTTTGTTCGTCCGCGCATTTGCCGAACGCGGCATATTCGCCGTCGAGATGCGGCGTATCGGCTACGCAAATAAAAAACTGACTGGACGCGCTGTCCTTGACGGAAGTACGCGCCATGGAAATAACGCCTTTTTTATGCGACAACGGATTATTGACGCCGTTGCTTTTAAACTCGCCCTTTATGGTGTTTGCGTTTTTTTGGACAAGCCCTTTGCGCTCGTCGAACACAAAGCCGCCGCCCTGTATCATAAACCCGTCGATCACCCTGTGAAAGCACAAGCCGTCGTAAAAATGCGCTTTGCACAGATCGACGAAGTTTGCGACGGTAATAGGCGCGCACTCGGGATAAAGCTCGAGATCGATCGTTTTGCCGTCGGCAAACTCCATTTTCGCCCTGATGACTTTGTCGAATTGCATGTTTGTAAACTCCTTGTTTGGGATACTTTAATTATACACTGCCGCCTGCGCTTTGTCAAGAGCGAAATACACGTCGCTCGTATTTTCGGCGCGGTTGACGTCGTCGCGCAGTTGCTTGCCGCCGCGCACGCCCTTAAAGTAGTGCACAAAAAATTTACGGCACTGATTGACCGAATACCGCTCGTCGAAATACTCGCGCAACAGCGCGATATGCCGCCGCGCAAGCTCGAACGGGTCGACTCGCTCGCCGCAAAATACGGCAGGGTCGGCAAGCGCCGCGCGTCCTATCATCACGGCGGAAAACGGCGGATCGACCGTCGTGTCCGCAAGATCGCCGTTGGCGATAAACGGTATCGGGCAATTTTTCGCGAGCGAAGCGAGCTTTCGGATATCGGAACATCCGGTATATTTCTGTTCGGCATACCGTCCGTGCACCGCGACCGCCGCCGCGCCCGACTTCGCCACGCTTTCTATAAGCTCCGCCGCACCGTCGTTATACATGCCGTAACCGAGTCTGGTCTTGACTGTCACGGGCTTGTCCGTCGCGTTTTTTATCGTGCGCACTATCGCGCCTGCGCGCTCGGGATCTTTTATAAGCGCCGCGCCGTCGCCGTTTTTGACTATTTTCGGCATGGGACAACCCATGTTCACGTCTATGATATCGCATCTAAGTTTTTCCGCCGCGCGAGCAAAATCGCTCGGATCGTTGCCGAAAAGCTGTATGCACGACGGGACTTCGTTATGCGCAATACGCATAAGCTCGGCTGTCGCCGCATTGCCGTGAACAAGCCCGCGCACCGACACCATCTCCGTGACCGTAAGCCCCGCGCCGTATGCTTTGCAAAGCTCGCGGAACGCTATGTCGGTATACCCCGCCATCGGCGCGAGTATGCCGTTTTTTATTTCGTACTTGCCTATTAACATTATACTAATGAAAAATCGACGCGATCCCCCGATGCGTAATAATCGCAGACACGCGCATATTTGTCCTACGAAGCAAGGCGCAACATTATATTGTCATGTCCCGCGGCGGAAAAATACTCAAACGACCTTAATTGCGCTTTCCGGATCCCGAATTCGATTTTACAGTTTCTCTATCTTCGCCTTTACCAGCTTATTGAGCTCGACTTCGGCGTCCTTGCCCTGCTCGACGAGCAATGCGGTAAGCGCGTCTATCGCCGCGGCATAGTCTTTATCTTCGAGCGCGGTATCGAGCGCCGCGTGCGCATCGAACGCCACGCCCGCTTTTTTGAGCTTTTTATGCGTTTTTTGACTGTACAACAGCGCGGGAAAATTTTCGGGCAACTTAGATAACTGCGTTTTTGGCGTGTCGTAATTTTTTTCTATGCCCTTTGCTTTTTCCCACAAACCGAGCGCCTCGTCGGGATCGGACGCATTGTCGTTGCCGAAAATAAACGTATGCCGTCCTATAAGCTTTTTACACAGTTCGTCGCAAACGTCGTCGAAATCGAATTCGCCCGCGCGCCGAGCTATATCCGATTGCAATATCGACTGCAAAAACACGTCGCCGAACTCCTCGCGCATGTTGAGCACGTCCTTTTTATCGATCGCGTCCACCGCCTCGTACGCTTCTTCGATCATGTTGATGCGAATGCTTTCGTGCGTTTGCGCCTTGTCCCACGGACAGCCGTCGTCTTGCGTGAGCCGCGCCGTGACGCGCAAAGCGTCGGCGGCATTGTAGCGATTTTTAGCGAAATCGGCTTGCGAATCGACCGCTATTTCCGTCGCCGTTTCGAGCTCGGCAAGCTTAGCCGTCTTACCGTCGGCAGTGACCGCGACGTCGCCGTAAAGCTTTATCAGCTTGGACTTCACGGCGGCAAAATCGTTTATTGCGGTTATATGCAATCTCACCGACGTGTCGACGATAGGCATATCCGAAAACGTGCCTTGGTCTACATACAAAACATTTATATCGGAAAAGCTCATGACGCTATTCTCCTTTCTCGTTTTGCGCGAGCTTTTGCAGGCGCGCCTTTATATTGACGCACACGTCGGCAAGCGCGCCGTCGTCGAACGGACTTTTAAGCCCCGCATCGTGCGCGAGCGCGTCTATATTCTTAGTTCCGCCCGACTCCACGAGCTTTAAATACCGTCCGAGCGCGTCCTTAAAGTCCCCGTCGGCTTTCTCGCCAAACTGCAACGCCAAACAAGTGGACAAGCAATAATCTATATAATAGAACGGCGATTCGTAAATATGCTTTTGGTACTGCCATCTGCCGCCTTCGGCGAAAAACGGCACGTCCGACATATCGACGTACGGACGGAACTCACTTTCCAGCTTGCTCCACAGCTTGCGCCGTTCGAGCGGCGTCATGTCGGGATTTTCGTAAACGAGCTGTTGGAAATAGTCGACAGTAACGCCGTACGGCAAAAAGTTGAACGCGTCGAATATCTGCTGATACGTAGCCTCCGCCGCACGCTCGCCGTAAAAATACGAATTGTAATTATTGCACAGCGCTTCCATGCTCATGGAATGCGTTTCCGCAGTTTCCATGCCGCCGACGAACAGATCGATATCTATGTCGTTAGCCGCCGCACGCTCGAAAGCGTACGCATGACCGAACTCGTGCGTCAATACCCCGACGTCGTCCATAGTGCCGTTGAAGTTTGCGAAGATAAACGGCTGATCGAACGCATACAGCATCTCGGCATATCCGCCGCCCATCTTGCCTTCGCGCGCAACGTAGTCTATCGCTTGCGCGTCGCACATCTTTTTAAAGAACGCGCCGAGCGTGGGGTCCATATCGTCGTACATCGCTTGCGCCGCCGCGAATAATTGCTCCGCCGTGCCTTGTGGATCGACGTTGCCGCCCGCAACGTAAATATCGTTATCGTATAAGCGTATGCGGTCAAGCCCCAAACGCTTTGCCAGCTCCGCTTTGAGCGCGGTAAGCGCGGGCACGGCGTCTTTAAGCACCGAATTGCGGAAGATCTCTATCTCCTTGCGCCCGTAGCCTATATGCCCGATGCGCAGATCGCCCATTTCGACGAAGTTGTCGAACCCCATCTTTTTAGCCATTGCCGTGCGCACCTTGACCATGCGATCGAAAATATCGTCGAGCTTGTCTTGCACGCCGCCGAGCACTTTTCCTATTACGGCAAACGCCGCACGGCGCGTTTCGCGGTCGGGGTCTTTGCAAAATCCGTGCATTTCGGAAAGCGTAACGTCTTTGCCCTTCCACGGATATTTTTGTTCTGCGAGCAGTTTATCGTACTCGGTAACGAGCTTGTTCTCCTCGATACACTCTTGTACGATACGCTCGTCCATAACGCGCAAGTCCGCTTCGATCTTGTCGACTATCAGCGGGTTTATTACTTCGCCGAGCCGTGCGGAATAAGGATTTGCCATTACTGCCTTATTGAACTCGGTCGCCTTTGCCGAAAGCGCGGGCAATTGCTCGTCGTAATAGTCTTGCTCCCCGGCGTAAAACTCGTCGCGCACGTCCAGCGTATGACGTATCATCGCAAGCCCTATCGTCGTGTTGAGCTTTTTAAAATACTCGTTTACCTTATCGCGCACGCTTGCGAGCGCAACGGCGTCGACTGCCGACTCGGCATCGCTTATCGCGCCGTTCAAAAACTCGATCGCGCCGCCTATATCGGCGCGCGAGTATCGATAGTCCGAAATTTTTTTGACCGCTTTCTTTGCCATAACAGTATTCGCTCCGAAATCTGATTGAACTCGATTATATCAAACACCGATCGAAATGTCAATTCAAAAGCCGAGCATCGCGCTCGGCTCGAAACGACACAGATCGATATCCTATTTTTCGCCGAAGACGGTAAACGACAGCGGCGGCACCGCTATGCACGTTTTCTGCGCTTTCGCGTCCTTCCCGACGGAAAACAACGCTTTTACTTTGGGCGGCAACGCCACGGGCGCGTTCTGTTTGGTTTTGAGCGGGTTGACTGCGACGACAAGCCCGCCGCGCTTATACACGAGCGGCTCCGACCCATTTGCGTACAATATTTCAAAATCGTCGCTTATAAATTCTTTACGGGATCTTCTGAACGCCAAAAACTCTTTCATGAAATTCAACAGCGATCTTTTGTCTTTTTGCTGCGACGCGACGTTTGTCTGCTTATCCGCGAACGTCGGTAAAAACGTATGCTCTGCGCTCGAAAATCCCGCGTTTTTTTCCATGCTCCACTGCATGGGCGTACGCGAGCCGGTGCGGCTGAACCCGCACTCGACCGACGGGATATCGGGTATATACTTCATACCTATCTCGTCGCCGTAATATATGAACGGAACGCCCGGCAATGTGAACACCGTCGCGTAAATAAGCTTCAACTGCTCGTTATCGTATACGGGCGCAAGACGCGGCGTGTCGTGATTGCATGTGATAAGACCTATGTTTCCGCCCGCCTCGTTGACCTGCTTGTACCAATCGATAAAGCCGTCGGCAAACGCTTTGGCGTCGCCGCCCGCAGGATCGAAGTACGCGCGACGCTTGCGTTCTTTGTCGCCGCGAACGAGTAAATTATACGGATTGCTCGCAAATTCGAGCATAAAGTCGACATGAAACCCCGCTCGCGCCGCCTGCGGGTCGGACCATTCCGATACTAAAACGCAGTCGGGATATTCTTTGTCGAGCATGGCGCGTATATCCCGCCAAAGCTCGGTCGTAGCGGGCTTTTCGTTGCGTTCACCGTCGTTTTTGACGAGCGAGTCCGCCATGTCCACGCGGAATCCGTCCGCACCGCGATCGAGCCAAAACCGCATAACGCTTTTCAACCATTCGCGCGTTGCTTTTGCGGCTTCCGACGTGTACGGCATTTGCCACTCGGGATAGTCTATGCGATTGTAACCGTAATTGAGTGCGGGCTGTGTGGCGAAATAGTTGATTATGTATTTCCCGTCGCGGTCGTGCCTGCCGCCCAACCCGTTGACGCCGTCGTAATTTCGCCAAATACCGTCCGTCCAGATAAACCTGTCGTACATCTCGTTTTTGACGGGCTCGGCGCTTTTCAAAAAATCGGCGTTCTGCTCGGACGTATGTCCGGGCACGAGATCGAGAATTATCTTTATGCCCTTGGCGTGCGCCGTCGCGAGCATTTCGTCAAAGTCTTCCTCCGTGCCGAACCGATCGGACACTTTAAAATAGTCGCGCACGTCGTAGCCGCCGTCCATAAACGGCGAATCGTAATGCGGATTGAGCCAAATAGCGTTACAGCCGAGCGACTTGATATAGTCGAGCTTTGCCGTGATCCCCTTAAAATCGCCGTACCCGTCGCCGTTTGAATCCATGAACGAGTTGGGATATATTTCATAAAATACAGCCGATTTTATCCAATTGCTTGACATGTTGCCACCGTCCTATTCGCTTCGATCTTATTTGCTTTCGTCGTCTTTGGTCGGTTCTTCATCCGAGCGTTTGGCGCGAACGGAATTCGCTTTGAAAATCTTGACTGCGGTAACTATACCCGCCGTAACAAGCCCTATTATCACAGCGCACGCATATACGACAAGCACGTTGAATCCTACGCTTTTACGCGTGACGATAGGCATACGCACCTGCCTGACCGACGTCGCGATAAACGCCGTTTTATAGTAATCTTCCACCGTCGCGTTGATCTTTTTAACGAGCTCGGTCGTTGACTTTTCGGTCGCCGCGAGCTGAGTCGCGGCGGCTTCGATATACGCGCTGTCGGTAGCCGTAGTATCGGTCACCTTTGCAAGCCGCGCCTCGATGTTCGCCAACTGCAAATCGTAATCCCGCATTTGAAGATCTGCTTCGTTGAGCTTTTTCTGATATTCGTAATACTCGGCGGGATACGTCACCGTTACCGTATGCGAACCGTTGCCGTCGGAAGTCGACGTATTGGGCAATATCTTGGAAAGCTGATCTTTAAGCGACGCTATATACGTTTCCAATGCCGCGATATTGATCTCGCACACTTCCTTGCTCGCAATAAGCGAGCTTTGCGCCGCCGCCTTGTTGCGCCAAATGTTATTGGACAAAACATATGCGTTTATGCGCGCATAGTTGTTCATCAACAGATTGAGCTCGCTCGACAACTGCGAGAACGACGTATTGTTGACGTAAGATATAAACTTGGGATTTTGCGTGATAAGATCGTCGAGAAAAGTCTTGACCGCATTGAGCTCTATGGAATAGATATCGTTTATATCGACAAACTCGACGTCCTTGTTTTGCGAAAGCGTGAACGTATCGGTTGCAAACATATCCGTGACAGTGTAACGCTTTTGGAAATCGCCGTAATAACACTGCACTACCTTGTTAAGGAGCTGTTCCGCCTGCTCATCGGACAAACCGAGATCGCCGGGGTGCGAGATTATTATGTTGAAGCTTGTCGGATACATCTTGTAGTTACGCAGAGTGTTGATCGCGTCCGCGTCGCCGTCCGCCGCGGCTTGCACAAGCGCGACATACTCGTCGGTATCCACTCCGTCGACGCGCATTTTCGCGCGCAATGCGGAAATATCCGTTATGACTTCGCCGAGATTGGCTTCCGCGACGGCATCCGACA
This sequence comes from uncultured Clostridia bacterium, assembly GCA_947384195.1. Lineage (GTDB taxonomy): Bacteria > Bacillota > Clostridia > Christensenellales > Pumilibacteraceae > Anaerocaecibacter. The sequence goes on from CANDGE010000002.1 coordinate 33,072, forward strand.
ATACGGTCGTCGAAATGATATGGTCGGTGTTAAGTATTGACCCGTCGGGCGCAAGCCCTGTCTCGATGCCGTTATAGATGTACTCTATCGTGGTGGTTGCGATGGGCTCCGATTTGTAAAAGCTTTTTATAGGCAACGCCACGGCGGTTGTCAACAACGCGATGACCGCTGCGTATATTATCATTCGCAGCCAGCCCTTCTTGAAGAAATATGCTACCTTTTTAAAGGTTATGCCCTCTTCGATATCCGATTCTACGTATTCGTATGCCTGATCCATAGCTTCTCCTTTTATGTGTTTCTTAGGTTTATACGTTTGTGTTTGCGCTCGCGCGTGACGATACACGATCGCGCGCCGACTCACTCCGTTTTCCTTAGATAATAGTATACACCGAATGCCCCCAAAAATCAACAATATTGCAATATTAAAACCGCAAATACTATTTTTCCGTACTGCACATACTATTTCCATGAAAAATATTGTTATAGTAGGCGGTTCGTCGGGCATAGGGCTTGCCGTCGTGCAAAATCTCGACGGCGAAAACATAACCAATATCTCGCGCACGCCGTGCGTGGTCGCGGGCGTCAACAACCTGACGGCGGACGTCACCGACCGCGCCGCGCTCAAAAAAGCGTTTTCGCATATCGAGCGAATGGACGTGCTCATATACTGCGCGGGAGTTTCGCTCGCCGCGCCGATCGAGTACACGCAAGCCGACGATTACCGCAAGCTGTTTGAAGTAAATCTCATCGGAGCGGTCGACTGCATAAAGCTTGCGATGCCGCTGTTGAAAAACAGCGAGGACGGCAGGATAATAATACTGAGCTCGTCGGGCGGCGTCGCGCCCATCCCGTTCGACAGCTTTTATTCGGCGAGCAAAGCGGGAGTAATAGCGCTGTGCAGATCGTTGCGGTTAGAAGCGCCTTTCGTAAAAAGCACCGCCATGGTGATAGGCGGCACGCAAACGCAATTCTCGTTCAAGCGCAAAATTTACACCGACTGCGGCGATTACGACGCTATGCTCAAAAATGCGTCCGACGCCCTGATAAAGATAGAACAAACAGGCTATCCCGCCGAAACGGTCGCACGTAAAATAGTAAAGATAGTCTACGACGTCGACCCGCCTCCTACGGTGACAGTCGGCGCAAAAAACAAATTCATGCTCGGATTGTATAAAATACTGCCGTGGCGATTGAAGCTCGCCGCGCTCCGCGCAACGTACGGACTGAATTGACGCGCGCAACCGTTTAAAATTCTAAGAATAATATTTCCGAATTCGTCGAAGCAAAACTATCGTATCATTATCTACGATCATATTTCATAGCCGCACTCCGACGCAAGCTTTAACCATTGCACTCCGTCAATAAGTACGTAATACTTTGTTTTATAGCTTTTAACAAATTTAACGGTATCGTTATGATATTTTCCGCTTGTAACGAATAGCCCCTTTGTGGCGTCCTTATCTGCGGCTAAAACTCCGCCAAATTCTCTTACTTCGCAAAGTTTAACGTTTCTTTCGGCGTTATGTAGATTTTTGACTTGGATCAAAATAGTTTCCGTATATTCCAAGCCGTCTACGAGTTTTAATATCCCGTCGATCCCGTTATCTTGCGGACCATCCGTATTTAAGGCTTCTTTGACTTTAAAACCCTTAAAGCTATACCATTCTTTTAGCATAAGGATAGTTTTATCCACTAATTCCTCATCGCTTATCTTTTTGAACAAACGTTTGTTTTTTTGTTCGAGCGTTTCATTGTCGGAAATATTTTCGGCAGGCTTACCGTACAAGTTCCCCGTCTTAACGAGAGCTTTATTTTTAACAGCACCATCTATGATACGACCGGCATCTCCCCTAACGGCATTTTTATCCAAGTCCGAAGAATTAAATATACGAACAACTTCGGCAAGCAAACATTTTCTGTCCATTTGTTTTTCGGACAGTATGTCGTAAATTATTTTTTCTATTTCGATATCGCGCTTTACGTTTGCGACAACGGTAGTTTTATCCGAATTCCCGTCCTGTCGCGATTGTAGCATATCGTCTTTCTGTATCAATATACCGCTGTTCAACAACTCGGTAACGGCATTACCGAACTGACATTTTATTTTATTGAGTTGAGCGCCGGGTTGTCTGTCTTTTAAAATTTCAGCAGGCAAATTAAGCTTATCCAAGCATTTCTTTATAAGCTCTTTTCGCGCAATCGGCGTCGCCGTTAATTCCGCTATTATGTTTTTTACTTTTCTATCGGTCAGTCCTTCCATTATTTATCATCTCCTTAGTTCAAATTTCCACTATATTGACGTCAAATCCGTCGAAGTCGGTCTTGTCCGTCGCCGTGATTATCGACTGAAATCCGTCGAGAGAATCGAGCAATTTTTCGCGTCTGCCGACGTCGAGCTCGCTGAACACGTCGTCCAACAGCAGTACGGGGCTCGTGCCGAGCACGTCGGTGAGCAATCGCATTTCGGCGAGTTTCATGGCGAGCGCGGCTGTGCGCTGTTGCCCCTGCGAGCCGTATGCGCGCAGATCCACCCCGTCGACGCTTATCTTTATATCGTCCTTATGCGGACCCGTATGCGTGTATTTGAGCCGCATATCGCTTTCGCGGTCGGCGGCGAATTTTTTTAACAGCTCGGTTTTTATCTCGTCAACGCCGTCGCCGCGCGCGCCCTCGTATTCGAGCACGAGCAACTCTTTTCCGCCCGATAAAAAATTATGCCGCTCGGACGCTATGGGAGTGAGCTTATTTATAAACCCGCGACGGCTTTTGATGATCTTTGCGCCGACGTCGGCGAGCAACTCGTCCCACGGCGCAAGCGTATTGTCGTTAGCCCCGCCGCTTTTTAAAAGCTTGTTGCGGCTTTGCAATATCTTGTCGTACTGCGACAAAGCAGAAAAGTACGTTTTGGATATTTGACACAACGAAATATCCATGAACCGCCTGCGATCGGCAGGCGCATCCTTTACGATCTTCAACCCGTCGGGGCAAAACAGCACGACGGGACACACGCCCATCAGTTCTGACATGCGAGTAATGGGCAAGCCGTTTATGGCGACGCGCTTATTGACTTCGCGGTCGATAACGATGCGCACGGTTTCGATCGTACCGAGCTTTTCCGCCGCCACGTCTATAAATGCGCGCGGCGCGCCGTTTCTTATGAGTTCGCGATCGCGCGGCGTGCGGAACGACTTCCCCACGCCCGAAAAATAAACGGATTCCAAAAGATTGGTCTTGCCGCGCGCATTGGCTCCGACAAAAGCATTGCGTTCGGGCGCGAGCAAAACCACGCGCTCCGCCGCATTTCGATAATCCTTGACTTTTATGCTCTTGACGATCACTTACGTCCGCGTCCTTTATTGCCGCCCGCCGCCTTTGTCCCGCGCCCCGTCAACGCCAAGTTCAACGCCGCGATTATGACAAGCACGGCATAGCCCGACCATGCGACCACGCCCCATTTGAGCTTTATCCCCATAAACTCGCGGTAAACGAGCACATCGGGATAAATGCACGGCGGTTGCAATGTTTCGTCGGGGTCGAGCGGCGCGTTAGCCTTATCGCCGTAAAACAGGCTATACTCGCCGTTTTCGCCGACGCGCACAGACAGCGTTATGTCGCCCAAAATATCCGTACGTAAAATATTCTCGTTCGGCACTCCCATTGCGTCGATCCTGTCGAGCGTTTCCGAATGCGGGTGACCGTAACTGTTGCCGTCGCCGCACGAAACAATATAATAACATGCCGTCGCCCCGCTCGGTGTGGTTATGGCGTCTATATATGCTTGCGAAGTCGATGTGCGCGAGCCGTGATGTCCGCATTTGATCGCATTGACGGTAAACGCATCCGTAAAAATATCGTACTTATCGGTAACGCCGTCGGTCTTGGCGGCTTCGACCTTGTCGACGAATTCCTGTTCGTTCTTCTTTTCGGCATCGCCCGAAAGCGCGAAATTAAAATCGCGATAACTCAATATCATGATGGGCGAATAATCGTTCCAATCGGTGTATTTGACCGACAAAGGCGAAAAAAACGTAAAGCTGTATTCGTCGTCGCCCGTTCCGCCCATTATCGTTTGTTCATCGTCTGCCGGATCGGTAACGAAAACCGTCGGCGTAAAATCATGCTCCGCCGTCGGCGTATACATGGCTTTTACCGAGTTTGCGTATGCGGCGGTGTCCTTTGCCGCCGCGCCGTCCGACAGCTCGGCTTTGCCGGGATCGACGTATGGATTCGAGCTCGTTCCCACCGCCTCGACGTTGGGACGGTACACGACGCGCGCGGGATAATTATTAAGCACGTAGTCCAAGCTTCCGCAGTGATCGGAATCGGGATGCGTGAGTATGGCATAATCGAAGTATTTAAAACCGTCGTCAAAAGTGTCGTCGATAAATTTTTGTATCGCCGTTTCGGTCTTTTTATTGTTCTCGCCGCCGTCGATGACCATCGTTTTACCGTCGGGAAACTCTATAACGGTACAATCGCCCTGCCCGACGTCCACATAATGCACGAACAGCTCGCCGTCGCCGCCGTCGGACGAAATGCGCACGCCGTCGTTATTTTGTTCTATGACGACTATGTCCTTTTCGTCTGCGTCCGCCGCGGAAACATAATACAACAAGCCGAGTTTCAACTCGATATCTCGCGACCACGCCATAGACACGGCGAGCGCGATGGCAATGACCGCGAGCGCCGCCAAATCGGTTATGAGCACTATCTTTTTTCGTCTTTGCATGTTGTACACCGAACGACGACTCATACGTTTTTTCGTACTTGTCGAATTTTGTCTTACTTTGTTATAATATGCCGAAAATCGTCAAAACGCCGCATACGTCATTGCTCGGGCTCGAACAGCTTGATTATATCCGCACACTTCTCTTTGGCGGCGGCATAGCCGAGCTCGATCATTTCCGCATATCCGCGCTTGCTCGTCGCTTTAAACGCCGAAGTATCGGGCGCGATAACTAAATCCGACTGCATGAGCCCCACCACGGACGCATTGGCGCTCATTATGGAAAACACCGCTTTCATCATATCGAAAAGCCCCGTTCCGTCGGTCCCGCTCCCGCGCGTTCCGTGCGCGTCGACAGTGACCACTTTTTTCGCGCCGAGCATTCGCGCTACGTCGGCGGGAATATTATTGACGAGCCCGCCGTCCGAAAGATTCATGCCGTCCTTTTTGAGCGGCGAATAAATTATGGGATATGCCGACGACGCCGAAACCGCGTCGAGCACCGATCCGCTGTCCATTATTATCTGCTTGCCCGTCTTGATATCCGTCGCGACCGCGGCGTACTTTTTGTACAGATTTTCTATACGCGCATCGCCGATGAGCGGATATATCATCTTGCCGATCTTGCGCGGATCATCCGCTTTTAACAGTATGCTCCCGTGCAGATCGCCGAACTCTATATTTTCGGCGGCGGCGGCTATCTCGTCGGGCTCGATGCCTGCGCAGTACAGCGCGCCTACGATGCTCCCTACCGACGTACCGACGCATAGATCGAAGTCTATGCCTTCTTCCTTAAACGCTTTGAGCGCGCCGACTTGAACAAACCCGCGCGCTCCGCCGCCGCCAAGCACCAGCCCGACCGTCGGTCGGACCGTAGAAACACGGCTCTTTTTCATATTAATCTTTGCTGTCGATCATGCCGACAAAATACTTATGCACTCGGCTGTCGCGCGTCATCTCGGGGTGGAACGCGGTGGCGAGTATATTGCCCTGCCGCACAGCAACGGGCACGCCGTCATGCTCGGCAAGCACGGTAACGCCGTCGCCTACGCGCGTTATCATCGGCGCGCGGATAAACACCATCGGCATATACATGCCGTCGAAATCACCGTCCGCAACAAAGCTGTCTATCTGTCTGCCGTACGCGTTGCGTTTAACGTCGACGTCGAGCAGACCGAAATACGTCGATTCGCCGTCGATATGCGACGCGAGCAAAATAAGCCCCGCGCAAGTGCCCCATACCGGCATACCCGCAAGTATGCGCTCGCGAATAGGCGTGCTCAGATCGAACGAATCGAGTAGCCGCCTAATGGTAGTACTTTCGCCGCCGGGGATTATAAGCCCGTCCACGCTCGCAAGATCGTCTATCGTTCTGACGGGAACAACGCCTATCTTTTTATTGACGGACGTTATCATTTTTATATGCTCTTTTACCGAGCCCTGTAATGCCAATACGCCTATATTCATATAAACCTCTGTTATAAATGCGTTACTCTTAATGCGTGATCGATCGACCGCATCGCGGCGATCGAAAAACTCGACGGGGATCTTCGACCTTTATCCGACGATAAACGCATAAACCTTTGAAAACATGCGACGATAACGATTTGCGTCGGCGTTTTAAAGCGAGAACAAGGCGCGATCCCGCGAAATCGTATGTTCACTATACGATGAGCGTGGTAGCAACGCCGTTATCGCCGAAAACGACAGCAAGGCATATCGTAAGCACATTTGAGAAGGTTCGATCACCAGCCGCGTTTCGCAAGCCGCTCTGCCTCGGACATGCCTTCCACGTCCAAGCCGCGCATAGCGTCGCCCAATCCGTAGCTCACGCCCGCGAGTATTGCGGGATCGCCGTAATACGCGACCGCCTTGACGATCGCCTCGGCGCGGCGCTTGGGATCGCCCGACTTGAATATACCGCTGCCTACGAACACACCGTCCGCACCGAGCTGCATCATTAGCGCGGCGTCGGCGGGCGTTGCTATGCCGCCTGCGGCAAAGTTGACTACCGGCAACGCCTTGTTTTTGGCTACCGACCGCACGAGATCGAGCGGCGCGCCTATATCCTTGGCATACGTCGCAAGCTGTTCGCCCGGCAATGCGGCGACTTCGGCTATCTGCGAACGCATTTTGCGCATGTGCTTGACGGCCTCTACGACGTTGCCCGTGCCCGCCTCGCCTTTGGTGCGGATCATGGACGCGCCCTCGGCGATACGGCGGAGCGCCTCGCCGAGATCGCGCGCGCCGCAAACGAACGGCGTTTCAAACTTGGACTTGTCTATATGATACATATCGTCGGCGGGCGTAAGCACCTCGCTCTCGTCTATGTAGTCTATCTTGATCGCCTCGAGTATCTGCGCCTCCACGAAGTGCCCGATACGCACCTTCGCCATTACGGGTATGGAAACCGCCTTTTGTATCTCGGATATCATTTTGGGATCGGACATGCGCGCAACGCCGCCGTCCTTACGTATATCCGCAGGCACGCGTTCGAGCGCCATGACCGCGACTGCGCCCGCCTGCTCGGCTATGACCGCCTGTTCGGCGTTGGTAACGTCCATTATAACGCCGCCTTTGAGCATTTGAGCAAGATTGCGGTTGAGAAGCTTTCTGTTGCTTGCCGCTTTGATTTCGTCCTTGACTGCCATTTTAAACGACCCTCCGTTTTGTTTGATATTAAATGATTTGCGACTATTCCGCCGCAACGACGTTTACGTTAAGCTTGCCGGAAACTTCGGCGAACGGCTTGACCGTAAGCGTATAACGACCGAGCGCTTTTATCGGCTCGGCAATGACTATTTTCTTTTTGTCGAGTTCCACGCCGTATTCGGCTTTGAGCGCGTCGGAAACCGAAGCGGAATTGAGCGCGCCGAAAAGCTTGCCGTTCGCGCCCGTTTTTATCTTGACCGTGACCGTGAGCCCCGCGAGTTTTTTACACAGCTCGACGGCTTCGTCGTGTTCTATCTGTCTGCGACGGATCTCCGCTTCCTTGGATATTTTGATACTGTTGACGGCGGTGGCGGTGGCGGCTTTGGCGAGATTGTTGGGAAACAAATAGTTGCGCGCATAGCCGTCCGACACCTCGACGATGTCGCCCTTTTTGCCCTGTGCTTTAACGTCTTTCAATAAAATAACTTTCATCTGCGTAACTCCCTGTATACATAAAACATTGTATCAAAAACAGCTTGTCCTTGTCAAGCCTTTCGACAAATGTGTACATATTGAGCGAAACGCAAACTCGACACGTTCCGTCAATCTTCGATGATGAATCTCGTCCAAAACCGCAAATTCAAAATGCAATCGCAAATGCCTATCATCGACAACGCAAACAGCGCCAACGGAAATATTACCGCGGCTATGCCTATTATAACAAGCACGGTGTTTGCGACCGTACACGCCTTACCTTTAAACAGCGACGCGAAATACGCGAACAACGTAAAACACCCGAAAGCCGACGGCAAAGTGACGAATGAGTGCATGATCGTCGCCGACAAAAAATCGTAACCGCCTACGAATTCGAGCACGATCGCCGCGATCGCCGCAGGCAGCATACACGACCACAAATATGCGCGCGGCATCTTCATTTCGGCTATCGGAACAGTTTCCACACGCACGCCGCCGAGCGCGCGAGTGCTTAGCTTTATTTCGGCTTCGGTCGCGCCGCAGTCGTAACAGCTCGCGGTGCGGCGATTGATAACGACCGCTATCAAATATCCGACCGCGCCCGCAAGCGCGCCGTAATGGATGCAGTAATACCAAATATAATGCCCGAACTCGTCGCCCGCCCATTCCGAAAAAGCGGTAGCGGCGGCAAGCGCATAGCCGTCGTCGTCGGGTTCGAGCCTGATCTCGTTAGGCGCAAGCTCCGTATGCTCGTAATAGTCGCGCGCAAAAAACGATATCACGGGATCGGCGCGCTCGGCAAGAACATACCGTTCTGCGATATCGGAGACAGGCGCGCCTTCGGCAAGTCTGACGACCCCCGCTCCGAACAACGCGCCGACCGCCGCAACAACTGCGGCAAAAGCGACGCAAGCCAAGTACGGCGAGAGCTGACAGGAAATAAGCAAGCCGCAAAATGCAAAAAACAACGCGCAAAAATACACTACCGTCAAAATATCGTAATTGCATACGAGCGAAACCGCACCGTAGCAGACTATGCACGCGAGCGGAAAATACGCGCCGAACCTGCGGTAAAGCAAGTACAAAAACGGCAGTATTATCGGCATCAGCCAAACAGCCGTCGACGGCATTGCGCCCGCCATGATAAGCAAAAACGGCAAAATAGCGTACGATAATATCTCGTACACGGAAGTTTTGCGCGGCGGTATGCGCCTTGCCCGCGCGCGCTCGCCGCTTTGCCCGTCGCCGAAAACGTCGCGCAACGATTGAGAAAATTTATTGCTCACTCTACGATTTTACCACAAACGCCGTCGCAAATCAAGAGTATTGCCGCGCGTCTACAAACGCCGGGCGCTAAATTTCCGCATACGCAAAAGCCGCGCAAACGTTTACGCGGCTTTAAGTTTTATTCGATATCAGTTGTCGGACATCGGTTTAATGCGGATATACTCGGCATACCCGCCCTTTAACGCGGTGACCTTGACGGTTATTTCGCGCGTTATCGCTTTGGATACCGTAACTTCCTTACTGCCGACATAGTCTTTAACTTCTATACTTTCGCCGTCCTGCTTGTCGACAAGCTCGACTGTGAACTCCTTATTTTCCGCAGTCGCCGCCGACGGGGTCGCGCGAACGGATATATAGTATGTGCCTAACGTGCTGTTATCCAGACGTCGGAACGTCGTCACTTTCACGCCGTTCTCGACAGACGCGCCTTCGCGCAAAAGATCTCTGTTCCCCTTTAACGTAAAGCCGTCGACGACAAGATCTTCCGTGCGCACGTCGGCATGATACAACTCCGTATGCTCTGTAAGCGGCGCGACGCCGTTTACGAACGGCACCCTGTTTCGCATTTCTTTGTCGTAATAATAAGTTTGATTTTGGATTATCTGCAAATAATCGTTACCATAAATCTCTGCGTCCAGCTCCGCCTTGTTCAGTTCGGTCGCCATTATTTTCCTTCCGTCGACGGACACCTGCCACTTTTGCACGTACGCGCTTTCGTCCTGCGGCTCGGGAACTTGCGGGATATTTTCGTCGCCGTCGTAAAAGAATTCGATAGTGCGATATGCTTGCGTTTCCATTATTTGCTCGACTTTGACTACGCGCTTGTTCGCTACGGTATACTTAAAGATCTTGCCCGCATCGAAATACACCCACGGATTGTTTTCCGCGCTCCAATTTAGCTTTATGCCGCTGTCGTTCCGCTGATAAGTAACGGTATAAGTATCGCCGTCGCGCACGAACGAGCATTGCGCCGCTCCGATCGTTTTATACATGGCGAGCGGAGCAAAAACCGAATAAAAACCTTTCTCGTTATAATCGACGGTATTGATAATTCTCATATACAGGAATTCGGCGGAAGTGTTCGGCTTTTTTTCTTTCAGTTTGGTTTTTTCGGAATCGGAGTCTGTATAATAAAACATACCGTCTTTATAATATCTGCCGTTATATTCGCGCGCGCCCGCCGTTATCGATCCGTTATCGAGCGCAAGCGTTACGTCGACCACGCTGTAATTTGACGGCGAAAACCTGACCGCGCCCGAATCGTGCGCCGCCACGGCGGTTTTGCGCGTGTTTTGCACGGCGGCGGTAAGTAATTCCGTATCGGTATAATCGCGCCACTTGGCATAAAACGTCATGTCGCCGTCAACCGTATATTTTAAACCGATCTCGTTATCCAACGCCTTATCGACGCACCAACCGACGAAAACCATGTCTTCCTTTTCGGTAGTTTTGCCGTCGAGCAAATTTTCGAGACTGTCCGACTTATCCGACGTAACGGACGGTATGGGCGTGCCGCCGTTGGTTTCAAATGTGACTGTAAACGTCGTCGGCTCTTTGGGCGGCGGTGAGATCGGCTCGCCGCAAGCGACAAAACCGAGTGCGCACATAGCTGTGCATACAGACAATAAAACAACATACAAACCGTTTTTCTTCATAAATGCCTCCGCATAGATATGTTTTTTAATAAGGGTATATAAAGTATATAACATATCGGCGGCAAAAAATCAAGCGTTAGCGCATTTTATGTATGACATAAACATAAATCGCCGCAACGCAAAGTATAATAAACGGTAAATCGGCAATACTACCGATAAACCTATTTTCAAGGAGCGACCAATAATGTACGATCTCAAATGCGGACAAAAAGACTGCAAATACAATCACGGTTACTGCTGTTGCGCAAAGGACATCGCCGTTTCGAGCGGCACGTCGTGCACCACGTACGAACCGGTAGTTAAACAACAAAACGTCGACACGGAAAGCGCGGCGGAATTCTCCAAACCCGATCACTCCGTCGATACCGACGTATGTTGCAACGCGCCCTGCCTGTTCAACCGCTCGGCAAAGTGCATAGCCAACGGCATAACGGTTTCCACTGCCGACGACGGCACGGCGGAATGCCTGACGTTCATCAAAAAATAACGCCCGAAAGTTGCGAGCGCGACCGCGCCGACTTTTTATCGTATAAAGTCATGCTTTATCGCACTTGACAAATAACATAGCCCCCGTCGCAATATTACCGCGGCGGGGGCTATCGTATTATTCGGTTCTGCGTCGAGTTCAACCTTTATACAGGTAGTCCCATTTATTGACGCTGAACAAGCCTTTATGATTGAGCTTGACATCGGGTATGACTATGAGCGTAAGGAACGACAACAGCATGAACGGTTCGATGCTTTTGTTGTAGTCCATTTGTTCGAGCGCGGCAAAAAGCTTGGCGCGCGTTTCTATGGCTTTGTCGGCGGACATATCCGTCATGAGTCCGGCTATTTCGAGCGGGAGCTTGCCTATGAGCTTGCCGTTTTTTACTACCACGAGCCCGCCGTCATCGCCCAAGCTGTTTACTGCGAGCAGCATATCCTTTGCGTTGTCGCCGAGCGCCGTTATGTTGTGCGCGTCGTGCCCGACGGTCTGCGCTATCGCGCCGCCTTTCAGGTTGAATCCGTCCACAAAGCAGTGCCCTATATTGCCGCTCGCGTCGTGACGCTCGATACTGCACATAATGTTGAGCCCGTCGCGCGCGGTCGCAGTCGCCGCTTCGGTCACTACCGTATCGGGAAACACGCGCATGATCGGCATACCCGCTTTAAACTCGAACTCGAAGTCGCGTTCGGTCATCGCCTTGACGTGCACGCTTTTTCGCATTCCGTCGCACGGTGCGGGCTTTACGTCGAACAACGGTTTGCCGTCCTTTGCCACGAGCTTACCGCGATAATACACGTATTGCACGTTTTGCGCCGCGGCGTCGCCGCACACTATAAAGTCTGCGGAATATTCGGGCGCGATCGCGCCGTGACGCTTTATACCGTACGCCTCGAACGCGTTGAGCGAAGCTATCGTTACCGCGTCGATAGGCGACATGCCGCACTCGATCGCAAGCCGCACGGCATTGCCGACCGAGCCTATGCTTTTAAGATCCTCTATATTGCGGTCGTCGGTGCAAAACAAAAACCTGCGCATATTGCGCGCGTTGACCGCTTTTACGAGCGTTTTGAGATTTCGGGTCTGACTGCCTTCGCGGATAAGCACGTACATGCCCTTCCCGACCTTTTCTATCGCCTCGTCGACGCTCTCGCACTCATGATCGGTCGTTATCCCGCCGCAAAGATATGCGTTGAGCGCATTGCCGGATACCGACGGCGCATGACCGTCGACGATCTCGCAAACTTCGAGTTTTTTCATGACGTCGGGATCGCAGCCCACGACGCCGGGAAAATTCATCATTTCGCCCAGTCCGAACAAGCCAAGTTCGTTGACCGCTTTTTCGACCGCCGCCGCGTCGAGCACGCAACCCGCATGGTCCTCGCCCGTAGCGGGCACGCATGACGGCATCATAAAATGCACGTCCGCAGGAATGCCCTTGACGTCGTCGATCATGAACTTGATCCCGTCTATGCCGCAAACATTGGCTATTTCGTGCGGATCGGCGTTGAACGCAGTCACGCCGCGCGGTATGGCAAGTTTAAGATACTCGCTCGGCCGAACCATGACCGACTCGAAATGCAGGTGCGCGTCGTAGAACGACGGGATAACGTACTTGTCCGTACCGTCTATCTCGACTTTGCCCGAATACTCGCCTACGCCGACTATCTTATCGCCGCACACGGCAACGTCGCCGCGCACGTAACGACCGTTGAAAACGTCGGCAACAGTCGCATTCTTGATGACGAGATCGGCTTTGACCCGTCCCGCCGCTACTTCTATCGATTTGTTTTTCATATCATGCCCCTTTGCATACCGCATTTATTATCGTAAAAAATCAGACGTTGGCGTCGATGTTTTTTTGCATGAGCTCGGCAAGTTTTAAGTACTTGCTTATCACGGGCGAGTTTTGCGCGGCTTTGGCGTATTCTTTCAGATCGCGGATCAACTCTTTCAGCGCCGCGCCGTCGCGGTCGCGAACTATGCGCTCCGTACGCGCCGCCGCATTCCAGTTCATTAGCCCCGTGCTGTCGGGATAGCACGACAGTAACGCCGTCGAGTACTCGCATACGAAATCTATGTCGCCGTTCGCCATGCGTTTTTCAAACAGGTCGAAAATGTGCTCGCGGCGATAGTCCATGAACGGCTTGTACCATTTGAGAAGCTTCTGCGCGCCGTCGAGCTCCGTTTCGTCGCCTATAAGCATCGAGCCCTTGACCGTCATCGCTTGTTCGTATACCTTTTTGTCGTGCAAAAGCTCGTCGAGCTTTTCGTCGAATTCTTCGTCGACGGGCTCGTTTGTCGCGTCGAGATAAAAATAGTACGTATACCACAGCGGGCGCAGGTGTTTAAACAGATTGCACACGCAGTACGCCGCCGCATACAGCGATATCGCGGCTATGGGCGCGCGATCGTCGGGCGGGATCACTTCGCTCGAAACAAGACGGTCGTATAGCGGCGAGCCGTGATCGTATTTGATAAAGTATTCGCCGCGGCGCTCGAACCAACGCCCGCCGTTAGGCAGTACGTCGGACGATGCCGACGTGTGCGTGAATTCGGGCGCGTCGGGCGAATAGTCGGGGTGACGGCTCGGCTCGATCAGAAAACAACAGCCGTACTCGAACAGCGCGTTGAACGGGTGCGCCGCATAGTCGGGATACACCGCACAAGCAAAACAGTATAGATTGTACAACAACGAGCGTTTTTGATCATAGCTCAGATCGCTGTCGCCTATCGCTTCAAACGTCGGCTCGAATAGTTCTTTTACGGTGTCTTTTACGTCCATTTATTCCTCGACAGAATTTTCGGTTTTTATATGCTTATATGATAAACCTTTTCGTCGATTAAGTCAAGCCCCCTACTTCTTTTGAAAAAGAAGTAGGCAAGAAAACTTTACATTTTTTGTTCGCATATTATAAGTTCTTTCTCACTATTTATTTTAATGTTTTATTATTACTTCTTTACTATTGCTTTTGAAAAAGAAATTGCCAAGAAAACTTTGCGTTTTTATTTCGCGTATTATAAGTGCTTTCTCTCTATTTATTTAAATGCTTTATTATTACTTCTTTACTATTGCTTTTGAAAAAAATTGCCAAAAAAACTTTACATTTTTTTGCGTATTATAAGTGCTTTCCGCCTTAGATACTTTTTTATTATTACGTCTATATTGCTTTATATTTGAAAAAAAGTTGACAAGAAAAGCGTACTTCCCGAATCAGACATACGATTATAAAAAAGCTCTCAAACAATTTGTTCGAGAGTTTTTTAAATACACATTATTTACAAAGATAAATCAAAATTTATCGTTTTTATTTCGACTGTTCCGTAGTTGCTTCCAACTTTAAAAATCACAGGACGCAAACCGTCGTTGCAACTGCAAATTGCTACGCCTTTTTCTTTTATCCAATCTCCGTAGTAAAATAACTGCTCCTGCACTCCGTGTGCCAATGCAAAAACATACTGATAAATTGCTTTCCACGCTTCATCGCACAATCCGACGGGTTTTGCATAATCGGCATAGAATACCTGCCCCGCTTTATGAAAGGGACAGGTGGATAAACCTTCCACCCCATATTGTTCCGCCAATTCTTTATCAAGTGTAGTTTTTAGAACTGTTATTTTTACTTTGTTCATTTTACGATTCTCCGCTAAATTGAAATTTA
>CANDGE010000003.1 GCA_947384195.1 uncultured Clostridia bacterium
TAAATATATTTCTCGCTTTAATTTTATTACCGTCTATTACTACCCATTGCCAAAATCTAATGCCAAACATTATAAAGAATGATACAAATCCTAAACTAAAAATCACTAATCCTACTATACATGCATTTATATCTTTATTAAACTCCAACATATAATATATTGTAAATATCATTAAACCGAGCGCCAAGAATGTCGCTAATATTGAACCAATCAAATTGAACCAACTTATTATAAACACTTTACGCTTTTTATTCATACATATACCCCCACACTCGATTGCGTTGAACCAATTGAACTCGGGATCGTCGCAAAATACGGTAATGTCCATCCCATTACACCTTGAAATAGCCACGACCACAACGGCGTATATTCGGGCAATAACATCTTAAATAGATTTCTTGTGCTTTTGCCAACTCCTAACCCTGCTATAAAAGATACGCCGAATGCAAACAAATTAGTTACAGCCGTAATACCGCCTGCTTGTAATGCGTTCATTAAATCCAAGCTTTCTCCGCGTATCGATTGCCCGATCAATTCCCCACCGAATCCAGCAGCCAATCCACCTATTGTTGCGATCGCCATGCCCCCTAATATAGATAATCCACCTGTTACGGCAAAAGATATACCCAAGTCCACCATTAAGCCGCTTAACGCGCCGGAGATAGCGCCGGCCAATGCACCTTCCCAAAAACTTTCGCCATTAACCAAGGCGCCCAATCCACCCCATAACCCGCCGAATATAAATCCCAATATCGTACTTACAAACGTCCCGCTCGGGTCGGTGAACATTACGGGATTATCGTTGCAGTACGCATACAGATTAAACCCGAACACACTTGCGGGATCGACGTATTCCACTCCGTCGGGGCTTATAAACCTACACGTATCCGGATCGTAATACCTGCTTTGCAAGTAGTACAGCTTAAACTCTTTATCGTAGTAATATCCCCTGTACCGTATCGGATTGGTATTGCCTATGTTTAGATCTTCGGGTAAAACTTCGTTCCCTATCGTGTCGTATATCCTATGTTTGCCCCATGCGTCGTATATATATCGACATAGCATTAACCCGTGTTTATCGTATATCTCTTCCACGTCGCCCAATACGTTCTTTTTAAAGTAATACTCTTCCCCGTCGACGTTTATCCCGCTTACGCCGCTTTCGTCGTAGTAATAATATATCTTTGTGTTCCCGTCGCTCTCGAATATAAGCTTATCCCCGTATCTGTAATACTTTGTATTGCCTTTCTTTATCCTATTACCGTTAAAGTCGTATTCCATACTTTTGCCGTCGTACGACGCGAGCTTTTTCCCTTGCCATGTCAATACCTTTCCTTTGTATACTATCGGATTGCCGTATGCGTCGTACTCTATTACGTTTCCATTATAGCTCTTTAATTGATCGTGCCAAGCGGAGTTTTGTCCGCTGTTTTTCGTTACCGTCGTATAGTCGTAGTTATCCGTTTTGTACGGCGTTTGTTCTATCTCGCCGTTTACTATCCCGTATTCCTGTTTCTTCGTTATATTCCCGTTACAATCGTAGCAATACTTTACCGCTTTTTCCAACCCGTAGTTATGCTCCCATTCCAGCCTGTTGTGCTTGTCGTATGTGTATTCCGCGTGTTTGGACGTGTTTTTGTACACGGACGCAAGATTACCCGTTTTACCGTAGTTATACGCGTGCTTATACATAAGCGTGCCCTTTATCTTAAACGTTTCTTCGCTCACTCTTTCCGACAGTCGTCTCCCCGCTATCGTTTCGTATTTATATTCGGTAGCGTATAATGCGTTTAATATATTGTCGTATATTGTGATCTTCGATTTCATGCGATACAAATCGTCGTAATCGAAAAACGTTGTCCCGCCGTGTCCCATGCGCGTTATTTTCGCGATTTGTCCGTCGTCGTTCTTTTGCGATACGCACAGCTCGTACGCAGTGTCGCCGGTTTCCGTATAATACGCTACGCTCGTTATTTTGCCCGCTTCACGCGCCGCAAGCCCCGCGACCTTGAGCATGTCGTTTCCGCCGCCCGCGAAAACAGCGGTATATTCGCTTGTAAAACCGTCCTTGTTCAAAGCCTTGCTCGCATATGTCAATCCGCTCGCATGATCGACCGTAACGGTGTTTTGAGCGTCATACGAATAATCTATGCTCGCGAACTCGCCCCCGTTCTCGCGTATTTGAGTTATCCTGTCCTTGCCGTCGTAAGTATAAGCAACCACGCAACCGTTTGCATAGGTTATCGAATTCAAATGCTTTGCGTCGTAATCGAGCGATACGATCGCTACGTCGCCGATCGTTGCGGCAGACATGTTTCCAAACGTATCGTACTCGAAACCTATTCGAGACGCATAGCTTTGCGCATCACTATCGTAGCCGAAGCGCGCCGTTTCGAGCGAACCGTCGACGGTATACGTATACTCGGTTTTATATGCGTCGTTGCGCACGCTTTTTACATAACTCGAACCGCCGTAAACGGTAGTTTCGGTGACTACGCTCGGCGTATCCGTATCGCCGACCACCGTCACCGTCGACGAATCGGACGTTTGCGAAAAATTCGTCGTCACGTTGTCCGTACAGTTAGCGGAAGTAAGCGCATACCCGTTGTAACCGTACTTCTCTTCCGTGTAGTCGTACGTGCTTTTTCCGTAGCGCTTGACGCTTTCGGGAATACCCATGCTTATATACTCGACAGGGTCTTCCGCACTCGCATCGGGCTTTAATTCTTTTTTATATTCATAAGTCACTTTGTTTATCGTTTTTACGTTTCTCGTCGTTTTTTGTTCGGTCAATCGGCGATCGCCGTTATATTTGTTTTCAGTACAAATTATAGAATCGGCGACGGGATCGTAATTATAAGCCTTGGTCACGTTCCCGAATGCGTCGTATTCCGTATCGGGGATATCGTCGGGGACTTCGTACGGGGCTTCGGTAAAGCGCACTTCGTCTATGTACAGATCGCCGTTCGAGCCGATGTTAACTTCTATAATGTCATCGTTTAACAGTTTTCCGAGACAGAACGCCGTAAAATGCCATTTTGCGCCGAGCCCGCTCTTTATTACGTGGACAAACTCGCCCCTATCGTTATTGCGCGTTATACCTACTCGGACGGTTATGTCGTTGGTTTCACAAAATGCCCACAACGACAAATACAGCGTTCTTCCTTTTTCAGGCAGACCCGATAACGTATAGCGTTTTTGCAAATCACGAAAACCCGGCTCGGTTGTCAAGCTCCGATCACCCATGACGGAATATTTATTCGTGGTCATGCCGTTGCTCCAACCGCAGGCGTTCTGCTCGAAATCGTCGTAAAACACATCGAGCGTGTCCGAATACGTATCAGCCAGAGATTTATAATCGAACCCGCGCGACATCGCGTCGTATATCGTTTTGGGTTTTCCGCACCCGTCGTCGCCATCGCCTTTTTCAAAACAGTATTGCGACACAACGCCGAACGGACAGAATGAAATCACGCTTACCACTCCGTTATGCTCGGTATACGTATACGCGACTATGTCCGACGTTGTTTCGTCGTACAAACTTACGTCGCCTGCATAATTGATTTCGGTGACTTTTCGGTCGTGATAGGTATACTCCGTACCAAATCTTTTGACCTTGCCCGAATCGATTTTGTACGACAGTTTTTTGTAATTTCCCGCCAAGTCTACGGAAGAAAGGTCGTACACGCTAAAATCGGTCGCAGACGTTTCAAATTTTATGCCTGCGGCAAACGGCGCGACGACGTTACCGTTGAGTCGCATCGCTTTTAGCAATTGCACCCCTTTATATTCGTATTCGACTATATTTACTGTCTCGCCGCCGCAATTGTATTTCAACGCAGACAACAGTCTGTTCGCATATATAAGTTGCACGCTCGGTCGTACGTTATCCGTTTTTCTGCCTGCGGTCACGCTTATCGGCAATGCTCCGTCGTATGCTATCTGCATCGTGTATTCGTCGACGGGGTTAACGGGAGTCGACGGAAAAATATGCACGGCGGTCAATCTGTAAACTTCGGCTATAAGCTTGAACACAAGCGAATTATTATCCCTGTCGATCAGCGTTATCGTGTTATTTTGCGAATCGGTAAACAAATCGAGACCTGTTTTTTCGTTGCGGATACCGCTCCTGCCGTTACCGCTCGGAAACCCGCCGTCGAATACGTATTCTTTGCCTTCCTTATCGTAATACCGCCAATGTCCGTCGGCGAAAATAACTTCTTGCTGTATATTGAGTCGCCAATTATCCCCTACGCCGTAGGCATTGCCGTTATCCGCGCTGTACGTATGCGCTATGCGTATGGGCGCGACGGTATCCGAGCCGATAAAATCTTCAAAAGTATAACGCAACCCACCGCTCAAAAGATTTACCGTGCCTTTTCCGCAATCGCCCATATCCTGAGTAACGTTGCAATCTTCAAACTGCGCGCCCGTTTGCTTATACACGGTTACGACCGTGCTTACCTTCACCCCGTACGACGTGATAAACAGATCGACGCTCTTGCTTTGCTCGCCGCTTTTGAACTTTATTATATTAGGCGAAGCTTTAACGCTGCCGTTGGATACCGTAAACTCCGTGCCGTCTTCATACCGCTCTTTGAGTATCATTCCCGTCGGATCGAATCTCGCGCCGTTTGCATACATGAGCTTTTTCGGAGGTTTTACCAAATAAATTTTCTCCACTCTTTGCGAAACGTCGACTTTAAGATCGCATGATACGGTTTGTCCGTTTTCAAAGTATGTTACGACTATCGTATGCCTACCCGTAGTTTCGAATATTTTCGGTTGAAAGTCGAAATCGGTGATTTTCCGCAATTGTCCGACATCGTAAACAGCATACGCTTCGATATCCGTTTTTTTGACTTCGTCAAACAACATACACGGATAGGGACTGCGCCAATACGCCCTTACGCCCTTTAAAGTCCTGCTTTTCACGTTGACGGGTAGCTCCGCTTTTTTCGTAGTATTACCATAAGTATACGAAACTGTCACATTTTGCTTGCCTGCAAAATCAAAAATCAGCGGGCTGCACGTATAGTCGTATATAACAACCGACGCACCGCTCGAAAGATGCGCCGACACCGTCATTCCGTGCGAATAAAACTGCTCGTATATATAATATTCGGTTTTATCGGGCAGTCGATCGATAGTGATATAACTTAAAAACGCGCCGCCGGACGTTCCGCCGCAATAGTTCTCGAAATCCGATTTGAAATTTTCGTAATCGCGCATCAGACTCTGCGACGAAGTAAAAGAATTCGCAAACAAACTGTCGTTGAGTTCGTACGTATGTTGTCCGTAATAAATAGGCGCGGCATCGTTTAAGACTTCCAAGAAAAAGCCCGTCATGTTGTCGCGACCTAATCCCGCCGAGTCGTCCATGTAATTTTCCGCGCCGACGATCATGGGCAAAAAACCGCACGACGCTATTATCTCTGCGGATATAGAGCTGTCGTATAAATAACCGAATAATTCTTTGATAGCATCTTCGTTGCCGTTTGTTTTTTCTATTACCGCTATCGACACACCGTTCGCGTTCGCTTCGTACGGAAGCCCATTGAATTTGGGGATGCGCACGGCAGCCAAACCGTAGCCGTTTGCATGTTGCGCCACCTTATAATCGCCGATAATTCCGTTGTATTCGCCATCCGCCAACTTTGCTATATATTGCTCGGCAGTAATGCTGTCATTGTACACAGATAACAAAAATTGCTCGTCGTGAAGTTTTGCGTACAACTCCAACACTTCAAACGCGCCGTCCATGGTCGCGCTGCCGTTGCTTTCATAAAACAGCACGCCGCGTGTTTTCATTATCGATTCCATGACAGACGGCGTATTTTGAAACGCCCATGCACTGTTGCCTTTATTTTGCTCGATAAACTCATCCCAAAGCATATCGTCGTAATATGACATAATTCGCGGATCGTAATACAGCACAACGGGATTGCCTGTTAAGGGATATCCGTAAAATTGTCCGTTCACCGAGACTGCCGCCGCAGCTGTCGAAACAAATTTTCCTTGAATATCATACTCATCGTCAAACGGACGCAGCAGCTCCGGATACGCATATACAAAACGACTTATATCTGCGTTGTTGATGAGTATCATATCCGCTTTTTCTTCCTGATAATCCGACGAAAGCATATGTATGATTTCTTCGTATGACTTGATCACGACGTTGACATAGAAATATCCGCCGCTGTTATCAAATACTCGGTCGAATATTTCGTTCAACATCGACGCATATATATACCCGTCGTCGTCTTCGCATACCCATAATTGAAATTCGATTTGTTTATTCATTTACCACCCTAAAAATACTTTACGAGTTTGACGATCGCACCGAATCATACGCTGTCGCTGTTCACGCGCTTTTTTATAAGCTCGAAAAGCTCCTCGTCGATAACGTGTTCTATTCGACAGGCATTGGATTCGGCGAGCGCGTCGTCCGCACCGAGCTCTTTCAACAGCTTGGTCAAAATACCGTGCCGCTCGAATATCCCGTTGGCTTTTTGCGCGCCCGCTTCGGTAAAATCTATAAAACCGTCGTCGCCGACGGTGATATATCCCCTGTCCTGCAACAAACTCATGCCGCGCGATACGCTCGACTTGGCATAGCCGAGCTTTTCCGCTATGTCTATCGAACGCACTGCGGGGCGCACGCCTTTGAGCACCAAAATTGTTTCGAGATACATTTCTTCGGATTCGTGATCTTTCATGATTTCGCCTTTCGAGTCATGCGGCGCGTAGCACGCCGATGTTGTTTTGAATATTATACCATAAACGCATTTTAAAGTAAAGCGTATCGTCAAAATTATTGCGCCGACGCGACAAACCGCCCGAATATGGATTGACTTTTGCTCGCGCGTGTAGTATAATTTAAAGAAAACAAACAGGAGAAACAAATGAAAGTCGAATGTAACGGCAACGATCTCAGCGAGGCGGTCGCAAAAGTAATAAAAGCCGTCCCCGCGCGCTCCACAAATCCCGTATTGGAAGGCATCAAGCTGTCCGCCGAAGACGGCACGCTCACGCTTACCGCGACCGATCTCGAGCTGTCCATCGAGCACATGATCCGCGCGACCGTAATCGAATCGGGCGAGACCGTCGTACCCGGCAAGCTGTTCGCCGACTTCGTCAAAAAGCTCACGTCGCAAAACATCGTGTTGACGACCACCGGCTCGCGGCTCAAGATAGATTACGAACGCAGCGAGGGCGAGTTCGGCTGCTATCCCGCCGACCAATATCCCGAGATAAACCGCATAGAGGACACCGAGCACTTCGAGCTCAAAAACGCCGACCTTAAAGATCTCGTCAACAAAGTGGCGTTTTCGGTCTGCACCGACGACTCGCATCCCACGCTCAAAGGCGTGCTTTTGGAGATTAACGACAGCAACGTCGTAGCTGTCACCACCGACGGATACAGGCTTGCAAAATGCGTCAAGCCCGTGCTCGGCACGACCGCTTCCACGAGCATAACCGTTCCCGTTCGCGCGGTAATGGAAATATCGCGGTTGCTGTCCGACAACGACGACCCCGTCAAGCTCAATCTGCACAAAAACTTCCTCATGGTGCGCGTAGACGCTACGACGATCACCACACGGCTCATTGACGGCTCGTTCGTCAATTATCGCCAGATAATCCCCCAACACTTCGACACGCAGGTCTATATACCCAAAACGCTGTTCGAGGACGCCATCGACCGTGCTGTGCTTATGGCGCGCTCCGAAAAGAACAACAATCTCGTGCGCTTCGATATTTCCCAAACCAATATGACGGTAAGCTCGCGCAGCGAGGCGGGCAACGTGGAAGAAAATCTCCCCGTCAACACCGACGGCGCGGATCTTTCCATATCGTTCAACGCGCGGTACTTCACCGAATTCCTGCACTGCATGGACTGCGAAACGATAGTGCTCAATCTGACCAACGCCACGTCGGTTTGCGTAGTGGCGCCCGTCGGCGGTCAGGAAGACTACATCTATCTCGTGCTTCCCGTAAGAAGCATTTGATAAAACGCTACGCACGCTGTCCCGAGTTCGGGATATCGCAACGATATAAACTCGATCAATAATAAAGGAACTATCATGAAACCGGATATCAATAATATCTTGAACAAGCTTTTGTCGTACGCATTCGACAACCTTTTGCTCGACACGCTCGACGAAACATACGCTCTCAACAGACTCGCCACCGCTTGCGGGATCAAAGCACCCGTACGCGACGAAAACGTTGAATACGGCGACGCCGAGTTCGGCGAACTTTTGAACGAACTCAAAGCCGCCGTACCCACTGTCGATATCGCGACGATCGAAAGCATACTGTTTCCCATGCCGCGCACTATCGGCATGTACTTCAACGACGCGCTCGACCGCAACGCGAAAAAAGCGTTCGACTTTTTGTTCGATCTTTACGCGCACGGCAACGATATAGTATCGACGAGCGCGGCTGTCGGTAAGGACGGATTTTCCGCGTATTCGGCGGGCAACGTCGCCGAGCTTGCCGCCGTCACACTGCCCGACTGCGGCGGAGCGGCATACGTTCCGCGCGTTGTCGGCAACCGCATCGCCACGCTCGATATACCCGACGACATCATGACCGACGACGTGCTCGCGCGCGAGCATGCGTTTGTTACCGCGTACGGCGGAGTTATAGCTACCCGCGTCGGCGACGGAAAGTATTACACCGCCGAATCGTTCGCGCTCGCGTCGGCGGCGATAAAGACCGATCTCACGACGGGTTCGGTCAAGACCGCGATCTTGAACTACCCCGTTCCCGCGCTCGCATTCAACGGCATCGCCAAAAACGCCGTCGCGCGCGAAGCGGCGCGCGTGATCAAAGCCGCGACCGATGCGGACTTAAAGCCGATCCTTGCCGCGGCGGCTAAGGACGGCGTAACGTATTACGTTGTTTTTGCAAACGACGTCGCGCCCGACGGCTTGCTCGTCGGCTCGAACGTGCTCACCGCGTGCGGCGTGTTTGAAACTATCGACTGCTCGCCGTTGATGTCGGTGCTCGAAAAAGGCACGGCGCTTTCCACCGATCTTGCCGCGTTCAAACCCATATACGACGTTATCGGCGGCGTTAAGCACGGGGCAAAAGCGGCGGACGCGCTCGGCGGATATCTCGTCGACAAATTCAAGCCCGCGCTTGCCGCGGCGGCTTCCGCAACCGACGATACCGTCGCTGCTCTCGTAAACCAAGACAAATAGTTATATGAACGAAACCGAACTTTCGGAGCTTAAAGCCCGCGTCGCCGCGAACGACCCCGAGTCGATGTTCGCCTACGCCGAATTGATCCGCCCTACCGACAAAAAGGAAGCGGACAAATATCTTTTGCTTTCCGCTCAGCTCGGCGATCCCAAAGCGTGCGAAAAGCTCGGCGATATATATATGGAAGCGGGCGATACCGATAATGCGTTGCATTATTACCGTATCGGCGCAAAGGGCGGTATAATGGACTGCTCGGTCAAGGTCGCCGTCATCAATCTGTCCGCCAACGAGCATGCAGCGTTGCGCGAGCTGGAGGAGCTCGCCGAATCGGGCGTCAAATCCGCCTGTTCGGCGCTCGCCGCATATTACAAAGCGCTCGGAAATCGCAAACAATATAACTTTTGGCGGTCGCTCGTAAAATGAAAACACCGCACGATCCCGAACGCTACGAAAATACAGACGCCGACACGGCGTCCGAAACGCCGAGCACGATCGCGACCGAACCGCACGACGCGCAACGCGACAAAAGCAAACGCCGCGGCAAAAACAAGCTTTCGGGCGCGTATTACTACGTCGACGTCGACGAAAAGAAATTATCCGAAGCGGCGTTTATCCGCACCGTGCTCACCGTTATCGCGCTGTTATTGCAGGTAGTGATACTGTTGTTGCCCGCTCAGGCTTCGCTCGAATACGTAACGACCGAGCTTGCGTCGCTCGCTCTGTTTTACGTGGTAAGCGTGTTCGTTGTTTTGGCTATTTCCGTATGGCTTGCGATAATGAACGCTACGCGCTATAAATTTCGCAAACGCATTCCCGTCGAATACGCGCCAAAAAACGGATTTAAGCGCCGCGCGTTTTTCGGCGCGGAACTGTACATCGCCGCCAACGCACTTATAACGGTATACGAAATAGTATTCGTATGCGTCAAGTACGACCCTATAACGCTCGTCGCCGTATTTTTGAGCGCGCTCGCGACAGCCGCCGCAACAGGCGCAAGACAGGTAACGCACCTTGCCCTGCGCAATGCCGAGCTTATCCCCGCTCCCGACAAAAAAGCCGACGACGATAAATAAGCTTCGACAGAAAACGCGTAGACAAATCGCACTCCCCGTCGAGATCGATAGATATTATAAACCGAACATCATGCGATAGCAAAAATCTCTCGGACGCCCGAGAGATTTTTTAATGTACTTCGACTTTTAAAAAGTCTGCAAATTATTCTTATAATTCGTACCCCATTCGCTCATAGCATCGAAAATCGGTCTCGGCGTTTTACCGAGCGGAGACAAAGAATAAACTACGCGCGGCGGGACTTCGGCTAATACTTCCCTTTCGATCGACCCGTCGTTTTCCAAAGCCCGCAAATTGTCGGTCAAAACTTTTTTACCGATTGCGGAGATCGATTTTATGAAGTCGCTGAATCGCTGTTCGCCGTTGTATTCCGAGTTACGAATGATAAGCAACTTCCATTTACTGCCTATAAGCTGTACGGTCGTCGCAACGGGACATTCCGGCAATTCTTCTCTTGTCAGCATAGTTCGCACTTCCTTTTATGCTTTTAAACATTATAACATATATTCGTTTGCAGAGTAAATTGCTCAAAAAAATAAACTAAGTAATAAATATATTATCCTATAATAAAAAAGTAACGTACTTGTACACTGTGTTTATCTTTGCTATAATGACGGTGCATATTCAAATTCGGAGATTTACCATGAATAATTACAGCAAGATCGGCATTGCGGAAGAAGCTCGCATCGAACTTCACGACCGACTTGCTCTTACGGGTGCGGAGATAAGCATCAACACATTGCCCGCAGGCACAAGCGTGCCTTTCGTGCATTCGCATAGGCAGAATGAAGAAATTTATGCGATCTTGGAAGGTGCTGGCGTCGCCGCGATCGACGGAAAATCTATCGACTTAAAAGCGGGCGATCGATTGCGTATTTCGCCGTCGGCAAAAAGACGGTTCTTCGCTTCCGATACAACGGATATAAAGTATATATGTATCCAAGTAAAAGAAAACTCATTGAAAAATTATACTACTGCGGATGCGATCGCATAACTCCGATCTACCGAAAAAGCGCAGTCGCCTTTACGACTGCGCTTTATTTTTAATATAAACAAATGCCGAGCGATCCCTAATTATCGCGCTACCCCAGCTTGACTTTTTTACAAAGTATATCGTAACCGATACCCATTATAAAGCCGCGCAAACGGTACGGCAAATAATTGACTAACGTGGTATACGACCGAGACCTGAGCTTGCGATACAAGCGTTTATCGCGCTTTTTGATATGCGCCCACAGATCTTTGAGCACGGCGCGACGTTCGGGCGAATACTCTGCGCAAATAAAATACAGCGTATTCATCATTATCACTTCGAGCGCATGCCACATATAATCGCGCAGACCCTTGGGCATGTTTTTGAGCTGTGTCCAAGAATACGAATCGATCATGCACTTCATTACCTTGACCTGCTGTTCGTAGCGCTTAACGAAGTTTTTACGGTTGACCGATTGATCGTCGCGCCCGATAAGATATTGATACAACTGCACGTCGAGATAAAAAACGGATTGCATAAACGGCAACGGCTTGTACGCAAACAGATTGTCCACATAGAACGTATGTTCGGGCAATATCGTTTCGCTTTCGATAAGCTTGTCGCGCTTGTACATCAGCGCGTGCATCAAAAGCATGTGCGAATACTTGAACTTTTTTACGTTGTCCCAATTGCACAGCTTGCGAACGGGGAACTTTTTTTCGTACGAGCTTATATGGCTCGTATTGTCCGCGGCGTGAAAATACACAAAATCGGTGATATACAGATCGGGCAAAGTATCCGCTTGCAAGTGCGCCTTTATGGTTTCGAGCAATTCTTTGAGCGCGGCTTCGTCAAGCCAATCGTCCGAATCGACGACCTTATAGTACAACCCCGTAGCGCGGCGCAAGCCCGCATTAACGCCCGAGCCGTGCCCGCCGTTTTCCTTATCTATGACGCGCACGATATCGGGGAACTTCCGCTCGTACTCGCGTGCGATATTTATAGTGCCGTCGTGCGAACCGTCGTTGACTATGATTATCTCCACGTCGTCGCCGCCGCTGAGTATACTGTCCACGCATTTGCGCATATATCCTTCCGAATTGTAACACGGAACGGTAAAACTAATAAGTTTCATGATCTACCAAAAATTTATCTTTAAGGATTTGTATGTCATTATCGGTTATGCCCAAAACAGCGTTACAATATTCGACCACGCCGCCGTAGCGCAGTTTGAGCTCATCCATGACGCTTTGCAAGTATTCGGGCTTAGTACGCATAAACCCGAAAAGTATGCGCTTGAATCTAAACGACACAGGCAAAATCGACAACACTATACGGTTTAACAAATACTTGCGACGCCAAAACCTGCGCGACGCCATGTAATCGTCGAGAATAGTCTTTTCGTCCACGCCGAGCAAGCTCTCCACAAGCATGGAAATTATCCCCGTCCTATCCTTTCCGCTCGCGCAATGCCAAAGCACCCCGCCGTCCGTTTCGATAAGCACGCGCATAAACCTGCGTATGCTTATTTGCGAATCGGGGTTGAACAGAACGTTGCGGTAAAACTGTATCATATAATCGTCTATGCTTTGGAACTCGCGGCGCAACCGATAGCTTTCCCTTTTCATGGTGCGGCGCATGGGCGATTCGTAACCGCAAACGGTTTCACAGGCAGTTGCGGGGGGGGGCGTGGGCATTATCGGATTCCACACATACTTAAATCCGTCGAACGCAATATCGGGATGATCGCAGCATTCTGCGGCGACGCGCAGATCGACTACGGTAGTCAAACCCGCCGACCTGAGATATTCGACGGTACTTTCGGGCAAGTCGAAAAGCCTACCGCTGCGGATAAGCTTTCCCTTTTTTATCATGCGCCCGTCGGCGGTCGTCAAACCGCCGAGATCGCGCGCATTCTTTAATTTTTTGAGTTTGAGTATGTCGTAGCCCATAGTACGTAAATATTTTATACTATCAAGGTGATTTTGTCAAGCGGCATCGACGTTTGTCGGCTTTGTTGCAACAATGTAAGCGAGCCGTAAGACCGCCCCAACGATCGCGGTTATTTTTTTGCTTTTGAGGCTTTCTTTTGCGCTTTGAGCGCCGCCTTTTCTTCCTTGCTCTTGGAAGTCAGCCAATGCAAACCCTTAAAGAACTTGCCGTTGAACATATACAGCATACCTTCCATTTGTCTGCGACTCATGCCGCCGAACTTGGCAACGCCGCGTATGGGCTGATGCAAAACGCCCATGACGAGCGTATTGGCGAGCGTGCGCTTGCCTACGCCGCGCAGGAATTTTATGGCGAACCTTATAACGCCCGAGAACGCTCTGCCCACCCAACGCTTGGAATAGCGCAGGTCGGCTACCGTGCAGTTCTCGTCGATCTTCATTCTCTTTCTCTTATAGAATCTATATTCTTCGGACGGCGGCTCATAGCCCAACAGCGCCGCGAACTCGTCCGCACCGACATTGGCGACGTTGCCGCTGTAATAGGACGGCAATTCGTCCGCATTGTACGGCATCACGTCTGTCGTGGCCTTTTGCGTAACGCTTGCGGTAAGCCGTATATCCGCGATGCTCGCGCCGACGTACAACCGATATTCGCCGCCCTCGACTTCCCAGCCGTTGGTCTTGACGTTGTAATAACGGAACGTCTTATCGTCGAACGGTATGACGACTTCCGCGCTCTCGCCCGCTTTAAGAAAGACCTTTTTAAAGCCTTTGAGCTCTTTCGCGGGTCTGAATATCGCGCCGTCAATTTTGCCGACGTACAACTGCGCGATCTCCGCGCCGTCGACATCGCCGGTATTTGTAAGCGTGAACTTAACGCCGTCGGCGTCCGCTTTGATACCCGAATACTCGAACGTAGTATAACTGAGCCCGTAGCCGAACGGATATTTGACGGGCACGCGCGCCGTATCGAAATATCTGTAACCGATATACGGTCCTTCGCGATACTCGACCGTGAGCTTTTTACCGGGGAAGTGCGACGCGCTCGAACAGTCGTCATACTTGACGGGGAATGTTTCGGCAAGCTTGCCGCTCGGATTGACTTCGCCCGTCAAAACATTGAGCATGGCGTCGGCGCAAGCCTGACCGGACAAACAGGCGTAAACGAGCGCATCGGAATCGTCCGCCCAATCGAGCTCGACACTGCTTCCGCACGACAATACTACCACTACCTTTTTGCCCGTCGCTTTTAACGCCTTATACAGCGCTATCTGGTTTGCGGGTATTTTGATATGTTCTCTGTCAAGCCCTTCGGCTTCGCTGACTTCGTCGAGCCCCAAAAACAGCAACGCGACGTCCGCCTTTTTGACGAGCTTGACCGCCTTTTTGAGCATGCCCTTTTTCTTTTTGCCGTAGCGGTGGAAGCCCTGTTCGTAGCCTACGACGTCAAGCGTATAACTGCCCATGTCCTCCACGACCGATTCGACAACGGGGATCTTGACGCTCTTCGCGGTGCCGATACCCTGCTTGTATTCCTTGTTTTTAAGCTCGGGCTTATGCAACAGCTCGGTGAAGCGGTTGAGCACCGTGGGATTGACGATGGACGAGCCCGCGCCCTGATATCTCGGGTTTTCGGCGAAGCTTCCCACGATAGCCACCTTGGTGTGCGATCTTAACGGGAGCACTCCGTCGTTGCGCAAAAGCACTATGCTCTCTTCCGCGCACTTTTGCGCGAGCAGGTGGTGAGCGCGTTTATCGAAGCTTTGCGGATGCTCGACCGCCGAAGTCGTTTCCGCAAGCTTTAACAGTCTGCGCACGCATTCGTCGACGTACGCTTCGTCGAGCGTTCCCGCCTCGACGGCTTTTACAACGTCGTCTATGCCGTACTTGCAAGCGGGCATTTCGAGATCGCTCCCCGCTTTGACAGCCGCCACGCGGTCGTTACTGCCCGCCCAGTCGGAAACGATCACGCCGTCGAAGCCCCATTCGTCGCGAAGTATATCGCGCAAAAGATGGGTGTTTTCGTTGGCGTATTCGCCGTTGACGCGGTTGTACGACGTCATTATAGAACGCGTTCCGCCTTCCTTGACGGCTATCTCGAACGCAGTCAAATATATCTCGCGGAGCGTGCGCTCGTCGACTATCGAATCGGTCGCCATACGGCGCTCTTCTTGGTTGTTGCACGCAAAGTGCTTGACGCACGCCGAAGTGCCGTTCTTTTGTATGCCGCGAATGTACGACGCCGCCATTTTGCCCGCGAGATACGGATCCTCCGAAAAATACTCGAAGTTACGTCCGCAACGCGGATTGCGTTTCATGTTGGTACCGGGTCCCAAAAGCATGTTGACTTTAAGCGCCGCACACTCCTCGCCGAGCGCCGCGCCCATTTTTTCGCCGAGCTCGTCGTTCCAGCTGTTAGCCATGGTGGCGGCTGTCGGGAAACAAGTCGCGGGAATGCTCGCATTGAGCCCCAGGTGGTCGGCGGCGGCGGCTTGCTTGCGCAATCCGTGCGGTCCGTCGGACAGGAACATTGCGGGCACGCCGAGCTCTTCAAAGTCCTTGGACTGCCAAAAGTCCTTACCGGTCAACATTTCTGCCTTTTGGCGGAGCGTCATTTCGCTTATGATCTTTTCGATATCCATATTCATTTTCCTTCTTTTAATTTTATTTTGTCAAACTGTCGATGCTATTATTATACAAGTACTCGGCGCCGCACCGAGATCGATACCGCACCGAATAGTTTATCGGTCATCCGTATGCGCCTATTCGCACGCGAGCTCCGCTACGATCGCCCGCACGAAAGGCTTTGTCGTCAGGCACGCGCCGCATCGTATGCCGTTTGTTTTTCGGCTTTGACGCATATGGCGGCGATCGCGGCGTCATACGCCGATTGCAATTTCTCGGTATACGCCGCGGCTTCCGCTTGGGCGGCGGTCTTTGTTTGCTCGTCGGCAGCAGACTGCGCTTTTTGCTCGGCGACGGTCTTGCTCTTTTCAACCGCGAAATAACGCACGGCTTTTGCATTGGCGAGCGACGTCGCGGCGGCGAGCTCTTTATCCGTGTCGGAAAGCAACGCCTTCTTTTCCCACTCGTTCATCTTGGCTTCCGCCTTTGCGATCTGCTCGGCGGGCGCGTTTGCCGCTACGAGCTTTTCGTACTTGGCGCGCGCCTTTTTAGCCATTTTATTGTTGTCGGGGAAGATTATCAAAAATATCGGGAAGAATATCACCATAGAAAGCCCGCCCGTTATCAACGTTTTTATAAGCCCGATAAGCACTTCGTTCCAATTCCAATACATCATGAACGGATTGCAAATGCCCCACAGCGCGTTGACGAATATCGATATCCCCAACCAACCGATGAAATACCACATCGCTTGGAAATACGGGTTGCCGTGCGAACGGTACGTGATGTTGCGTTGAAGAGGAAAGTTGATGCACTGCGCGATGAACACCGCTATCTCGAACGCTATAAAGTTGCCGAGCCCGGACGCTTGAAGCGTGTGTCCCGCGGCACGCGCCGCTTCGACCGCGGCGGCGTCCGACGCGAGCACCGTTTCGCTCGCCGCCGTAAGGAATTTGACCGGCTCGTTGAAAATCGCGTAATTGAGCGCATTGCCGCCCGCATCCGTGATTCCGAGCGCAACGGCGGGCCACACGAACGGCGTATCCCATATCGCCTTAAACGCGAACGGTAAAAACGTCATTATCAAAAACTGTATGATAGTCACGCCTTCCGAAAATACGATAAAGAAAAATATCATATAGATAAGCTTAGAGCCCTTGGGATGCTTATCGGCAAAATTGCCCCAAACACCCTGCCACCAACGCCAAAGTTTTTGGAACATGCGAACAAATCCGTTGCCCGAAAGCGGTTTGACCTGCTTGGCTATATCGTCGACCGTATAGGTCGAAACGGTTGCTTCTTCTGACATTTCATTTTCTCCTGCAATTAATTTACAACATATTGCTATATTAAAAATATACCATTATAATGCACAAATGTCAAGTCAAAATGCGTAAATGGTAGATTTTTCGGTACGATTTGCACAAATTAACATTTTTCGAGCACAAACTGCAATGCCGCGTTCGCCAACGCCGCTCCGCCGCATCGCATATCCCGACAAATTCTCGATAGCTCGTCCGTTATTGATTTTCAATTTACCGCGATCTCGGATCCCGCTTCCCCGATTATCTATCGCATATCACTTGCGTCCAACCGAAAACGTCGAGCGCCCTGCCCGTTTGCAACGCGGTGAGCGCGTCGAACAGTTCTGCGGAAACCTTTCCGACCTTGCCCTTCTCGCCTATGATATAGTCGACGCCGTTATCGCCTATCCTGTCGACGGGCGAAATAACTGCGGCTGTGCCCGTGCCGAAAACTTCCGTGAGCGCGCCCGACCTTGCGCCGTCGAGCACTTCCGCTATGTCTATCGGTCGCTCCTCGACGGAAAGCCCCATCGACTCGCGCGCAAGCTTTATCACGGAATCGCGCGTTATCCCGGGAAGTATCGACCCGTTGAGCGCGGGCGTTATAAGCTTACCGTCGAGCATGAAAAATATGTTCATAGCGCCCACTTCCTCGACGTAACGGCGATGAACTCCGTCCAGCCACAACACTTGGTCATAACCCTGCGCTTTGGCGAGCTCGCCCGCGAGTATGCTTGCGGCGTAATTTCCGACTACCTTATACGCGCCCGTGCCGCCCTTGACGGCGCGCACGTATTCACGTTCCGTTTTTAACGCAACGGGCGCGAACCCGTTGGCATAATACGCGCCCGACGGCGACAGCATTATTATCAGCTTGTACCGCTTAGCCGCATGCACGCCAAGCGACCGCTCGTCTGCGAACACTACGGGACGGATATACAGGCTCGTGCCGCGCTCCGTCGGGATCCAATCGCGTTCGAGCTTTACGAGCTCTACGAGCGCGGCGTATGTCTCGTCGACGTCGACGGGCGGTATGCACAAGCGTTCGCATGAGCCGCGCATACGCATAAAATTGTCGCGCGCGCGGAAAAGCCGCACTTCGCCTTTTTCGTTACGGTACGCTTTCAGTCCCTCGAACGCCGCTTGCCCGTAATGCAATACGGACGAACACGGCAATAGCTCCACCGCGTCGAACGGACGTATAGTCCCCTCGCCCCACTTGCCGTCGGGTCCGAACTCGCGCACATACATATAGTCGGTGAACGTCTTTCCGAACCCAAAGACCTTATCGGGCTTTTGCTTTAATTTATCGGCTTTGATAAAAGTTATCGACATAATATCTCACTCGCAATTTTCGTAGCGCGCGCCGAGATCGGTCAAACGCACTTTAAGTCCGTTGAGCGCGCGAGCGATATCCGTATCGGACGGAACGCATACCGTACACGTGACGCCCGCGCCGTATACTATATCGGTCACGCTGCAACCGATATTGCGAAGTACTCCCGACGCTTTTTTATACGTTTCGCCGTCGCATGCCAGCCCGTACACGCCGTACTTTTCGACGGTAACGAGCCCGACCTTGTCTATAAGCTCCGCCGCGCTCTGTCTGTACGCGCGCGTAAGCCCGCCCGCGCCCAGCTTGATCCCGCCGAAATACCGAACGACGACGATCAGGCTCTTGCGCGCGTCGACCGAAGCCAACGCCGAATATACGGGCTTGCCCGCCGTGCCGCTCGGCTCGCCGTTGTCGTCGTAGCCGAAGTCGTCGCCCTTTTCGTCGGCGATAAAGCCGTAACAGACGTGCCGAGCCTCTTTGTGCTCCGCTTTGAGCGCGTCGACCGTCGGCTTAACGTCGTCGCGCGACGATATTCGATACGAATACGATATGAACCGCGACTTTTTGATGACAAGCTCGTGCTCGCCCGAGCGTACGCACGATATCATTTGAGCGCTATTTTGAGCTTGGTCTTTTTGCCCTTGTTAAGCACGAACTCCGCGCCGCCCGCATAATCGCCCGCTTTGCCGTAAACGTTGTCGACTTTTTTGTCGTCGATCTTTACGCCGCCGCCCTCGATCAATCGTCGCGCCTCGCCCTTGCTCGCGCACACCTTACACGCAACCATTATATCGGTAACGAGCATATCGAGCGATCCGGCTATCTCCGCAGTCGGCATTTCGGCTTGCGCGCCGCCCTCGAACGCCGCCTGCGCCTGAGCCTGCGCGCGATCGGCAAACTGCTCGCCGTGTATGAGCTTTACCACTTCGTAAGCCAAACGCTTTTTCGCGATGTTTATGCGCTCGTCGCGATGCGCGCACAACGATCTTATCTCGTCGAGCTCGACGTACGTCAACAGTTTCAAACAGTTTTCCACTTCTTCGTCGTCGACGTTACGGAAAAACTGATACATCTCGTACGGCGTGGTCTTTTGCGCGTCGAGCCACAGCGCGCCCTTTTGCGTCTTGCCCATTTTTTTGCCGTCCTTGGTTTCGAGCAATGTGTACGTGAGCGCGTATGCGTCCTTGTGCGCTACGCGACGGATAAAATCCGCGCCCGCAAGGATATTGCTCCACTGATCGTTGCCGCCTATTTCCAGCACGCAACCGTAGTCGGTGAACAGCCGCAAAAAGTCGTACGCCTGCATGGGCATGTAGTTGAATTCCAAAAAGCTCAAACCTTTTTCAAGCCGTGTTTTAAAGCAATCGGCGGTGAGCATTTTATTGACCGAAAGATACGCACCGTAATCGCGTAAAAAGTCTATATAATTAAGGTTGCAAAGCCAATCTGCATTGTTGACTATGCGCGCGGCGTTTTCGCCCTCGAAGCTGACGAACCGCGCAAGCTGCGGCTTGATCTTTTCGACGTTGGCGGCGATGGTTTCCTTGGTCATCATTTGCCGCATGTCGTTGCGGTTGGACGGATCGCCGACCATGGCGGTGCCGCCGCCCACCAAAAGTATGGGCTTATGCCCCGCCTTTTGCATTATAGACGCCGCCATGAGCGGGATAAAATGTCCTATGTGCAAACTGTCCGCCGTCGGATCGAACCCGCAATAGAATACGACCGACTGCTCGCCCAACAGCTTATACAAGTCGTCCTTGAACACCGTTTGCTTGATGAATCCGCGACCTTCGAGAATGTCGTATACGTTTTTCTTCATGCTTTGACTCCGTGCGATTGCATTTTTTACAATTATACCATTGCCGACCGATAAAATCAAGTTTTTATCATGCGTATGAAAAACATTTGCCCGCGCCGCCGATTTATGAATCGGTATTGACTTAATTTAAAGTTCGTGATAAAATAAAATGGCGGTTTGCCTTGCCGTTCGGCACGCATTACGTCTGAAAACGTTGTCGCATTTTTGCCGTGCAAGCAAGCAAAAACGCTTTTCCGATAAATCGAGAATCATAAACAATCGATCCACACGAGAGGTCTTATATGCAACAGATAGCTGTCGGCGCGCTCACTCTGTACGAATTGTTCGCTTACTTCTTTATATATGCGTTTTTCGGCTGGATAGTCGAAGTCGCTTATCACGCCGTGACGACGGGCAAGTTTATCAACCGCGGATTTTTAAACGGTCCGATCTGCCCTATCTACGGGATAGGCGTGACAGCTATCCTGCTCATGCTCGGCAAACACGTAGACAAGGCTTGGGCAGTCGCGCTCGTAGGGCTCGCTTTTCCTACTGCGATCGAGCTGATAACAGGCTTTGTGCTCGAAAAGCTGTTCCACAATAAGTGGTGGGACTACTCAAACAGAAAATTCAATTTCAAAGGCTATATCTGCCTGCAATTTTCGTTACTGTGGTGCTTGGCGGTCGTGCTCGTCGTAGAAGTCGTGCACCCCGCCGTGCATTGGTTTGCGTCGCTCGCAAACGACACGGTGGGCACGGTGCTCGTCTGCATATGCGCGGCGGCGCTCGTCGCGGATATTACCGTGACCGTACTGCAAGCGTTAAAGCTCAACAAAAAGCTCAAAGAGATAGACGGCGCGGCAAAAGCAATGCGCTTAGGCTCAGACGTCATAGGCAAAGGCATTGCCGACGCGACGTTGGCTGTCGAAGACAAGCTCGAACAAGCCAAACAAAAAAGCGACGCCGCGATCGACGCCATAGTCAAAAAAATGCCCAAGCGTCTTTTAAAAGCGTTCCCGAGCCTGTCGTCGCGCGTTTACCCCGATTCCATTCCGCTCGCAAACGACAGCATAAAACGCATTGCGCTGTTTAAAAAGCGCAAAAAAGCCCAAGCGAAAAACAAGAAAAAATAATCGATATTTTATTAAAATAAATATCCCTACTGATCCAACTCGCACCAAAACGTATAGGCGCGTCCCGCCGTCATGCCGAGCTTGCGCTGTAACGCAAGGCTTGCCGCGTTTTCTATATGCACGTCGCATACCGGCACGCGACCGAACGTCATGACGTAGTTTATCATAAAGCGTTCGAGCGCGGCACCGATCCCGCGACGTCTGTATCCGTCAAACACCTCGAGCATACCCATATTCCCGTCGCCGTGTCTGCCCATGAACCCGACAAGCTTTCCGTCGACTATCGCGCCGAATATGCCTTTTTCGCGCATGAGTTTTCGTATGGTTTGCAGATCGTAAGTTTCGCCGGGATTATTGTAAACGTCGAGCACCGCTTGCGCAAGCGACGTGCCCAAACGTTTTATATCCGTGCCGCGCGGCAGATCGAGCGCGGGCGGCATTTCGGCGGTGTACGCGAACGTGATACACGCGCCGCAATCGAACCCGAGCTTTTTCGGCGCATCGAGCGGTGCGTTCATTATGCACACCTTGCCGCGCAGACCGTATTTATCGGAATATTCGGCAAAATCGTTTATATCGGCAAACACGCACTTGCGCCAGCCGTTTACCTCCGCCGCCGCCGCGCGCTCGTCGTGGATCAGCCACCGACCGTTTTCGCGATCGACGGCGTCCGCAAGCGCGGCGCGTTCAACTATATATCCGTCGTTTTCGAGCAATTTCATAACCGTCTTATTTTACACCGCGCCCGTCGGCTTTGTCAACCGTTTAAGCAAACGCAACATCCGCGCACGCAAAAAGCACGGCGCTTGCCGTGCTTAAAAGCTGTGATATTACGATTTTACGATCGGCTTTATTTGCGCGCGCCCGACATCGCTTTCAAAAGCTTGCTGAGCGCCTCGTTGAGCCTGCGCTGACGCTCGGGCGTTTTGTTCTCGGGCTTGGCGCGTTCCTTTTGCAATAACGACGCGACCTCGCGCATGGTTTCGCGCGACGCGCCTTCGCGTTCGATCTTGTCTATGCGTGCAATAACGTCGTCTACCGACGCGCTGTCGGAAACGGGTTGTTGCGCAAACGCCTGTTGTTGCTGTTGCGGCGGAGTTTGCCGAGTCTGCGCTTGTGCTTGCGCCTGTTGCGCGCGCATTTGCGCCAAGGCTTCCTCACGTGCGCGACGACGCTGTTCTTCCTCGCTTTCCTGCACGACGGGCTCGACTATCGGCTGAGCATACGCCTGTTGCGGTTCGGCGTAGGTCTGCTGCGGCTCTGCATACGCTTGTTGCGGCTCTGCGGCAAAATTCTGTTCCTGTTGCGGTTCGGCGTAGGTCTGCTGCGGCTCGACGTACGGTTGCGCGGGCTGTGTCTCTGCCGACGAATATGCGGGAGCGGAGTCGCCCGACGTTCTTTGCTCGCCGTCGAGCACGGGTATGAATTTTCCGTAAATTTTGACCGCGCCGGAATAGACCGCTTTACCGATCGCCCCGCCGATAAGCGTCAACAATCCGCCGAGCGCGAGCACCGCGAACGGCGCGATAAACATATTTGTTACCGCAAACATAGCTTCCGCAGCGACCTCGGCATCGCCTTCGCCGCCCGTCGGAGCGGATACTTTTGCGAGCGGCATTACGAAAAACACCATAAGCGCGCAAACGATGGTCGCCATGAACGTAACGAGCCACACCTTGGAAATAAACGAGCGCTTATACGGTTCGTCTACGCAAAGCTGTTTCGTGACGAGCACCGACGGCTTGATGTTGCCCATGCGCGCGTTCTTGTACTGAGCCTTGACGGGCGCGGGCAATTGCTTCAACGCGACGAGCGCGACCTCGGGCTTGGCGACGGCGCGCTTCATCACCGCTTTGATCTTGTTGAACATGCCCGCCGTCAGACCGACGATAAGCGTTACGGCAAAAGCCAAAACCACTATGCCGAGCATAACGAACAACCAAACGTCGCCCGACAGGCTCAACTGATTGCCGAATAATTTGTTAAGCGTTTCCAGCATTTTTATCTCCTTTTACGCAATTGTACAATTAAGCTATTATAGTTTAGCATAACCGAAAGAAAAAATCTATACTTTTCGATAAAGTTTTTGAGCTAATTTTAAAATCATGCGGGATTTTTGACGTTATTTGGATAAGCGCGCGCTATTTCGACGCGCTTTTACGTATTATAATACATCCACGGCAACAAGCTCGCCCGACGCGAACGAATAAAGAAACGTCTTTTTTACCGAGTATTTACCGCGCGTCGCCTTTTCCACGGCGCGGGCGTACAGTCGTAATTGCGTTTTATACCCTTCGTTCGCCAAGCGCTTGGGGTCGCCCGTTTTGTAATCGACCACTATGGCGTTGCCGTACGTATCGACGAGCAAAAGGTCTATCACGCCCTGAACGAGCACATTGTCGGGCGCATCCACGCCTATATCTACGGCGGGCATATCGACTATGAAATACCTTTCCTTAAAGCACCGCACGTCGCCGACGAATACTTTATCCGTTTTCAGTTTTTTCATCGCTTGCGCCGCGCGCAACACCTTATCGATATCCACTAGTTCTATATGCTCGCATTTGTCCGTAACGGCTTCCGCTCGCGGATCGTCGAGATCGATAAGCTCCATTGCGCGGTGATACGCCGTGCCGCGCAAGCGCGCGTCAACGCCGTCGTCCCCGTCATGATCGTCCGTAACGATACGCGCCGAGCTCGTATAATCGTATACGTCGGCGAGCGCGAGCTCGTGCGTGACAGACGTTACGCACGCCTTGACGGGTATATCCGCGCGCCCCGTATACTCTTCCGAACAGCGCTCACGCACCGCGTCCGCTATCTCGCGCACAACGCCGTGCGGAGCTTCCGCCAAAACGTCCGCGCCGTCTTTCTCGCCCAAAAGCCGCGCATAAACGTCCGCATCGGCGGTAATTTCGTCCAATGCGCGAGCCGACGAAACGCCCGCCGCGCCGAGCCGAGCAAAGTCGAGCGGGCACTTGGCTTTTTCGGGCGAAAGCTCGTCCGTGCCGCGCGACTTGTTTTTTCCGCACACTATCAGCTTTTTCTTGGCGCGGGTGAGCGCGACGTAAAACAACCGCAATTCTTCCTGTTTCAGTTTATCGGGCGCGACCGCGTTTTGCTCCGCCCAGCGCGCGGTTTTTACGAGCGTGCGCGCACCCGCATCGGGAACTTTTACAGCCACGCCGCTTTCCGAAACGAGCACGCGCGCCGAAAGATCGCTCTTATTGAACTCGCGCGCCGTATCCGCGACTATAACGAAATCATATTCGAGCCCCTTAGACGAGTGCACCGTGGTTATGTTTACCGCGTCGCTTCCGCTTTCGAGCGCGAGATCGAAGTCCGCCGAATCGTAATAATTCAAAAACGCATGGATATCGCATCTGCGCTCGGTCGCGTACTCGATAAGCGCTTCCGCGGCGCGCGCGTCGCCGCCCGTTTCGTAGACGTGCTGAAAATAATCGGTCAACGAAGTTATGTAGCCGAGCGTATCGCCGCAATCGTGAGTTTTGGAATACGCGGCTATATCGTCGCGCAAAGCGAAAAACCCGTCGAGCTTTTCCCTATATTTGCCTGTATATGCGTCGACCTTTTGCCAAAACGCATACGACTTGCCGCCGTCCGGCAACACACCGTCGGCCGCGCAAGCCGCGCCGCCGTCCGTCGCAAGCTCCGCGAGCTGTTCGTCGGAAAACATGCCCATCGACGAGCGCAACGCCGTATACAGCGCGACGTCGTCGAATCGGTTGTCGACGCACCTTAACATATCGGTGAGCGCGACCGCCGACGCATAGCTTTTGACGGACGACTTGCGTCCGAAGTTGTAGCGTATACCGCGTTTGTCGAACTCGCGCGCGAGCGCCGAACAAAACGCCGCGTTCGCCGACCGTAAAAGCACCGCGATCTCGCCGAGCTCGGGCGGAAGCTTTTCCTTTTCTCCGCGCGCGCGGGCAAGCTTGTTTTCGTACTCGGTTTTAAGCGTGACGAACCGTATCCAACGCTCTACCGCGTCGGCTATAAACGCCGCTTCGGGCTCGGGAGCACGCTCGCGCGTCGCGGCGTCGACCACCGAATATCCGCCGTCCGCCCGCTCCGGCTCTGTCTCGGGCATATCCACCGTCACGAGCTCGGCGCGCGCGCCGCTCGGGAGCGCGCCGCAAACATCGGGCGCGCCGCATACCAATCTGTCCTTGTTTTTGTAGTCCGCGCCGCCGAAATCTTCGGTCATGGTATTATCGAAAATACCGTTCACGAAATCGACTACGGCGCGCGACGAACGGAAATTATCGGTGAGCGGGATATGCACGAACCGTCTGCAACCCTTGTACTTTGCGCCCGCGCGCTCGTATTCGCGCACCGCTTCTATTGGGATAGCGCCCTTTATCTCATTTATGAAATGTTCGGGACTGCAACGTCTGAACCCGTATATGGACTGCTTGACGTCGCCGACGAC
This sequence comes from uncultured Clostridia bacterium, assembly GCA_947384195.1. Taxonomy (GTDB): domain Bacteria; phylum Bacillota; class Clostridia; order Christensenellales; family Pumilibacteraceae; genus Anaerocaecibacter. The sequence goes on from CANDGE010000003.1 coordinate 25,859, forward strand.
AAACATTTCCGCACCCGCATCGCGAAATTTTTTCGCAAACTCGAACTGCAACGGGTTGACGTCCTGAAACTCGTCGATAAAAACGTGATCCACCGTTTGACGGATCTCGCGCATACATGCGTCGTCGCCGAGCACGCGAAACGCGCCGTGTTCGAGATCGGAATAACCTATCTTGTTTCGGCTCTTTTTGCCCGCGTCGAACTTTTCGAGCGCGGCGCGCGCAACGGCGAGCAATGCGTCGACATACGGCTTGCCTTCCACGGTTTTTATGCTTTCGTATTCGGCTTTGAGCTCGCGCAATTTTTTGCAATCGGCTCTGAGCGCCTTAAACCGTTCGTTGAGCAAGTCCGTAGCGTCGCCGCGCGCCGAGTGCGAAGTAGCCGTCGGCTTATCGATAACGCCGTCCGCGTAATCGGCTAACTCGTCGATGACCGTCGCGTGCTTGTCCATACCGACCGCGATAAGGTCTTTTTTGAGCTCGGCTATGCGTTCCGCAAGCCCCGCCCGCCGCGCCGCGACTATCCCGTCAAGCGTCGAAAAAGCTTGCTCGTCGGGCGCAGACTCGACAAGATATTTATCGGGTTCGGCGTTGGACAACGCAAACTCGACTATATCGGTCACCGTCGATACGACGTTTTCCGCGCTCCTGCGCGTGGAAAGCATATCGTATACCGCCGCAAAATACTTATCGCCGCTTTTTAATCGGTCGGCAACCGCAGTCTCGACGGCGTCGCGCTCGATAAGCGATATCTCGCCGTCCTCGCAAAGCGTAGCCGCGGGGTCTATGCCCGCCGCGCCGTAATACCTGCGTATCAGCTTTTGACAATAACCGTGCAAAGTGCCGATGTCGCACACCGACATAGCGTCCGTCGCGTCGCAAATGCTTGCATAAACTTTTGCGTTTTTGTTTTCGCTCGCACGTTTGAGCTCGGACAGCTTTTCGGACAGTTTGATGCGCATATCCGCCGCCGCCGCGCGCGTAAACGTGACTATCAGCATTCGGTCGAGCCGCGCGCCGTTCAACAGCTTGTTTATTATACGCGCGATCATGACGGTGGTCTTGCCGCTGCCCGCGCCCGCCGATACGATTATATTGCCGTCGCGAGTCGCCGCTTCCGCCTGATTTTGCGTAAAGCGGTCGCCGACGCCCCACTCGCGCATATCGATATATCCGAAGCTATTCATCGCCGACCTCCGTTTCGCCGAGCTCGACGCAAACATCCGCGCCGCGCTCCGCTATGCCGTCACCGCACACGCCGCGAAACGCGCAACGCGCGCAAGCCCCGTCTATCGGCGAACGATCTATATGCCCGTCCGTCATCTCGTCGACGGCGACCGACGCATTGCGCTTGCACCGTTCGATGAGCGCGTCGAACGCATCCCGCGCAAGCCCCGCTTTATACTGCTCGTTGAACGACAGCTCGCCCGTCTTTCTGTCGCGCTTCAACCTGACGGCGAGCACCGACGACGGCAAAAGCTCGGCAAGCGCGCGGTCGTACGTTATCGCGACTTCGGTATCGCGCACGAAACACCCGTCGAACGGCTTGGCTTTTGCGTCGTAACGCGGCGCGAGCTTTACGTAGAAAAACCCGGTGACGTCGCGCGCGCCCGTCGCATATGCGTAAAGCGGCAACTGCATGTCCGTGCCGAGCAAACACGATTTAAGCTTGAACTCCGTCGCACCCGTTTTATAGTCGATTATGCGCAACCCGTCGCCGCAACTGTCTATGCGGTCGATCACGCCTACGAATTCGGTCTTGTGCGAATCACCAAACGTCAAACCGCCGAATGCGCGTTCCGTATACAGCGGCGAGTAATCGCCCGCTTCGAGCGCGGCGACGTTTACGCGCGCAAACTCCTCCGCGTCGTCCAACAACCGCTCGTAAGCATACGGCTCGGGCTCGATCCCTTTTGCGCAAAGTATCTCGTCGACCGTCTTTTTTACTCGCTCGCGCGAAAGCTCGTACGGCGGATGATCTATAAACGTTTTCATAAATTCGTGAACGACCGTTCCGAAGTCGGGCGCGGCGAGCACGCCGTCACGCCGCTCTTTGACTCCCACCGCATCGCGCAAAAACCGTTTGTACGGACAAGTGAACCAATCGGACAGTTCGCTGACCGACACGCGATCGCGCGGGCGCGTTTTTATTATAGGCTCGAACACAGCCGCCCGCGCGCTGTCGCCGACAGCCGCGCGCAACGAATCGACGTGCTTTACCGCGCCGCGCGCCGCAAGCTCTCGCGCCGCGGCTTGGGTGCACGCGTACCGCGCTATGTATTGCGCATCGTCTGTTTCGGCGAGCACCGCGTCGCGCTCGGCGCAACAAATGCGCTCGGTACGTTCGGCAAGCTCCGACATAAACGCCGACGGGCGCATACGCCCCGCCGTTACGTACGAGCAAAACACGGTTTCCGCATTGTCGATCACCGCTTTCAGCTCTACCCGCTCGCGGCGGTTCTGTTCGCGCACCGTCGGCGAAATTTCTATCGGCGCGCACAACGCGTTCACAGCGCACAGCTCGTCGTCGCCGAGCAGTCCGCAATCGGACGACGCCGCAGGCAAAACGCCCTCGTTGAAGTCCGCGACAAACAGCATTTTACATCTCGTCATGCGCAGATTTTGCGCAACAGTGACCGTCACTCTGTCCGTATAACGCGGCAACGACTTGATCTCGACGGCATGCGCCGCCGAAAAAAACGCTTTTGCATCGGTATGAAAATCGCCCGTGCCGTAACGTTCGAGAAGCTCGACAAGCTCCGATATCGGCGCGACGGTATCGGTCTGATCGCCGTACAGCTCCTCGCGCAACTCATTGAACCCGCCGTGTTCGACGACGCTTTTTACCGCCGAGCAAAAATCTCCGTTCATATATCCTACGAGCGCACGCACGCGAGCCGCCGCGCGCGCGGCTCCTTCGCCGTCGGGCTCGAAGTCGAGCTTGACGAAACGCTTACGCCGCGCCAAATACTTTTGCAACTCCTGCGCGTCGCGATCGGCACAGCGCGAAAACGGGTTTTTGCACAGTGCGACGAGCGTCTCGCCGTCAACGGCGCGCCCGTCGTCCGCCGCGCTTTTTATCTTGTAAATATTGTCGAGCGCGACGAGCGGCGGCGTACATTCGAGCGGCGTGCGTTCGTCGTGATAGAACGCGATACCGTACTCGCGCAATATACGCGCCAATGCGCGCGGCTCGGGACAAACGACCGATACGTCGCCGAACCTGCCGCCGCGGTGAACGTGATCGCGTATGCTCACCGCTATTTCCTTGTACTGCGTCGCACGGTCGGGCGCGGAAAACACGGTCATGCGCGCGCGGCGCGCCTTGGGCGGCAAAACGTCGTAATACTCGAACGACAGCGCATATTTTTTCAGCGCGGCGAATACCCGACGGTTGAGCTCCGTCGTTTTACAATCGAGCGAATAGCCTATCGCATAAACGTGCGCGCCCTTGACGAGCGCGCTCGTCGGAACGGCTTTTATAAGCTCCGTCAAGCGGTCGGACGGATCGGCGTTATCGCGTTTCAGCTCGATATATCTCTTTCGTATGCGCGAGATATCGGCAAGCTTGACGTCCGTCGCGCCGCCGGCACCGCGCGCGTCGATGATCGAACGAAGCTCGGCGGGGTCTGCTCCCGACGCGCAAAGCTGTTGCATAGTATCGTAAACGTCGCGCGCAAACCCGTTGTACTGCGCCGCATGTCCGTAATATTCGAGCTCGCTCTCCGCCGCCGCTACCGCGCGCGCGGCGAGCATCACTCCGCCCTCGCGCGTAAGGATCTTATCGTCGGGCGCGATACGCCGCGCCAAGCGCGACAGCGTCAGCACCTCGCAATCGAGCGCGCCGCCGCCCGAAAACAACGCGCGCTCCACGCTCTGCGTATAACGGTCGGGCGTAAGAACTATATGGTAACCGTCGGGATCGAACTCGCGCGATCTCAATTTTTTCGCGAGCGCGTCGAGCGCCGACGGATATCCGTCGAATTTTCCGTCATTTGCTTGCATGGCATTATTATATAGTAAACCGCGCCGAAAATCAAGCGGTAGCCGACAAACATTTGCCAAACCCGTCGCAATGTGCTAAAATACAACCATGAAAAAAATCGTTAAAAACAATCTGTGCGTCGCGCTGTGCGCGCTCACCGCGCTATCCGTTTGCGCCTGTTCGACAGTCCAATCCGAATCGGCGTTCGACAGTCCGCGCCCGTGGCACGACGATATAAAGATCGCGCTCGACGGCTCGTACGAAAAGCTCGACTATGCCGTAGCGATCTACGATACGACAGGCGGCGTCGACGACGACAAGCGCGTCAAGATAGCAGACGGGAGTATGACGTTTACTTTGAGCGAACCCGTTTACGGCGACTTCACTACGCTCGACATGAGTTTTTCGGTGACGTACTCCGCAGACGCGCCGTCGCCCGACGCAGGGCTCACGGATACGATAACGAGCCGCGTCCTGTTCAGTACCATCAGCCTTGCGGCAAAGGAAATGCAAAAAACGGTATCGCTCGCCGACCGCGACGGAACGGACAACCTTTCGTACGAGCTGACCGCCGACTACTTCGGCTCTCACGAAGCGACGATAAAGTTCACCGCGCGCGACGGCGAAACGCGCAAGCTCGCGCTTTCGGAAGACACCTGTCATGACAACGAGATGATATTCATGCTCGCCCGCGCGCAAGCTCTCGCCGCCGAAGGCTCGACGATGTTCCGCGCAGTCAATATTTTCGATTCGTTCGCCAACGGCAAACTCACAGAATACACTATGGTCGCGGCTAATGCGTCCGATCTCGTCGCCGTGGATATAGGCGATTGGGTCAAGGATTTCGGCGTAGAGCCGGTCACCGACGAACAAACGGGCGAAACGACCTACCCCGTATCGTGCTACAATACGAGCATAGGCATAAACGCCGAACGTCACGGCCCGCCGTATGTCGTCAACTACGCCGAAAAGCCGTTCGTGCGCGGCGAGAAATCTCACGCCAAGCTCCCTATACGCATCGGATACAGTCAATACGAAAACAGCCGCGCTTTCCGCTACACAGAATACACGCTCACCGCGTGCTCGTTCGACAGGGCGTAGCGTGAACGGCTTGATACTTATAAACGCTTACGCGGACGATATACCGCGTCAAGCGACGCGCATACGCGACGAGCTCGTTTCGCTCGGCGCGAGCGTGCGCATTGCGCGCAACAACGAATTTATTGCGAGCATAAAAAACGGCGGCGTTTCGACGACCGCCGACGTCGATTTTTGCGTCTATCTCGACAAAGACAAGTACGTGGCGCGCATGCTCGAAAGATCGGGCATACGGCTTTTTAACTGCGCGCAAGCGATAGAAAACTGCGACGACAAAATGACTACGCACATTTTGCTCGCCGATAACGGCATCCCCATGCCCGATACGCTCGCGGGCTTATTGTGCTACTCCGCCGATATCCCGCTCGATACAGCCGCGCTCGATACGGTCGAGAAAACGCTCGGCTACCCCGTCGTTGTAAAGCTGTCGTACGGCTCGATGGGTAAAGGCGTGTTCAAAGCGGACGACCGCGCCGAATTGTTAAAGATCGCGCATACGGTCAAGCCGTATCCGCATCTTTTCCAAAAATATATAAAAATCTCGCACGGCAAGGACATGCGAGTTATAGTAACGGGCGGGAAAGTGCTCGGCGGCATCATACGCCGCTCCGACGGCGATTTCCGTTCCAACGTCGGGCTTGGCGGCACTGCCGAAAAAACAGAAGTCCCCGCCGACATCGCCGACATTGCTTTACGCGCCGCGCGCCTGCTCGGGCTCGATTATTGCGGCATAGACTTTTTGCTCGGCGATACGCCGTTGTTATGCGAAGTCAATTCCAATGCGTTTTTCGACGCGTTCGAGCACGCTACGGGAATAAACGTCGCGCGCGCTTATGCGGAACATATTGTAAACGCGGGATCGAAAATCAAGAACTGAGAATCGTTTGCGATCGCGTTTTATCTTATTCCCCCTTTGTCGTTCCCGACTGACGAAGCGCAACGAAAGATCTCATCCTTATCGGAATAAGGATGAGATCTTTCGCGTTGCTCGGAATGACAAAAGAATCGAATTAAGCGGAAATCGAATTCTCAATCGTCCGCGATCGCGTTTTTCTCGTTCCGAATGCACTTAACCGTTTTCTTGCGCAGTTTTACGGTATTGAGCAATACGAATATCCCGACGAGCGCGACGATCGAACACGTCACTACGACATACATCGCCCATGTAGGAACAGACGTTCCGAAAAATGTTACTTTCGCGTCGAACGCGCCGAGTATACCGTCGACCGCGCCGTCGGGCAAGCCTGCGGCGGAAAACTCGCTCGCATAACCGAGCATGAAGTGCGAACGCAGTAAGCTCGTGCAATACGTGCCGGGCAAACACATAACCATATTGGCTATACCGCTCGAAAACTGCGAAATGGGATAGTATGCGCCGCAAATAAACCCGTAGACCGACGATACGACGGTGCTCACCGCGCTTATCGCGCCGCGGCTTTTAAGGAAATAACACACCACCGACGACAGCGCCGTGCCGAAAAGCGACGCCAAAAAAACGTCGAGCACTATGGCGAATACGTCGGCGACCGACAAGCCCCAACCCATGGCGGCTATATAGCAAAATCCCGCGAGCATGGCGATAAAGCAAATGGCGATCGTAACGACAGCCGTCGCAAAGTAGTAGCCCAAAACGAGCACCCGCCCCTTTACGGGCGATACCGTAAGATCGGCGCGCGCACCCGTGATCCTGTCCCCCACCATCGCCGAATTTGCGATGAAGGCGACAGTCACGCAACATACGGCGAGTATGCTCGAAACTTCGTACGCCGCCACGTATCCGCCGATCAGTCGGTCGCCGAGCGTCAAGCCCTCGGGCAGACCGACGACAAACGAGCTTTCGAGCACGTTATGCAAAAACAGCACGTACAGCATCAGTATTATCAACGGTGCTATCAACGCCGATATCCACATGCCCTTATCCTTAAAGAACAGCTTGATATTACGCGCCGTAAACGCCGCGGTTTGTTTTAAAACATTGGTTTTTTCGTTCATGATATTCACCCGCCCCCCGCTAAGCTACCGTGAGTCGCGTGCCCGTAGCCGCGAGAAACACGTCGTCCATTTTGCCCTTGGATATTTCGTAATCGGTAAAAAGCTCGGGATGCGCCGTGATAAGCGCGGTTGCTTCCGCAGTGTTCTTTACTTCTATCCTATACCCGCCCGATATCTTTACTATCGGCTTACCGAGCGCTTCGAGCGGCTTTTCGTCGTCCGTATAGAACGAAATAAAATCGCCCGTATATGCGTTTTTGAGATCGACGGGCGTACCCTTTGCCGCGATCTTGCCTGCGTCGATAATAACTACGTAATCGGCGTCCGCCGCTTCTTCCATATAATGCGTAGTCAAAAACACCGTTATCTCGCCGCTCTTGCGCAAGCCGTCGATCGCCTGCCAAACGATCTTGCGCGTTTGCGGATCGAGCCCCGTCGTCGGCTCGTCGAGTATTAATATCTCGGGTCGGTGCAAGAGCGCGCGAGCTATGTCGCACCGCCGCCGCTGTCCGCCCGACAGCTTGCTTATCGGACGCTTTTCCAGTTCTTTGAGCGACAGCATTTCATCGAGCTCGGCGTACCGCTTTTCAAACTGCGCGCCGAATATCCCGTACAGCGCCGCGCGGTTTTTCAGATTTTCCTTGACCGACAAGACCTTATCCAACACCGAACTCTGAAAAACAACGCCTATACTGCGCTTGACGCGCTCGGGGTCTTTATCGCAATCGGCGCCGTTTATGAGTATTTCGCCGCCGTCGCGTTCGAGCTGACCGCATATCATCGAAATGGTAGTCGATTTGCCCGCGCCGTTAACGCCCAAAAACGCAAACAGCTCGCCCCGCCTGACCTCGAACGAAATGCCGTCCACCGCCGTAAGCGTGCCGAACCGCTTTACAAGCCCTTCGGTTTTTATTATTGCGTTATCCAAAATATCCCTCCGAATATACTGTCGAAAACATTGTAGCATACCCTCCCCCGTGTCAATCGTATGACCGAATTTTTTCACGAAAAATCACGGGCGGGTCGTAACGCGTCCGTTATCTACGTATCGGTATAAGCAAACTCGCTCGTATGCGTATTGTGTCCGACATGCGTTCTCCTTCCTTTATTATATACGCATTATATCATAAACGTCGGGCAAATACATTAAAGGCGTATTAGAATCACATTAAATAACGTCTTTTCCGTCCGTTTCGACGTCATCCGCCAAAGCGTCGACACGGTTCGCGCGATCTTCGGCGCGCACGCTCTCGGCGATTTCACGATCGTCTTTACGCTCGCCGTCGGTCGGCGCGACGTTACCGTCCGAGCCGTCGCGTTCCGCGAGCTCGCGATTATACGCTTTAAGCTTTTTTATACCGCCGATAAGCATGTGCAAGCCGAGCGCGCATATAGCTACGGAGATCAAAACACCCGTTATCGGATTGAGCCGCGCATTGAGAAACGCCGTGTTGGATTGCGGTTGAAGCTCTTTGAGCATCATTGCCTGCAAAACGAAAATCGAAATGAGCGCGTCGGCAAAGCTGACGTTTTTTACCGCGATGAGCGACATATCGTCCGTTCCGCGCACTTTTTTAAGATTGTAAAGCGAAATGCCGAATTTGATGAACGTGTATAACGCGATAGCCGAAACGTACGCTATGACGCCGACAAAGTAATTGTAACTGTTTTTTCCTTCGACTATCATTCTTATTACGGGCAGTATGGCGATCGCAAGCAAAACAAGCGCGAGCCCGCTGTACGAATACGAGCGCAGTTGCTGACGCTTTTCGTCCACTTCCCGCTTGCGGTTGCGCAGTTTTGGCGCGATGACCAAAATGCGCGGCAAAAGCAAAAATATGTGATAGCCGACGAGTACGCCCAGCCACGGCGAATGCGTTACGTTGGCGACCACCATACCGAACGCCACGTAACAGCCGTTGAAAATTATCGAGCACGATGCGTAAACAAACGCGCGAGTGCTGTAACTCGAAAAAAACTTTTGCACGCGCGGCTTGTCCTTTGCGCGCTCGGGTATGCCTATAACGGTCAGTACGGCGTATATCGACAGCACTAAAAACACCGCCCCGCCGATATGCACGGCAAGTGCCCAGTCCTGCGCGCCCAGCCCCAAATAGTACAGCGTGATGCTTCCGCCGACGCCGACCGCGCCTAACGTCCACATGACGATACAAAACCACAACGGCGGCTTTATCAAGAACGATATCAGTTTATCGCGCTTCGATCCCATATACCGTATATATTACAATATTGTAAGACCGATGTCAAGCCGCGCAATGCGCGCGATTTTGCGATATGGCGAAAATATCCCTTGCAAAATCCGCATATTGATGTTATACTATACGAAATCGGAGCAAACAATGAAGCGAGTACTTTTGAAACTTCGCGAAGCGGGCGTATCCGTACTACCCGTAGCGGCAATAGTTTTGATCTTGTCGGCAACTCCGCTCGTAGACTTTACGGGCACGGAGATAGCCGCATTTGCCGTATGCGCCGTATTCTTGGTTCTCGGCATAGGGCTGTTCAATCTCGGTGCGGATATTGCAATGACGCCTATGGGCGGGCATATAGGCGGCGGTCTTACCAAATCGAAAAAGATAGCCGTTTTGCTTATAGTCTGTTTTTTGATGGGTATGCTCATCACCGTTGCCGAGCCCGATCTTTCGGTGCTCGCCGATCAGGTCAAGACCGTGATGAACAGCACGCTGTTGATAGTAACCGTCGGCGTGGGCGTAGGTATATTCCTGTTGCTCGCCGTGCTCAAAATAATTTTGCGCAAGGATCTGTCGGCAATGCTCATGTTTTTTTACATGGTGCTGTTCGCGCTGTGCGCTTTGCTCATAGAAAGCGGCAGGAGCAATTTTCTCGCCATGTGTTTCGATTCGGGCGGCGTTACGACAGGGCCGATCACCGTGCCGTTCATAATGGCGCTCGGCGTGGGCATAGCTACGACCATAGGCGGAAAAAACAGCAACGAAAACAGCTTCGGGCTCGTCGCGCTGTGCTCGATCGGGCCTATACTCGCCGTGATCATTCTGTCGATGACCGCCCCGGGCGAGCTCGATTATACCGTGCCTACATACACCGTAGCGTCCGAACTCGGCGATTTCGGCGGCGTACTGCTCGCCACCTGCCGCGAGGTCGTGATCGCGCTCGCGCTTATAGTCGCGTTTTTCGTAATATTGCAATTGACCGTGTTGAAGCTCCCGCGCGAAAAAATAATACAGATAATAATAGGCATAGCGTATACGTTTGTCGGGCTTGTCATATTCTTGACGGCGGTAAAAGTCGGGTTCATGCCTATCGGCTTAAAGCTCGGGCAAATGCTCGCGGGCAACAAAGCGTTGCTCGCCGTGTTCGGGCTTGTTTTGGGTATGGTGGTCGTGCTCGCCGAGCCCGCCATACACGTTTTGAACAAGCAAGTGGAAGAAGTGACCGGCGGCAGCGTTACCAAAAAGGAAATGCTCGTCGCGCTGTGCTTGGGCGTCGGGCTTGCCATCGCGCTTTCCATGATCAGGATAATCTACGGATTTTCGGTGCTGTACTATCTTATCCCCGGATATCTGCTGTCGCTCGGTCTGTCGTTTTTCGTGCCCAAGCTGTACACCGCCATAGCGTTCGACTCGGGCGGAGTCGCAAGCGGTCCGCTCACGAGCGGGTTCATACTTCCGCTCGCCATAGGCGCGTGCTCGGCGATCGCGCCCGACGCGGTATTGGAGCTTGCTTTCGGCGTGGTGGCAATGGTCGCAATGATCCCGTTGATAACCATACAGGCGCTCGGCTTCAAAGCGGTCATGTCGCAAAAAGCGCGCAACCGCATCACCATGAAGCGCATACTGTCCGCCGACGACGAGCAAATAATCGACTTTGCGTGGAGCGACGACAATGGCAAGTAAAAAGAACGATCTTAAAACGGATATACGATCCAAAAAAGCCGCGGTAAAAGCCAAAGCGTCGGAATTAAAGGACAAACGCCGCAGACGCATTGCCAAGGTCAAAAATCTCGTTAACGGCGGCGCGCCCAACAGCACGGTCACCGATAACAGGCTCGAACTGCTCGTCACGATAGTCAACCGCAGTAAGGGCGAATACTATATCGACCTGTTGCAGGCGTTCGATATAAATATGCAGTTCGTCACGCTCGGGCGCGGCACTGCCGATGCGAACATGCTGTCGCGGCTTGGCTTCGACGATTCCGACAAAACGGTGATATTCGGCGTGATACAGGAGCACAAGATCAAGGACGCGCTCGAAACGCTCGAACAAAAATTCCGCACCATAAAAAACGGCAAAGGCATAGCCTACACCGTACCGTTGACAAGCATGATCGGAACATTGCTCTTTGGATTTTTGAGCAATAATCGCATGGCGGTAAAGCCGCAGGAGGATCGACATGACGCATGAGCTTATTATTTGCATAGTAAACACGGGCTTTACCGACGTTGTTATGGACGCCGCCAAAGAAGCGGGCGCGCGCGGCGGAACCGTCGTTCACGGCAGAGGCACTGCCAACAAAGAAGCGGAAGAATTTTTCGGGATCTCCGTCCAGCCCGATAAGGAAATGGTAATGATACTCGTTTCGTCCGATATAAAGGACGGTGTGCTCCACGCGATATATCGCTCGGCGGGCTTGAAAACGGCAGGTCAAGGCATAGCGTTCGCCCTGCCCGTCACAAACGTAGTAGGCATTTCGTCCGAGCGACAGCCCGACGCGACGGAAAGCCGAGATCAAGCATTATCCGACAAACCGAAAGGAAAGTAACTGCGCACGGCGGACACCCGCTCCGTCGCATACAAACGGCATAACGCAAAAGCGACGCATTAAATGCGTCGCTTTTGCCGTGCCGTATTATCAAGTCATCGCTTTACGCTTATGCTTGCTCGTCGGCATACCAATCGAGCGTTACTTCGTCGGGAACGATCAACTCTATCTTGTCGAAGTTGTTGTTATTGCCGGGCGAAGATATATGCGTAAACACTATGACGTTTTTACCTTTTTGAAGATGTATGACGCCCATATAAACGGACACGTAATGATCCCAACCCGTCGGACCGCCGTTGCCCTTAATGATACCGTCTTCCGCGGTCTCTATCTCGGTGATATCCACGCCGTTTATCGTGGTCTCGGTGTATTGCGCGAAGCGTCCCATGGCGTTGGTGGACACCGTGACATACAAAGCAACGTCGCATTCGTCGCTCGCGTCTATCTCGAAGGTTATGCTGCGACCGGCTTCGTCGGCAAACCCGCCTACCTTATCGCCGTTTGCGTGGCAACCGTTAAGTTTGGCATTGATGCCTTTAAACTCGACGAGATTGCCTTCGGGCTTGACGACGACCGAATATGCGGCGGAAACATTGCCCGCTTTGACGGTGATACTGTACGTGCCGAAGCCGCTTAATTTGACCGAAGCTATGTCGAGATCGTCCACGCCGAGTTCCTCGGTAGTCCCGTCGCGCTTGGTCACGGTGGCGGTAAGCCCCGTGACGTCGAGCTCTTCGCCGAGCACGTAATCGACCTTGACGTTTTCGGTATTGAGCACGATCCCGATATATCTGCAAAGCTCGCCATAGGTCTGCATATCCAGCGTTACCTTTTCGATGAGCGGAATATTATCGCCCTTAGCCGACAGAGTCAAAACATGATCGCCCGCTTCAAAGTCCGCATAGCCGTTGGCGTCGCCTATCTCCACCTTGACAAACTGCGACTGCGGCGCTTCGTCCGTGCCGAGCGGCTCTTTGCCCTTAAACGGTTCGGCGAGCTTTAACGTAACGTCCTTACCGTCGAGCTTGATCTCGACGTTGGACGCAAGGTCGGTCGTCGAATAATTTACGTCCGCCGCAAGCATAGCCGAAATGCGCGCGGTGCACGTGTCGAACGTGTGGAATTTGATCTGCGTATCCGCCGTTATTTCCGTAACGGCTTTTTCGATTTTTTCCACTCTGTCGAACACCGCCGAATAGTCGGACATATCCTCCCACCAGCCTATCGCGATCGGGCTTTTGATGAGTATTTTATCGAAGTTGTAACCGAAGTCGGGCGAAAGATTGGTGAACTTGATCCTGTTGAGTCCTTTGTTCAAGCGTATGCAACCGAGATTGACCGTAACGAAGTCCGCCCAGGTATCCGCTCCCGTACCCGTTTCGGGGACGGTAACGGGCAGTTCGATGAGTTCTTCGTTGACTATCAGCCCGCAACCTTGGGTGAATATGGCGCGGTTAAGGCGCTTGCACACCGATACGTAAAGGGTGGCTACCCCTTCGGCTTCGGCATAGATCGTGTAATTAATGCTCGCGCCGGGATTGGCGTTGTAGTTGCCTATGTACTTGATGTCCTTGTTGCGATCTTTGATCTCGGGGGGAACGCCCGCGTCATCGATGACCGCGACGATATTCAGCGCGCCGCGCTCGCCGCCCACCAGCCTTACGTGCGGATCTTCCGCTTCGAGCTTATACTCGGTCAAGCCGTCTTTGTCGCCGCACTTTACTATGCACGCATCTTCGGCACAGTCGGGATCCAAACATCCGCCGCAAACGACGCAAACCATACTGCATTCGTGCGCTTTGGGCGCGTTGACGACAATAATATAGTTGGCGCTTTTGCCGCCGTAAGTGACGGTTATCGGCTTGTTGCCCGCCGTCGTCATGTCGGGCTTTGTAACGGTGCATTCGGAAATCTCCACCGCTTTGTCGGTGTCGTCGCTCATGTAAGCCGTCACCTTGATGCCTTCGGTCGTGAACGTTTCGCCTATTTCGTACGTCTTTTTAACGTCATCCGTGTTGAGCGCAATGCGCGTTACGGTGACTTCGCCCGACGGCGGCGGTTCGGGCGGCGTGTTGCCGCAAGCCGTCATGAGCCCCAACGACATGACGGTCACGACCGCCGCCATCCAGGCTATTGCCCTTTTTAGTCCTTTCATTTTATTATCCTCCTTGATTTAGGTTTGCGGATTGGCTTGTTCGCCGTTACGCTTTTTATCGAGATACGCAAGCACAAACGCGGCGACGGTTATCGCTACGGCTATACCCGTAAGTATACCGAACACTATCTGCATGGACGCGATAAGCGTTTGCCACCACGGCGTGTGATAAATTACCTTGGACGTGTTGCTCAGCTTGTTCATGGCTTTGGAATGGAGCGTCGTGTACAGAATTCTGTGGCACGCCTCGCGCATGGCTTCGCACACCGTCGCGTTGTTCTTGTAGTTGTCGAACGCGTGTTCGTCGGGACCCGACATCCAAATGTCCTGACCTGCCCAAACGCCCGCCGCGCGCGCTTCTGCGGAAAGCATGTGCGCGCCGACTCCCGCATCCGTTTCCACCTGACCTATAAAGTTCCACTCGTTGCGGAGCACTTCGGTCAACAGTCCTCTGTGCGCGCCCGCCCAAGTACAGCCTATACGGTTGAAACTGCTCATAAAGCCGTTGGTATGCCCTTCGGTGACGCCCGCCTCGAACGCTTTTAAATACACTTCGCGTATGCTTTGCTCGTTAGCCCAAACCGAACCGCCGTAACGGTTGCGCTCCTGATCGTTGAGCGCAAAGTGTTTGGTAAACAGCACTACGCCCTTTTTGGTCATGCCCTGAGATTCCGCCGAGAACGCCTTGCCGGAAAGGAAGCCGTCCTCGCTGTAATACTCCCAGCTCCTGCCGCTCCACGCATTGCGATGGATGTTAGCGCCCAAACCGTAGATGCCCACGCAGCCTATGTGCAAGATCTCGTGCGCGAACGCGTTGCCGAGCTCTTCTATAAGCTCCTCGTCGAACGTCGCCGCGACAAGCCCGTTGCACGGGAACGCCATTTGCGTGTCGAGCGTGCCCGGGCCCTGACGTATGCCGCACGGCCCGTCCTGCGAAGTATACATGGGTGCGGCGACGCTCGTCGCGCCCGCAACAGCCGCCGAACCGTAAGTGATAAGCACGCACTGCTCTTCCCACGTAAGCTGATTGAGCAGATCGTTCCACATAGGGTGATCATAGTCGTATTCCATTAGCATGGCGAGCGTAAGTCCGTCCTCGCCGAGCCCTTCTATCGTCGAAGTTACCGTTCCGTAATGCTCGGGGATCTTCGCGTTTTGGTCTTCGACGATCTGCGCGCCGTACTGCATATCCTTTATCATCTGCGGGTCGGTACAAGTGAGCGTGACCGCCGAAGGATACGTGCCCACCCAATCGTTGCGCGAGAGATAGGTTATCTTTTGATCCTTAGTGCCCGCGTAAATATTGACGTCGGCGTTATCGAACTGATTTTTGATCTCTTTGCCCGTGAACGGCGATATCGAGAACTTGTCGAAATCGTCGGCGGCGACCGTTATTTTGTAAGCGAAGTCGGCATTGCCGCTCCCGACCATGCGCGCTTTTTGCTCGGCGGTAACGCCCTTTTTGACAAGGATATTATTGAGCGCGTCGTGCGCGGACGTTCCCGCCGCAAGATAGTAATCGCCTTTTTCGAGTATGTATGTTTTTTGACCGTATGCGTCGTAGCTTTTGAATTCGTATTCGGGCACGTATACGGTGAGCGTTTGACTGCCGCCCGCAACGAGCTCGCGGGTCTTTGCAAAGCCGACAAGCTCCGCCGCGGGTTTTTCCACTAAGTGCGCGGGGTCTTTGTCGTAATCGGTGTACGGCTTTTGCAAATATACCTGAACTACGTCCTTGCCGGGGCGCGAACCCGTGTTGGTGACGGTCACGCTCACATCGTAGCCCTTGCCGTCCGCCGATCTCGTCACGCCGAAATCGCTCTGTTCAAACGTGGTGTACGTAAGCCCGTGACCGAACGAATATCCCACTTCGTCGCTGTACGACCAACCCGATCCGCCCGCTTTGACGCCGCTGTCGCCGCCCGCATTGCCCGCGCCGAGCACATAGTCCTCGTAACGCGTTTCGTAATAACGGTAGCCGACGTAAATGCCTTCCTGATACACGACGTACTTGGTGTTGTGCGTATACGCCGCATCTTGGGGCACGCCCTTGCTTTCGGTAAAGGTGTAGTCGCCGAAGTTTTCGGTAGACGGCGCAGAACGAATGTCGTTCACCCAAATGTCGTTAAGATGTCCCGACGGCGCGGCGCTCCCGCTCAGTATCTTGCCGATCTGATCGTAGGATGCGTTTCCGCCCAAACCGACCCAAACGCACGCATCGATATCGTGCTTTTCGATGTTTTTGAGCGACATCGCCGCAGGCGAGTTGATAAGAAGTATCACGCGCTTGACCGTGCCGTTTGCTCTCAGCTTGTCGAGCTCGGAAAGCACCTTATCCTCTTCGAGCGCCAGATCCATATAATTGTCGTTATAACATTCTTTGCAGGGGAAGCTCGTATCGCCGTCCTCACTGCCGTAGCGCGAGATCACCATGACAGCCGCATCGCCGTACTGTCCTATACCGCCGGGCATGGATATCTTGCCCGTGAGCACGTTCCACGGAATTTCGCCTACCTTGAATTCGACATAATTGCTGTCGGCGACGCCGTTGCCCTGCACGTCGTGACCGTAGACCCTGCCGTAACCGGCTTTGCTCAGTCGGTACGCCGACCATAATGCGTTGTTGACTTTGAGCCCTTCGCTCTCGCACGCGCTTTTGACCGTTTTGGTCGTCGTGATGGACACGCTTCCGCTACCGCCGCCGTGGTGAGTGTAATCTATCGCGCCGACGCCGAAAAAGCTTATCTGCGCGCCGCTGTTCAAAGGCAGTGCGGGCGTGTTTGCCGCAACGTCGTTGTTCCACATAAGCACGCTGCCTTCCGTGGCGACGCGAGTCGCGACGTCCAATGAGTTTGCGCGCATGGCGACGTCGTCGTACACCTGATGCTCGTAGCCGTCCTCGTCGGTCACGGTCAACGGCACGCCGTTTTCGTCCTTTAATACAAAGTCGGACTTGAAGTATTCGGTATCGCTGTCATCGTTTTTGTCGATCACCGTTTCGTACGGATTGATCCCCAAATACTTGTTTATCCAGCCCGCGCGCTCGGGATCCGTCGCAACGGGTTCGGCGATCAAAAACACGATAAACATGACCGCCAAAAATACGCTTATGAGCGTCCACACCGAACGCTTCAATATTTTAAGCAAAATTTTCAAACCGTTCCCTCCTTGACCGCCTGCTTGCCGTCGAACTTACCCAAACGTTTGAGCACGAACATCGCAAGCGATCCGCAAAATCCGAGCACGACAAATACGTCGACTGCGAATATAAGAGTTTGATACCACGTGCCGAATATGGTAGTGGTCTGATTGGTCTGTGCGGCAACGCCGCTGTTGACGATATAGAGAGCGACGACGGCGACCGTCGCGTAAAACGCGAGTATTGCGCACACTCCCGCTATGATGCCCCAAGGGATCTTTTTTAACATGAACTATCGACTTCTCCTTTTTATTGTCGTTTTGCTGCCGCAAGCGCCGAGCGCCGACGACAGATTCGTTCGATACCGAACAGCCCGCCGCCGTGATAGCGGCCGTACATTCTCATCACTGTCCTGTAAACACCTCCGAAAGTTTATCTGCCTTGACTATAAAATAAGAATTTCGGTCAGTCAATACCGCCCGCACGAATAAGCCTGCGAGCCGCACGAATTCCGAAAAGGCGGCCTTTTTCGTCGATTTTGCCGCAACAAAAAAACGCCCGAAAAGGGCGTTTGAAATCGCTTGCGATCCCGTTATTCTATCGGCTTGGGTTGTTGCAACGGGATCATAACGTTGATGCGGAAAATATCGTCGTCGCTCACTATGCCGACCCTGCCGCCGTATTTTTCGGCTATCGCTTTTACGCTTTTGATGCCGAACCCGTGATAATCGGTATCGAGCTTGGTCGTTATAGGCATACCGTTGACGTCAAGTTTTAATACGCCGTCGTAATAGTTTTCGCACATGACCGTAACGAACCCGCACTCGGTATGTATGTTAAGGCTGATGGCGCGCTTTTCGCAATCGTCCACTCGCGACGTCGCTTCTATGGCGTTGTCGACGATGTTGCCGAATAATGCGTACAGATCACCGTCGGCTATAAAGCCGAGCCGCGAACAGTCCGCCATGCACGTCAACTGTATGTTTTTTCCATGACATATAAGACTTTTTTCGGTAAGTATGATGTCGACGACCTTGTTGCCTGTATTGACGTTGGCGTCGTATATGGAGATCATATCGTTTATCTCGCGCGCCGTCGGCTCGTCGAGCCCGCCCAAATTGCTTATGCGGTGTTTAAGGTCGTGACACTTTATGTTGATAAGATCGATCTCTTCCTTTTTCATCTCGTACTGACGCTGCGCCTGAAACAACAGCTCCGAAACGGCGTTGAGTTCGACGCGCATATCGTTTGCGCTTATCATGCTCGACTGCATGTAAAACACCAGCACGCAACACAGACTGTTGTACACTCCTATGATCACGTCGTAAAGCTTGTTATACCCCGATCCTATGTATACCGTAAACGCATTGAGCAAGATATCGACCAAAAGTATGACCGCCGAAAGCAACAGCATGTATCCGTTTTTTATATGCAGATCTCCGTCGCGGCTTATCTTTTTGCCTATCACGAAATATGCCGCCGTGTACACCGCGAGATTGGCGTCGAAGTACAATAATGCGGCAATGACCGTTTCGCCCGATAATTCAGTAAAATCGAGCATGTCGTTGCCGTATAAGCTTTTAGCGTCGAAAAACGAGAACGGCGTCATTGCCAGCTTAAACAATTCGTACGATAAATGCTGTGCGGTATACGCGGTAAGACAACAGAAAAACGCGTTTTTGAGCGGCACGGCATAGCACAGCATGACTGCGCCGAATGTGGCTGCAAACAGCGTCAAAAACATAAACGAAACGTACCACCCGTTATACGTGTTGTCGAACAGCGGAAACAGCGCCGTCAGCGTATAACATGCGGCGACGCCGCCGAGCGCGCGCCAAACAAAATGTTTGCGCCGCGCGAACCGCCGCGTAAAAAGCGCTTCCGCGACCAAAAGCTCGGTCGTAAATAAAAATTTATACAGCGCGAGAGCAGTCAAGATTTTACGCCCCCCCCCCGCCTGCGCCCAGATATTCGTTGAACGCATTTAAAAACTCGTGCCGACGCGGCGCGGCTATTTGCAGTTCGTCGCCGCCGACTACGACCGTATTCCCGTTTATCTCGGTCACGTATTTGAAGTTGACCAAATAACAGCGGTTGCAAAGCGCAAACGGCAAGCCTTCCAAATTTTCCACCACGCTTTTCAGCGTGCCGCTCGCCGTTACGGTTTCGTGCTCCAAGTGATAAATGACGACATGCTTCATCACCTCCACGTATTTGAGCGCCGCCGCGTTTATCTGCTTTTTACCCTGTCGAGTCGCCACCCAGATCTCTCTGTCGCGCCGCATGTGCAAATACTTCAACACCCGCCTGAGCTTCATGGCAAAACTCGGATACATCACGGGCTTTACTATAAAGTCGAACGCATTGACTTCGTATCCGCCGACGGCATACTGCGCGAGATTGGTCACGAAAATTATGGTCACTTTGGAATCGATCTGCCGTATCTTTTTTGCCGCATCCATACCGTTCATGCCCGGCAATTCTATATCCAAAAATATCACGTCGACCGAACGGTCGTATTTTTTGAGCATGGCAACGGCGCTCGTAAACCTGACTATCTCCGTAGTCAAGCTCGTCGCTTTGGCATATCTGTCTATAAATCCTTTCAGACGCGCAGCCTCGCCGTCGTCGTCCTCGACAATACAAAACTTGACCATATTCCTGATCCTATAACATAATATTTGCCCAAAATAGTTTAACATAAACGCGGCATAAAATCAATATTCGGCGGCACTTATCGCACGAATTAATGTTTGAGCCGCACGAAATCGCTCGCGAGCCGCGAGATCCCGCACATTAAAAACGACGACGTATATTCCGTCGCCGTTTTATTTGCGTTAAATTTATCTGCGCTATATAATCTTATTTAAGATCGTCCTTTGTTCTCGGGAACTCGATGGTGTCGCGTATATTGGACATGCCCGTCACGTACATCATCATGCGCTCCAAGCCGAGCCCGAACCCGCTGTGCGGCACCGTACCGAATTTGCGAAGATCGAGATAGTTGGCGTAATCTGCAAGCTTCATGCCGCGCGCCTTGATCTCGGCAAGAAGTTTGTCGTGATCCGCTTCGCGCTCCGAACACCCTATTATCTCGCCGACGCCCGGCACCAACAGATCTGTCGCGGCGACCGTCTTACCGTCGGGATTCTGCTTCATATAGAATGATTTTATCGCGCGCGGATAGTTGACGACAAACACGGGCTTTTTAAAGTGCTCGTCCGTCAAATACCGTTCGTGCTCGGTCTGCAAGTCCAGACCCCACTCCACGGGATACACAAAGGTCTTGCCCGATTTTTTGAGTATCTCTATCGCGTCCGTATAATCGACGCGCGCGAACTCGCTGTCGACCACGTGTCGGAGCTTGGCTATCAATCCGTTCTCGAACCGCTCGTCAAAGAACTTCAATTCCGCCGCGCAATTCTTTAACAGGTGGTCGATGATGCTCTTTATCATGTCTGTCGCGATGCCGATTATGTCGTCTATATCGCAAAACGCGACTTCGGGCTCGATCTGCCAAAACTCGGCGGCGTGCCGCGGCGTATTGCTGTTTTCGGCGCGGAACGTCGG
>CANDGE010000004.1 GCA_947384195.1 uncultured Clostridia bacterium
TTTAAAATTGAAGTATTGAAAGGAAAAGGTTCAACAGCCGATATTGTACGTAATTTTAAGAGTGGTAATACTTCTGGCTCAACCAATATCGGCTCCTACACTTTGAGCGGAACGGTCATATATTCGGAGGGTTACACGTATGAAAAATAATGCGAAGAAAATATTCATTACGTTTTTAACGGTTATCGGCTTATTTTGTTTTTCGTTCGGGTTGGCGGCTTGCGGCGATAAAGGCGGCACGACAAACAACGGCGAACCGCCCGTAACGCCTGCGGACAAAACGTACACCGTTATTTTCGATGCGAACGGCGGCGCGTTCGATAAAGGCGAACTCGAAATCGACGGCGAAGTGATCGACGACGGGTCGGAAGTTTCGTCGGACGGCAAAACGCTTACGGTCGTTTCCGATTCGGCTACCGTGTTCGAGCCGTACCGTATGCCCGAACTTTCCCGCAATGCGTTCTGCGGCTGGTCGAAAGACAAGAGCGGCGAAACGCTGTGGGACTTTGAAAAGGACGAACTTACGGGCGACGTTACTACTCTTTACGCCGTGTGGGCGGAGTCTTTTGACTTCTCGCTCTCGGAAGATAGAAGTCATTACATCGTGCGCGGCATAGGCGCGCTTTCGGGCGACGTGGAAATTCCCGAAACGCACAACGGCAAGCCCGTTACCGAGATAGCAAAGGAAGCGTTTAAAAACAGCAGTATTCTTACGGGGATCGTCGTCCCCGACAGCGTTACGACGATCGGCGAAGGCGCATTCCGAAACGCTCGGAAACTTACGCGCGTAAAGCTGGGCGAAGGCGTTACCACGCTTCCCGTTATGATATTCGAGGACTGCAACGAGCTGGAAGTATTGGGGTTGCCGAAATCTTTGAGATCGGTCGGGGAACGCGCGTTCGGAACGGCGTTTAACGGGAATAAATCACTTACGCAAGTGCACTATGCCGGCACGATAGACGATTGGTGCGCGATCGAATCTATGGAAAGCTATTCGGATATGTATACGGGCGACTACCGCAACCCCTTATGCAACGGCATCGCCGAGCTGTACATAAACGGAAATAAGGTAACGGATATTACGGTAAACGCCGAACACATAAACGACTATGCGTTCTATCTGTGCAAAACGATAGAAAGCGTTACGATAGGTAAGAACGTCAAGACTATCGGGAGAAAGGCGTTTTACGCTAACGTAATAACGTCGCTCACATTTGCCGCAAATTCCGAGCTTGTATCTATCGGCGAAGAAGCGTTCAAGAGCAACAAAATGACGGCGCTGACGTTATCCGACAGCCCTGCGACGGTGGAAGTTTCGGCTTTTGAAGACTGCAATAAATTACGGTCTATCGACCTTTGCGGCACGCAAAAAGTTTACGACAAGGCTTTCGACAACTGCTTCCTTTTGGAAAATCTCGATTTGGGCGAAGTCGAATATTTGGGCAGTAACGTTTTTACGGGCAACAGCGTGCTGAACGAAGAGGGTTCGCTCGCAAGCGTGACTATTTCCGAAACGGTCTGGTATATCGGCAGCGGGTGTTTCGCGGCGCAGCCCGCGCTTAACAGCGTTACTTTTAACGGCAGTGCGGCAACTTCGACGTGGCAAGTCGGGAATGAAAACGTAACGGGCGCAACGCTTGCAAACCCGACTTCCGCAGCCGCAAAAATTAAATCGGGAAGCACGTGGATACGGCTGTTCGGCGCGCTTACCTACGACAGTAACAACGTCGTTACGGGCGTAGCGGACAAAAACGGTATAGGCGCGCTCGCAGTCCCCGCAACCAACGACGGTAAACCCGTAACTAAGATCGCGGCGAACGCTTTTAAGGGATTAAAGGGGCTTAAAAATCTTACCGTACACAAAAACGTGACCGTAATCGGCGACGGGTTTGTCGACGGTTGCGACGGGCTGGAAAGCGTTTCGGTCGTTGCGGATAATACCGCCTATGCAAGTCAAAACGGCATGCTCTATAAGAAAAACGGCGCAATACTTTGGGTGAGCCCGTCTATCGGCACGACGCACAGTTCGGGCGACGTGCGGATCCCGAGCGGCGTGAACAGTATACCGAGCGGCATGTTTTCCAATCGCAATATTCGGAACATCGTCATTCCCGACAGCGTCATGAACATAGGCGACGGCGCGTTCGACGGCTGTCCTATCGAGCTTGCGGCAGTGCCGGTAGACGCAATTCCGTATATTCGCAACGACGTTTTGCGTTCGGTGGAAATCACGAGCGGCAGTACGTTGCCCGCAGAAGCGTTTAAGGACTGCGCAAGCCTTACGTTTGTGAGTTTCCCGCATAATGAAATGAGAACTATCGGCGCTTGCGCGTTTGAGAACTGCACGAGCTTGAAATCGGTTGTGATAACGGAAAATATATATAGAATCGGCGACGGCGCGTTTAACGGTTGCAAAAATATAGAAAGCGTTACGGTGGAAAAGGGCAACACTTGGTTCGTCGCGGAGAACGGATTTTTGTACGACGCCTCTAAATCCGACATTTTGCTGATAACCAAAGCGGTCAAGGGCAATATAGTCATTCCGATCGGTATGCGGGCGATAAGCGCCGGCATGTTTGCCGACAACGAAAATATTACGGGCGTGGAAATATCCGACACCATAACGGATATCTACGATGGCGCGTTCGACGGTTGCACCGCGCTTACCGAGATCACGGTGTCGGGCGGCAATACGGCGTTTACAAGCCAAAACGGCATTTTGTACAATCGGAATAAAACGCAAATCGTTTTCATTCCGCAGGGCGTTACCGGCGAAGTAGTTATCCCGAACGGCGTAACGAAAATAGCATCGCGCGCGTTCTACGGCTGCAAGGGCATAACGAAAATCACACTGCCCGACAGCGTAACCGAAATCGGAGAGTATGCGTTCTTCGGCTGTTCCGCGCTTACCGAAATAAAATTGCCCGACGGCGTAACGAAAATAGGAAATTCGGCGTTCCGGGGCTGTAACAAACTTACGAATATCGTCATTCCGAGCGGCGTTACCGAAATAGCAAACTCGGTGTTCCGCGGCTGTTCTTCGCTTACGAGCATAACGCTCCCGAGCGGGATCGAAAATATCGGCTACAATGCGTTTTACGGCTGTAATAAGCTGACCGACATTACCTTTGACGGCACGAAAGCCGATTGGAACATTATTCCAAAATTCGAGTTCGTCGGCAAGTATACCGTTCACTGCACCGACGGCGATATAACGAGAGATAGATAGTCAAGCAAACCTATCGAGCCGAGATTTCATAGCGAAGTCTCGGCTTTTTTTCGCAATATCCAACTTATTGACAAATTCGGTCGAATATGTTATTATGTTAAAAAATATCGGAGCGAAATATGATAACGATAGCCGTTGTAGATGATGAAAAAGAACAAGTCGACAGGATCGACGGGTATTTGAAACGCTATTTCACAGAAAACGACGGCGAGCGTTATGTGTCGGTCAAGTTTCGCGACGGGCGCGAACTTTTGTCGGGATACGAGCCGAGATTCGATATTATATTTTTGGATATCGAGATGAACGATACCAACGGAATGGAAGTAGCCGAGGCTTTACGTAAGATCGATTCCAAAACCGTTATTATTTTTATCACGCGGCTTGCCGGTTACGCGATACGCGGTTATTCGGTGGATGCGCTCGATTTTATGGTAAAACCCGTCGAGTACGAACAGTTTGCCGTCAAGTTGAAACGCGCGTTGAAGCGAGTGCTTGCCAATCGCGACAAACAAATCAAAGCGACTGTATCGGGCGGAGAGATACGCTGGATAAATTCGGCGCAGATCAAATACATAGAGATCCAAAATCACTGTCTTATAATACATCTCGAAAACGAAGATATAAAAACGTGGAGTTCTCTGAAAAATATTGCGGAACAGCTTGACGGTTGCGGTTTTGCGTATTGCAACAGATGTTATCTCGTTAACATGCGTTACGTCACGGGCATTGTCAAAAACATGTGCGTTATCGGCGACGAAAAACTTTTGATAAGCAGATACAAGCACAACGAATTCGTATCGACTCTCGCCGGGTTTTTCGGACGGGGGGGGGATAATACGTGACTTTTTTCAATCTGTTTTTCGAAGTGCAATTTATAGTTTCGCTTATAATAGCGATGCTGTTGTTTTGTATGCGTTGTCCCAAGCGCGAAAAGTTTTGGTTGCGCTTTATTCCGCTGTGCGTTTTCGTGATAGTCGGATCTACGCTCGTTTGGGACTGGGTCAAGTCCGAAGGCGTGCGCAATTACATAAATTATTGGGGGATAGTGCTGTGCAACGTGTATTATATAGCGGAGCTTTTGGCGATATGTTTG
This sequence comes from uncultured Clostridia bacterium, assembly GCA_947384195.1. Lineage (GTDB taxonomy): Bacteria > Bacillota > Clostridia > Christensenellales > Pumilibacteraceae > Anaerocaecibacter. The sequence goes on from CANDGE010000004.1 coordinate 4,323, forward strand.
CTGTGCTTTAAGTGCAAATTCACCGAAGCGTGCATATACGTTATCGCAGGATGGGTGACGCAGCATTTGTCGGGAATGATATCGTCGGTCGCGGCAAGGCTTTCGGGCGTAACGGTCAATTATTTCGATTATACGTGGGAATACTTTTTGATAACGGTGCTATCGTACATAACGGTGTATTTGTCGGTGTGGCTGTTGTTCAGAACGATAGCGAAAGACAGCGTTCTTATAACGAGCAAGCGCATATTCGTTCCGTCGGTGATAATGCTTTGCGTCATTATATTGCTCAACGTGTTCATGCCGTACGGCGAATCGCTCGACAGTTTTTTGACCATGCGTTTTTATTCGATGGCGTGTTGCGTCGTCATGCTGTTTTTGATATTCGCGACGTTTCGCGAGGGCGGACTTAAATACGATTTGAACGTAATAGAGCAGCTCGAAAGAAAAAGATCCGAGCAGTATGAAATGTCGCGTGAAAGTATAGATATTATCAACAATAAGTGTCACGATCTAAAAAAACTTATAGGGATCATAACCGCAAGCAAAGCGCATATTCCCGATGCGGAGCTCGAAGCGATAAATCGCGAACTCGAAACGTACGACGCCATAGTCAAAACGGGGAATAAAGCGTTCGATACCATAGTGACGGAAAAAAGTTTGTATTGCAACGGGAACGGCATAAAACTTTCGATAGTAGCGGACGTTAAATCGCTTGATTTTATAGGCGATATCGATATGTATTCGTTGTTCGGTAATATTCTCGACAACGCGATAGAGGCGACGCTCAAACTCGACGAATCGCGACGGTCGATAAGCGTGGTCGTGCGCGACGTAAAAGGGTTTGTTTCCGTTCACGCCGAAAATTGTTACGACGGCGAAGAATTGAGTTTTAAAAACGGCATTCCGCAAACGACAAAAAAAGACGCATCGCAGCACGGCTTCGGCGTGTTGAGCATACGCCGGATCGCCAAAAAGTACGGCGGCAGTATTTCCGTCGCGGCGGAGGACGGGATTTTTACAGTGGACGTATTGATACCGATATCTATCGGGGAATGATAGGGCTATATTGCACGGAGAAGGCTCGCCGCACGGCGGGTCTTTTTTCGCGCTATTTGCGCAATCCAAAAAGCTACTCGCGAAAACGGTATTGACTTATATTTTACGTCGGGTTAGACTGTGTTCGAGACCGATTCGGTCAATAATTTTTTCGGAGGAAAATATGAAAATCAAAAAACTCATTGCCGTCGCCGCGGCCGGCGTTATAGCTGCAAGCGTGGGCGGGTTTGTCGCGTGCGGAGATAAAACGCCCGAAAAGCCCGAGACCCCGACCGAGGCGAAGATCGTCTATCAGTTCGGCGGTCACTATACCGACGATACGCTCAAAAGCATGGGCTTCGATTATTACATATTGCTTAACCTTTTCGACGACGGAAAGGTCAAGGGCAGCGGATATAACCAACTCGCCATGGACAGCTCGCCGTATGCGAGCAACAAAGCATTCAGCGAAAAATGGTACACAGGCAGTTGGAAGGACGCAAAAAACGACGAAGATATGGACTATATCGACTTGAAAGTGCGTTACGACAGTCAAGCGATAAACAACCAAACGGGACAGCAGCTCGTCGGTGATTTTACGTACGAGTTATATGCGGCCGGCGACGGAAGCATCAAATTTACCATCGACGTGCCGTTCGCGTCGGGCAGAAAGCAGGAAATAACAGGCGGAAAAACCGTCAAGTACAAAACGCTCGACGAGTTTATCCAAGGTAATCTTTACACCTGGACGGCGCCCGAAAGCGTTGCGGTGTTTGTGTCCGAAGCGCCGAACGGCGTAGCCAATCTTTATTGTAAGGACAACGGCGACGCGCTGTTCTATACGGGGACAAAGGACCCGGCGAAAAACGAGTATAAGTACATAAACGCCGATACTTGGAAATGGCAAAACTCCAATGGCAAGCTTACGTTCAAAAAGGACGGCGACGTTGTGGGTACCGCCGACATCGAGAACAACCGAGCGTCTTTCTCGTTTACCAAAAATTTGATGGGATATGAAACCGAATACTCGTTCGCTTGCGCGGATACGTCCAAGCTCGTGGGCGGGGCGCAGGAAGAAGAAGATCGCCCGATCGCGACGTTTGCGGGCGCAGGCGGTGCGACGCTCAAAGTGTTTGCGGACGGCACGGCGAAGCTTTCCGCATACGGCGGAATGATCAAACCCGAATTTACATGGGAATTCAAGTCGGGAGAGATAATATTTACAGACAAGGAAAACGCCGAAAAGAAGTATACCGCGACCGTGACGGGTAATGCCGCGACGGTCACTTACAGCGATTCGCTCGGCGGCAATCCCATTAATATAGAGCTTTCTTGCGACGATATAAAAGGTGTTTTGGCGATTTCGCCCATAGCGACGTTTACGGGCGCAGGCGGTGCGACGCTCGAATTTTACTCGGACAACACCGCCAAGGCGTCGTTCTTTAACGGCGCCATGAAAATCGACTTTACGTGGACGCTTTCGGACGGCGCGGTCACTCTTACGGACGCCGTCAATACCGAAAAGACGTATACATCTGTCGCGGCGGATAGCGCAGTTACTTTGACGATAAAAGACGGTTACGCAAGCGATACGTTTACTTTGGATCTTTCGCTTTTGGGGTAGTCGAAAATGAATGACAAACGTAAAAATCGTCGGGCGCTCGCGCTTGTTACGTGTGCGATAGTGTCCGCATTCGCGGTCGGGTGTGCGGACGGCAAAACGCCCGAAACGCCGGGCGGCAAGGATCCCGAAACGCCTGCGCCGTCCGTCGTGGACAGGAGCGATCTCGGCTATTATCAAGCGCTTGCGTCTTACAAAAAAACGGATTTTACGGCGAAGTGGATTTGGACGCAAAAGAGCAATCAAAACTCATACGTCGCGTTCAGAAAGACATTTGAACTCGACAAAGCGCCGACTTCGGCGATCGCAAGCATTTCGGCCGAAAGCAAGTATACGCTGTGGGTAAACGGCGAACTCGTCGTCGTGGACGGATCGCCCAAGCGCGGCGCCACACCATACGATGCTTACTATGAGGATGTCGATCTCGGCGGCAAGCTCAAAGTCGGCAAGAACGCGATCGTCGCGCTTGTAGCTTACAACGGCAGAGGCGGAAATTCGAGCGTCGATCCCGGTCGGGGCGGATTTTTGTTCGAGCTTGACGCCGACGGAACGAAAATAGCGTCGGACAAAAGCTTTAAAGCGCAACGTTTGCGCGCGTATAAAAACAAGTCGCTTTTGGGCGCGGATTGGCCCAATTATTCGCAATCGTCGATGCTCGCGGAATGGGATGTGTATTACGACGCTCGCGACGCCGTGGGCGATTATACCGCCGTCGATTACGACGATTCGGCGTGGGAAAACGCGACGGAGATCGCGGCGGCGGGCGAAAGTCCGTTTAACGATCTTTACAAATCGGTAACGCCGCTAGTCGCGTTCGATAAAGAATATACGTTTTTGACAGGCGAGAGCTTGGGCGTGAAGCTCACGCAAAAAGCGACGCTCACATTCGATCTTCCCGCCAACTTGCAGTTCAGTCCGTATTTTGAACTGACCGCCGACAGCGCGGGCTTGCGCTTTACGTATTACACCGACACGCTGACGAGCCAAGGCATGGATTCGTTTAAAGACGATTACGTTACGATATCGGGCAAACAGACTTACGAAAGTTATCCGTGGCGCACCGGCTCCAAACTCATTATCGAAGCGCCTGCGGGAATTACTTTTGAAAAAGTCGGCGTTAGGATAAGCGAGTATGACAGCGATACGGTAGGCGTTTTTGAAAGCGGCAACGCCAAGCTCGATACGCTGTGGCAAAAAGCGGGAAACACGCTCAAAATCTGTATGCGCGATACGTATATGGATTGCCCCGAGCGCGAACGCTCGCCGTATATAGGCGACGCCGCCAATCAAATTTCCGAAACATTTTACGCGCTCGACGAAAAGTCGTGGGAGCTTACCAAAAAAACGTTGCTCGCGGCGGTGGGCTGGACTAAAACCGACAAATGTATACCGTTGCGTTCGCCGAGCATGACCGTCAACGAGTGCCCCGCGCAAACTCTCAACTTTCTCGTGTCCGCTTACGAATACTACATGTACACAGGCGACGCGGAAACGATGAAACTCTTCTATCCCGTTGCTCGCGATTACTTAAAGCTGTGGTCGCTCAATCCCGACGGAAGTATCGTGTATCGCAACGGGTCGTTCCAATGGGTGGATTGGGGCGACGGCTCGGATAACGAAGTTTTGCAAAACTGCTGGTATTACTATGCCTTAAAAAGCATGAACGCGCTTGCGAACGAACTCGGCATAACAGCCGACGACGCTTTTTACGCCGAGCGCGAACAGAAGGTAAAAAGCGGGTTTGCCAAATTCAAAAAGGAAGGCGGGTTTACTTCGGGCACGGCGTACGACGACAGAGCAAACGCAATGGCGGTCGTTGCGGGGCTTGCCGATAAATCCGATCATGCCGCAATACTCAACGTTCTTAAAACGGTGGAAAAGGCGAGCCCGTACATGGAAAAGTTTGTGCTCGAAGCGCTTTGCGTAATGGGCGAGTACGATACGGCGATAACGCGCATGTTAAAGCGCTACGATCCCATGATCGCGGACGAATGCACCACTTTGTGGGAGCTTTGGAAAAAAACGGACGGCACCGTCAACCACGGTTGGACGGGCGGACCGCTCACGGTTTTGAGCAAGTATTTTGCCGGTATTGCGCCCGCACAAGCAGGGTATTCGGAGATAAGAATAACGCTCAATCCCGCGCTCGGCGCACTCAAAGCGGCGGCTAAAACGCCCGCAGGTATGCTTTCGTACGATATGAAAGAAGCCGACGGAACATATACCGTAAAACTCGAATTGCCCGCCGCCGGCACTCTCGAAATTCCCGAGAGCATGGGTAAATCGGTTTCGGTAGTCGGCGGGACGAGCGAAAAATCGGAGCGCGACCGCTTTATAGCAATATCGCTCGGGAAAGGAACGTACACGGTGACCGTATCCGCATAGCTATTTGCGCAAGGCAAAAAGCTACTCGCGAAAACGGTATTGACATCGCGAAATTTGTATTCTAAACTTAGATCAAAAGCCGAAGGGCTAAAAACTCAACAAGGAGAATGTTATGAAAAAGTTCGCAAAAACCTTCGTGGCGGCAGCGTTTGCCGTTATCACCGTACTGGGCGCAAGCCTTATGCTCGCGGCTTGCGGCGAAACCAAAGTCGCGGCGACCACCGGCTTTTACACGAGCCAAAACAGTTATTCGTACACCAACTTCGCACCTACTTACAATTACCGTACGCTTACTTACAAGACCCAAAACATCGAAACATTCGACGACGGTACTTACATCCTTTATGTAAACGCCACCACCTATTCCAACGTGACTTTCGGCGAAGGCGTTGCCACTAACGAGTGCACGGCTAACCCGCAGGGCAGCACGCTCGTAAGATATTACGGCACTTACTCGGCCGTGACCGATGACGATGGCATAACGCTCACGCTCAATGTTCCCACGCGCGTATACGACGTTAACTTCGGCAGACTTCCCATCGATACGGCAAACTGGACGGACGCAATGACCGAATATATGGAAAACTGGACGTTCCAAGGTCAGCCTATGGGCAAGGACGAAAACGGCAATACGTATACTGCCGAAACATATCTCAAAAAAGTAACGTCGGGCTTTACCGAAAGCGTGGAAGTGTTTATCAGCCCGTCTACGTGCTCTTTCACTGCGATAAAAGGCGTGTAATATACGGAGTTAGGGGATATGATAAAGGAATTTTTTAAAAAGACGACCAAGCTGTGGCGAGGGCTCGCGTTGATAGCGGCGCTGTTGTTGTCGATATTCCTTGTTCTTACCAACATGGGCAACCGTTACGACGGGTTTATCAACGACAGGCTCGGCACTGTCGCGCCCAAAGTGGAAGGCGACGGCGAAGTGCGGTATAAAAGCGCTTACGGAGATCTCAACGCGGAAAACGTAAAAAAGCTTATCCAAGCGGAAAACGACTTCAATATTCGCGCAATGCAGGAGGGCGCGGTGCTGTTGCGCAACAAGGACAACGCGCTCCCGCTTCGCGATAACGAAAGAAGCATTACGCTTTTCGGCAATAACGTGATCGACCCCGTGTACGCCACCAACGGCGGCGGGTCGGGGTTTAAAGCCGCGCGCGGCGGCGGGCTCGTGGACGCGTTTGAAAGCGCGGGCTTCGACATAAACAAAACGCTGTACAACGCATACAAAAACGCGGGAATGAAACGTGTGTCCAAAGCGTCGGAACCGCAGGAAATAGGCGAACAGCCCGCATCGTTCTATAACAACGACGCGCTAAAAGCTTCGTACGCCGATAAGTATAACGACGTTGCGATCGTTATGTTTACCCGTTACGGCGGCGAGGGCGTGGATCTTTCCACGAACGACAAAGACGGAGTGCCGCTCCTTTCCTTGCACAAACAGGAAGACGATTTGCTCAAAATGATAAAAAGTTCGGGCAAGTTCGGCAAGATAGTGGTGCTTATAAACAGTCCGTTTCCTATGGACGTCGCGTGGATAAAGGACGAGAACTACGGCATAGACGCATGTATAGCGTTCGGTGCGGCGGGCGACGTCGGATTTAAAGGCATTGCGAATCTGTTGACTGGCAAAGCCGATTTTTCGGGGCATTTGACCGATACGTATGCGGCAAATTCTTTGTCCGCTCCCGCAATGCGCAACTTCGGTGATTTTAAGTTTTCCAATCACACGACGCAGTATGAAAACAGCTATGTCGTTTACGCCGAAAGTATATACGTAGGATATAAGTATTTCGAGACCAGATATCAAGATCAAGTGCTCGGCATAAACAATGCAAACGGCAGTAAAGGCGTGTATGCTTCCGACGGCAACGCATGGGACTACAAAGACGAAATGGCATATACGTTCGGTTACGGGCTTTCGTATTCCGATTTTACTCAAAGCGTAGACAGCATCGTTTGGGATACCGATAAGCATACCGTAACGGCGGAAGTGACCGTCACCAATAACGGCGGCGACGTGTACAAAGGCAAATCGAAGTCGGCGGTACAGTTGTACGTTCAACTCCCGTACGAAAAAGGGCAGGCGGAAAAATCTGCGATACAGCTCATAGGTTTCGGAAAAACGGGCGAGCTTGCCGCGGGAGAAAGCGAAACAGTTACGATCACGGTCGACGACTATTTGTTCGCCGTGTACGACGAGAACGCGACAAACGGCGCGGACGAGACCCGAAAGGGTTGTTACGTGTTCGATAAAGGCGAGTACCGTTTTGCCGTGGGCGACGACAGTCACGACGCGCTCAACAACGTGCTTGCGTTCCGCGAAACCACGGGAATGTTCGACGAATACGGCAATGCCGTTGCGGGCGACAAAACAAAAGTCAAAGCGCATACGCTCGCCGCTTACGACAACAAATCGTATGCAAAGTCTGCGGCTACGGGCGAAATCGTTTGCAACGCGCTTCAAGACATAGACTACAACGAATACAAGGCAGACACTGTCACGTATCTTACCCGATCCGATTGGAACACATATCCTGACAGCTATAAAGGACTCGAAGCAACCGACAAGTTAAAAACCGCGCTCGCGGGCAAAACGTACGTGCGCGGCGATGAAAAAGTGAGCGATTACAAAACCGGCGTCGCAAACGATATCCACTTCTTTGAAATGAAAGACGTGGAATATAGCGACCAAGAAAAATGGGATAAGTTTCTCGATCAGCTTTCGGTCACGGAACTTGCCACTATCTGCGGCGAGCATATGGCCAACGACGCGATAAAGTCGGTCAATAAACCCCAAAACAACAATACCGACGGTCCGAAGGGTTTGGGCAGTACGTATCGCTACGGCGACGGAAGCGGGATAACGCTGTACGTTGACGAAGTGGTAATGGCAAGCACGTTCAATATCGCGCTTCACGAAGAACGCGGCGCATTGTTTGCGGAAGACGCTTTGTACGCCGGATATTCCATGATTTTCGGTCCCGGAGCGGATTGGCACAGAACGCCGTATTCGGGACGTAATTCCGAATATTACAGCGAAGACGCGAATATGTCCTTCCTTTGCGGCGCGGCGCAGTGCAAAGCAATGCAAAAAGGCGGGCTTGTGGCAGGCATTAAACACTTTGCCGGCAACGATCAGGAAACAAACCGTCACGGTGTGGCTACGTTCGCCAACGAACAGTCGTTCCGCGAAGGCTCGTTGCGCTGCTTTGAAGGCGGACTTCGCGACGATAAAGGCGGCGCGCTCGGCGTAATGACTTGCTTTAACAGAATAGGCGCCACCGCAGGCGCGGCGAGTTATCCCGTTCAAGTGCAAATTTTGCGCAACGAATGGGGCTTTAAAGGCGTCAATCTCACCGACTCGTCCAAAGACGCTTCGGATTACGTTCATACCGAAGAATGTATCACGAGCGGCACGGATATGTTCAACAACGATACGGACAGGACCCCGCAATTAGTCAAGCTTATCCGTCAAGACAAAGACGGCACTATTATGAAATGGGTGCGCACCGCCAATAAACACTTCTACTATGCTTTCTCGCGTTCCAATCTCGTAAACAGTTTGAGCCGCAACACGGTGGTGGAAGATTTCGTACCGTGGTGGAAGACTGCGTTAATGGCTTTCGATATTTCATTCGGCGTGCTTACTTGCATATTCGTTGCCGCATTCGTTGCGTCGTACATTATCAAGCTCACGGACGGGAAGGGCAAAATCAAAGACGATACGGAGGTGCAAAATGATTAAAGATCTGTTTATACACCCGTTTAAACAAAGAACGGTCGCATACTATTTGGGGTTGGGCGCGGCGGCGCTTGCCGTGATCGGCGCGATAGTGTATGCGATAACCGATTTCGGCGACAAGTCTTTTTCTGCGACGGCGTTTGTCGTAATGCTTGTCGGCGGATTAGCCTATGCGGGCGTTATGTTTACCGAATTCGAGTTCATGACGCTTATCCCGTCGGCAATGTACGTTTTGGGTTTTGCTTTTGCGCTCAATGCCATGCTTCCGCCGCTTTCGGACGTATGGAACGGTGTAAGCTTTATCGGCGGCAATGCGTTTGTCGGTCTTGCGTTTACGATAGTTTTTGCCGTCGCGGCGATACTCGGCATTGTTACGGCTTTTATGGAGCTCGGCAGAAAAAAAGCGTGATGCCGATATAAAAACGCGAAAATGCAAAAATTTAATACAGCTATAAAAGCCGCCCCGAATGTTCTTACTCGAATATTCGGGGCGGCTTTATTATAGAAAATAAAAAGTTCAAATTATTTGAAACGTAAAGATCGTATTCGATTTGTTTTTTGCCCGTACCGTCGAAAATAACCTAAAACGTTCTCATGCGAAAGTGCGTTTTGGGTTTTTTATTTGCCGCTTTTTTCTTAATTATAATAAACGAAAATGCAACGAGTAAAAAGCCATGATCCGATTATCGCAATGCTTTTGCGATCCAGTATCGATGCCTTTCGGCATGTGAGATTTGTATTCGCTATTACGCGCGGGCTGCTCTTAGAGCGGCTGTTATGGCGTATAACGTGACCATTTAAGTCGAAACCATGCTCGATTTTGATCGAATATGCTCATTTCGTGGGGGGGGGATGCTTATTTGTCAACTTATCTTTCAATGTTTCGATTAGTATTGAAAATGCGAGTCGTGCATGTTATACTGTGACAGTCGGAAAGTTTATAATACGGTGGTGATGGTGAAGAAACGGGGACTTACGGTCATTGCTTATCGTCTTGTAACCGATCGAAAACGGAGGTGTGGCTTGAAAAAAAATAGGTACAAGCTTTTACGTGGCTTTACGGTAATTGCGGCGTTTATTTGCGCTCTGTTTATAGGGCTCGAAACTATTACGTCCGTAAGCGATTACGAGGTGCTCATCAACGACGTTCTCGGCGTTAAAGCGAGTGTGGGCGGTAATGCGGATGCTTATGCGTTTACTTCGGAATTCGACGATACCGTCGACATGTTGACGCACCGCAAGAATATAGCCGAGCGGATAAGCGCGGAGGGCAGTGTTCTGTTGAAAAACAACGGCGCGTTGCCGCTTGCCAAGTCCGAGAACGGCAATATCAAAGCGACTATGTTGGGCTCGCGCGCATATACTTACGGGAGCAACGGCGAACTGCGCGACGAGAGATTGGCGTTTTACGGCGGTATCGTCGGATCGCCCGTGTCGAAACAGGACGTTACGGTACAAGAAGGGACGATATCGCTTCCGATCACGCCCGAGACGGCGTTTGCAAGTCGTGGCATTGAGTTGAATCCCGCACCGAGATCTTTTTACACGGGCAAACCGTTCCCCAATCTCGTGAGCGGGAGCGAAGCCAACGGCAGTTCTGGCGGACCGTTTGCGATCAACGAGACAAAGGTTTCGATATCCGACTGCGGCGATCATTCCGATTATTCGGATGTATGCTTTGTAGTGATCGGGCGGGCGAGCGGCGAAGGACGGGAATATCTTCCTGGCGAGCTCGGTCGTGCAGACAAAAGCGACGGATCCGAGAGCGCGATAGGATTGAGCGACGACGAGCGCAATCTTATCACGGTTGCCGACGGTATTTCCGACAAGGTCGTAGTGCTTATCAACAGCGCGATAGCCATGGAGATCCCCGATCTCAAAGCCGACGATCGTGTCGACGCAATACTGTGGATAGGCTTGCCCGGTGCGTACGGTATGAACGGCGTTGCGGATATAATCGTGGGCAACGTCAGTCCTTCGGGGCATTTGCCCGACGTATATATGGTCGATGCGTCGGCATCGCCCGCGGCGCAAAACTTCGGTGTCGAAGCAATGAGCGGCGGTTCGTTTATTTGGAGCAACGGCGGATCGCGGTATAACAATGCGGATAATGCGCACTATGTAGTTCTTGCCGAGGACATTTATACGGGTTACTATTATTACGAAACGCGTTATGCGGATTGTGTGGAAGAAAAAGGCGAGGCGTCGGCGGCTGTCGGCATAGGCTACGGCGAGACGGGCGGCGATAGCTGGAATTACGAGCATGAAGTCGTGTATCCATTCGGTTACGGTTTGAGCTATACTACATTTACGCAGAAAATAAACGGTATAACAGCGGATAAAGACGCAAAGACAGTCACGGTAAGCGTGACCGCCAAAAACACGGGCGATGTCAAGGCAAAGCACGTAGTTCAGCTTTACGTGTCGAGCCCGTACACCGAGTACGACATAGCGCACGGCGTCGAAAAACCCGCGATCCAACTTGTAGAGTTTGAAAAAGTCGAGCTCGAACCCGGCGAAGAAAAAGAACTGACGGTCACTGCCGAAATGAAGTATTTTGCAGCGTACGACAAAACCGCAGAACATGACGGACGCATCGGCGGATACATACTCGAAAATGCCGACTACTATTTTGCTGTGGGAAACGGTGCGCACGAGGCGATCAACAATGTGCTTTTGAAAAAAGGCGTGGATAGATCGGCTTTGTATTTCGATGACGAAACGGCGCTTTCGGCGGACTGTGCGATCGCATGGCGTCCCGAACTCGATTTCGATGAAAACGGCGTAAACGTCACTTTGTTATCCGCGTCCGATTCGGGCGTCGTTATAGAAAACAGGCTTTCCGACGCCGATTACAACTATTTCAAAGAAAATACGGTCAAGTATCTTTCGCGTAGCAATTGGAAGGAAACATTTCCCCGAGCTTATACCGGGCTCGAAGTTACCGAGGCGATGTACGACTTCTTGGACAGCAGAGTTTACAAGTTTTCGGTGGGGACGGTAGACACGCAGTTCGGCGTGGATCATTCCGAGGAGGAAGACGACGACGGCAATCCCATGGAAAACATGTCGGTCGCCGAAATGAAACTTGCTAGTTACGACGACGAGCGGTGGGATTATCTTGTCGAGCAGATCACGTTTGACGAGGCGTGGGCATTATCGCCGTACGGCGGCACCAGTTGCAACGCGTTCCTTTCCGTCAACTCGCCCGAGCTGTGGCAGATAGACGGTCCCAACGGCAACGTCACTCGGCCTATCGGCACGAAAGCGGCTACTTCGGGACCTATGGCGGTAAGCAAGAGCGATCCCAATGTAAACTATAAAGCCAACGATATGTGTTGCGAGCCGATAACTGCGGGCACATTCGACAAAGAACTTTTAAAAGAGCAGGGCAAGGTCTATGGCGAAGAAATGATGTGGAGCGGAAATACCATTATTTGGGCGCCGGGCATGAATCTTCACCGCACTCCGTTCAATTCGCGCAACCACGAATATTACAGCGAAGATCCTATGCTCACCAATATTCTCGGCGTTGCGTTCGTCGAAGGCGGACTGGAAAAAGGCGCGATCCTCGCCGCGAAGCACTTCGCTTTCAATACGCAGGAATCGTTCCGCGAAGGGCTCACGCAATTCATGGAAGAACAGTCGGCGCGCGAGCTCGAACTTCGCGCGTTCCAAGGGCTTTCCGAAGATGCGCTGTACGTCAACACGCTCGGCAACAAAATTCGATCGCTCGGACTCATGACGTCGTTCTCGCGCATCGGCGTTTGCGGCGTAAACGCGCATACAGGGCTCATGAAGGACATTTTGCGCGGCGAGTGGGGCTTTAAAGGAATGAGCTCGACGGACATGGTCGTCGGCGGCAGGTTTTTCAATCCGCAGGACAGCGTTATCAACAACGTTACTTTTATGGCGACGTCAAATGCCGAAAACCTGCTCAATAATTTTTGGAGCGATTATAACAACAAAAACAAAGTCAAAAACGACCCCAAGCTCATGGCGGCATTGTACGAAAACATGCATTACTATATGTATGCCGCGGCAAACAGCAATCTGCTAAACGGTTATGATGTAAATACCGTCATAACGGACGTAACGTACGGTTGGCAATATGCGATCAAAGCGGTGTATTGGGTCATGCTCGTTGCGACCGTAGCGCTGGCGGCAACCGCGGTCGTGTTCAAGCTTCGCGACGACGGAAAGAAAAAGGAGGAAGCAAACGCATGAAACTTTTGACTGTAAAGCGCCCGCGTGCGGGATTCTACATAACGGCGGCGGCGCTCGTGACGGCTGTCGTAGCGTTTATCATGTATTTTTTGACGTTTGACGCATTCCACTATGTGACCGATAGGCTTGTCACGGCGCTCATGATCCTTACGATATGGTCGCTTGTATGCCTTATAGTGTGCGGGCTTCTGTTCGGCGACGAGCCGTTTTATATAGACGTTCTGCGTGTGGCGGCGGTATTTTGCATGACGCTTGCGACGTTGAAGTTTTTGTTGCCGTGTCTTTCGCCGATCGGTATATACTTTACCGTTCACAATATGGGCGACGTCGAAGCAAATGCGATCGGTGTGCCGCGCAGTATCGTGTGCGTGGTGTTTTGTGTGATAACGGTTATTCTTATGACGGTATCGGCATTCTTTTCCGCTGCCAAGCCCAAAGCCGCGAAAAAGACCGCAGAGGAGAGTGCGCTATGAGCAAAGCGATCGATAAAATCAAAAGCTTTTTTCAAAACTCGGGCAAAGCAGTAAAAAACTTTTTCAATAAGCTCGGCGTGGCGCACGCGAGCTGTATAGCTATGATCGCGGTGTCGGCTATTCTCGGCATTTCGCTCGTGGCTTGGGCGCAAACCGATATATCGGATGCCGACGTCGAGATCCGCGAGGCGACGGTGCTGTTCGGCGAATCGTCGCGCACCGAGTATTTGGCGGGCGAAACGATAGACCCCGCGGGCATTAAGCTGACGGGGAACGATAAAGTGTTCGAGAATGTTCAAATAACCTGCGATCTGTCGTCGGCAGGGCTCAAACGCGCGGAGATCAGCGTACAAGACGGCAACGTGTATTGGCGCGGATATTATGCCGTTACAGTGTATGCGATCAGGCATTACGAAGTCAAAAACATTCCGACGTCGTTTGAAACCGACGAGAACGGCAATCTTGCGGCGGACGGCATAGTTATTTGGGCGGATCTCAACGCCGCGCCGTCCGAGATCCCTACGGTTGCGGGACTCGATAATGTGGTCGAGCTTCCGTCCGCTATGTACGACGTAACGGTCAAAGCGAGCGACGAATTTGCGGGTGCGTATAATCTCGGCATTGCGTTCGGCGACAATAAGATCGACTATTTTTGTGTAGCGGTCAACGGTCAAATGCTTACGCTCGATTCGCGCGATCGGATACTCCCGCTTAAAAACACGTCCGGCGGAACGGAAACGCTTACATTGTACGTGACGCAGATAGAAACGAGCGGTAGCGACGGCACTAACGGTGCGACAGGCGTTTACGTGTACACCGATGCGGACGGAAACGTTACGACATACGACTTCGATTTTTATCTCGACGGTTGGGCAAGTAATTTCCACTCGGGCGATAACGAACAAGGGCTTACGGATAAATACGACGGCGCTACCGAAGGATATATTGCGGCGATCGGCGACGTGACATTCCGAGCCGACAAACTACCGTGGCATAAAGCCATACTAAATTGGGATACGTGATAGGTGGATCATGATAAGCAAAAAAATCAAAGTAATGAGTGTAGTTATCGCGCTGGGCGCGACGGCGCTTGTCGGTTGTGCGACAAACGACGACAACGCAGCTAAAAAGAGCGAGCTGTTCGGCACATACACATATCAGGAAACATTGGGGCTCGGCGACAGTCGGTTGATCATTACGAGCGACACGACCAAGACGGGCGATCGCAAGTATATTTACAGTACCGTCGCGCCGCTCGAAAACATAGCGGATACGAACGTATCGTACAATATGGATCAGCGGTTAAAGCTCAACCGCAATTATACATATAAATACGATTATACGATCACGCTTACCAATCCCGGGGATTGGGGTGCACAGTTTGCCAGGCTCGTCGTGTCGGTCACGGGAACGTTTGACTACCGCGGATCGGGCGACGGTATGTACAGCGTAATGTTGGGCGATCCTACGGGCGGGACCAAATCCATTTATGCGTCCAACATAGGCGGTACGGGTATTTACGAATGGTCGATGCATAGCCGTCCCGATCTTGTAATGGATTATTCGGCGGTCGAACTTACGGAAAATTTCGAGTATGACAAGCATGTCGCGGGACGCATCGTGCGCATAGACCGCAATGCAAAAACGTTGGGCGACGATATATTCGACGAATATATTCTCGACGAGTTTACCAAATACGGGAGCTATTGATCGGAATGATAAAAGTCGGTAAGTTGTTGCTTGCGGCGAGTTGCGCGGTGCTCGCGGCTGCGGCTTGCGGATGCGCGTCGAATGATGCGGGCAAAGACAAGACGCAAAGTATAAACGACGTTAAGATAGAATACAGCACGGACGGCGCGACCACCACGCTCAACTGGGGCAAGGTCGACGGCGTTAAGTTTTCGGTATACCGAGCGGATACTCGATACGGCAAGTCTAAGCTATTGCAAGAGAACATAACTTCGGGCGGCTTTGTCGACGAGTTCCGTTACGGATATTATCGGGTGACGGCGCGTGACGAATTCGGTAAAAAACTACGCACATTCGACACCGTGAGCGAGGAGATCGATATGTTCGGCGACGGAGTGTATGTGATCTCGCCCGATGACGGCGTAGACGGAGTAAACGCTGTTCTCGACGATCTCAACGGCAAACAGTTTTCTTCCGAGTTTTCGCCCGATAGATACGCCGTGCTGTTCAAACAAGGCGAATACGACGACAAGATCGTTTTGCGCCCGGGATATTACACAACATATTCGGGGCTCGGGACTTCGCCCGACGACGTAAAAATCCGATCGCTCGTAAACCCCAATCGCGAAAGTCCGATAAACAATGCGCTCATCAATTTTTGGCGCGGCGTCGAAAACATGACGTTTACGTCGGACAGCAAGTGGGCGGTGTCGCAAGGCACGTTCCTGCGCAGGGTCAACGTAAACGGCAGGCTCGATCTGCACGACGTCGGCGGATATGCGAGCGGCGGCTTTATCGCCGACAGCAAGATATCCGGTACGGTGGAAGGCGGATCGCAGCAACAATGGCTTATGTATAACAGCGAAATGCAAGGCTGGGGCGGTAACGTTTGGAATATGTGCTTTTCCGGTACGACAAATGCGCCCACAGGCACGTATCCCAACGAAAAGTACACCGTGCGCGAAAATACCCCGATAGCGCGATCCAAGCCGTATCTCGTGTTTACGGACGATGGCTACAAGCTTGCGGTGCCGAATGTTCGTACCGACGTATCGGGAGCGAAAGAGCAACAAGTCGAATATCTCGACGACGACGAGCTGTATTTTGCGCGTGCAGACCGCGACGACGCGGATACGATAAACGCCGCGCTCGATAAAGGGCTCGACATCGTGTTTACGCCCGGCATATACTCGCTCGACAAACCGATAGAAGTCAAGCGCGACGGAACGGTCATATTCGGACTGGGACTTGCAACGCTCGTAGCCGACAATCCCGTCGGGTGTATGAGCGTGACGGGCGGCGGAGTGACGGTAGCGGGGTTGCTGTTTGAAGCGGGTGCAAGAAGCGATACTCTTATGGCATTGATCGGTTCGGCGGGATCGGCGTACATACACGACACGTTCTTCCGCGTAGGCGGGGCGTCCGATGAGAACACGCGAGTAAATACCTGTCTCGACGTCGCCCAAAACGGAACGTATCTTAATAATGTTTGGATTTGGCGCGCGGATCACGGTTCGGGAGTCGGTTGGGATAAAAACGTCGGCATGATCGGTCTTTCGGTTTCCGCAGACAACGTGATCGCGGACGGATTGTTTTCCGAGCACTTTCTCAACAACAACGTGTTGTGGAATGGCAACGGCGGCAAAGTGTTCTTTTATCAAAGCGAAGTCGCATACGACGTGCCGAGCAACGAATCATGGCAAAACGGCGACCGCAAAGGCTATCCGTCTTTCGAGGTCGGCGCACAGGTCATGAGCTTTGAAGGCAAGGGCATGGGCGTATATACCAACTTCCGCAACGATTCGATAACGCTCGATTGCGCAGTGCGCGTGCCTGACGCGGAAGGCGTAACGGTCGAGCATTTGTGCGCTGTGGCTATTTCGGGCGGAACGATCGAACATATAATCAACGATTTCGGCGGATCGGTAAAAAACGATCCCGACGATACCAATATCAAATTCGTCAACTTATACTCCAACGGGAATGGTGAATAATATGAAAAACATCAAAAAATTTTTGCTAAGCGTTTTCGCGGTAGCGGTCGCCGTATCGGCATTCGCATTTGTCGCGTGCAACGACGGCGGCGGGCAAGGCGACGGGGCGGACAACGCCGCGACGATCGGCATAGAGCTTGTGACCGTCAATGCGCGAACTACGTTTGAGCTCGGCGAATCGTTCACTTGTGCCGGACTTCAAGTAAATGCTACTACGTCCGACGGCGGGAAACGGCCGATATTTGCCGAGGACTGCGAGATGACCGCGCCCGACATGTCGACGCGCGGGATCAAGTCTGTGGAAATCAAGTACGGCGAGTTTTCCGCGTCGTATGACATACTCGTACGCGAGATAAAAGATCTGCATGTCGATATTTCCGACGTGGCGGTGGACTTTTTGCCGAACGCCGAGTTTTCGTACGACGGCATTAAGGTATTCGCCGAATACTACGATATTGCGGAGCGGGAGATCGTAAACGGTTTTACGATCACCGTGCCCGATATGACAACTATGGGCGAAAAAACGGTCACGGTGCAGTATCTCGGCAAAAAGTACGAATACAAGATCATGGTCAATGTCGAGATGCACGTCGAGCTCGTCGCCGCGCATATGTACGAGTCGAACGGGAAAGTCGTATTCGACGTCAGCGGTAAGATCGAAAACTATATCGGCGACAAATCGGATATAGGGCTTGATATTCAACGCATATCGACCGACCGTCGTATCGCGATCCCGTCTGCCGTCGTGATGAGCGATAACGGCGAATTCACGATCACGGGCAATTTGACCGATAGCTATATCACATCGAGCGGCGATTATATGATACACTTGTTTGTGCGCCGTAAGTCATATGATATTTGCGATCTCGCCACCGACATAGACGATTCGTTGACTGTCGACGGAATAGCTTGGTCTATGAAGTCCGAAGCGTACTTTAAAGATAATCCGATGAAGTTCGCGGTGGTGCGTGCGCGCAGCGGAGGCGACGAGATCTTCAAGCATACTCTCACGAACTTGTCTTTGTGCGAATCGGACGGTAAAGCTTATATCGAATTTACGGGCACATATAGCGGTTCGCCTTTGCTCGGCGACTTCGCCGCGATATACATCGATTTTGAAACCAATCCCAACGAGTTCGGCAGCGGCGATTGGGGCGTCAGAGCGAGACCCGATCTCGAAGTCGTATCGATAGGGAACGGCGCGTTCGTGCTCCGCACCTGCGTAAGCGACTTGGCTGTCATGTCGTACAATTTGCACTTCGGCGGCGAGTCGGGAGATGTCAATATCGTTCGGGACGAACAAATACTTACGATAGGAGGCAAAACGTACAGGCTTGTTTGCAACGGTACGAATTTCTGGGGCGGATCGGGCTTGCACGTCAGAACGGCGGGAGATCCGTCCGCGCTCATGCACGTTGCGGCAAAAAAGGCGACGTGTACGGAACAAGGCAACAGTGAGTATTGGACGGACGGAGCCAAGTACTATTCCGACGCCGAAGGAACAAACGAGGTCGATTACGACACGCTCGTGATCGCTGCCGTCGGGCATGCCGCCGCTACGGAGTGGACAACGGGCGAAGGAAAGCATTGGCACGAATGCCCGATTTGCAACACCGTATTGGACGAAAAAGTCGATCATACCCCCGGCGAGTGGATCGTAGACGAGGCAACCGACAGCCATAGCAGATATTGCGCGGTTTGCGAGAAGTTCGCGGTAGAAGTGACCGAACACACGTTTACTTGGATCGTAGACACGCCCGCTACGGACGACACCGACGGTGTTCGTCATCAGGAATGCGTATGCGGCGTAAAGCGCAATGAAGGTACGGCGATCCCCGCGCTCGGCAAAACGATCCATCACGAAGCGAGCGAAGCGACGTGTACCGAAAACGGTAATATAGAATATTGGGAAAAGGGCGGTAAGTGCTATACCGATGCCGCATTCAAAAACGAGATCGATCAAGCGGATACGGTAATCCCCGCGTTCGGGCACAAGTTCGATAAATTCGTATATGAGTCGGATAAGTTCTATAAGATTTGTTCCAATAATGCGGCGCATAAGGTGGAAATAGACGTAAGCGGTAAGAACATCACCGTAAACGGCACAACGTTTACTGTGAACGATTGCGCTTCCGAAGACATCGGCATTGTTTACGACGCGCTGAACGAAGTATTTACCGTAGATATTGCGGCGTTGCGGTTCGAGAACGATGCAAAAGCTCTCGTATTGAACGCAACCGCGAATACGTCGCTTAACGTGACCGCCGCTACTACTCTCGACTCATTGACGTTTACGAGCGATAACGGCAGATCGCTTTATATCCGCGGTTCGGCAAAGCTTACGATATCGGGCGCAGTCGACACGGGCTCGGATCCGCTCGTCATCGAATGCGATACGGATATTTTAAGCACGGTAAGCTCGGTGAACGATCTTACGATCGGCAATGCCGAAAACAGCGTTCAGCCCACTGTCGCGATAATGTCTGTCGCAAACGGCGAGGGTATAAACAGTTCCGAAACCGCAGACTTGACGTTGCGCGTTTTGAGCGGCAAATTGACTATCGCGCAATCGGGCTCGGGCAACTGCGGCATATCATTGCACAGGCAGGGCGATACCGTTACCGTAGGCGAGCACGGCACACTCGAAATCAAAGGCTTCGGCGTGGCTATCGTTAACTGGAAAGTTATGTCAGTTGTCACCGTGAGCGGCGTGTTGTCGGCCAACGGCAGCGACGGATCAGGCGCGCTCAATAAACTTAACTTTAATATCACGGGAACCGTAACCGTTACGAGCAGCACTTACGCATTTAACGATTGTACGGTCGCCGTGACCGACGGCGGCAGTTTGACCGCATCGGGTAGCAACGCATTTTTTGGATGCACGATCACGGTCAACAACGGTGTTTTGAATGCCGACGGTAAATCGGACGCGATCAAAAATACGCACTTGACGATCGGCGATAACGGCAATGTGACCGTGAAAGGCGAAAAGGGTATCGGCGGCGATCCCGGGAAGGGCAGTGTAAAGATAAACGGAGAAAACGCAGTGCTCCGCGTAACTACCACCGTATGGGGCACCGAAAACGTCGGCGTTACGTTCATAAAAGGCGAAGCCCACTTCACATTGGAAGGCGACGGTGTGCCGGGATTTGATATGGCGGCGTTTAGCGGGTCGACAAATCTCGATATTTCCGCAGGCTTTAAGCTGTATGTCACGCATTATCATAAGATCGTAAACTTCTTCGGCAATCCTTGTAACGTCAATATCGCAAACGGAACGATATACGCAAAAGATATAGCGAAGTTAAACGAAGATACTTTTATTTCTTCCGAAATGATAGCAGAGGAAAGCGAGCAAAAGAAATAATAGGGCTTTTCCTTCCATAATACTCCCATGTAAAAACCCGAGCGTAAAGCTCGGGTTTTTGGACGATCCCGCGCACTACGCTTACGACGCCAAGATAAAGGCGGCGTTGTGGATAGGCGCGCCGGGGGCGAGCGGGCTTAACGCGCTCGGCAGGATACTTACGGGCGCGGTCGACCCGAGCGGTCGGCTCGTCGATACGTACGCCCGCGACTTCAAGCTCGATCCTATGTGGTACAACTTCGGCAATTATCTCGCCGCCGACGGCACGCCGTACAGCGGCTGGTACGCGCCCGCAATGAATCTGCACCGCAATCAGTTTGCGGGACGCAACTTCGAGTATTACAGCGAGGACGGATGTCTTTCGGGGCTCATGGCGGCGCAGGTCGTGACGGGCGCGAGCGAAAAGGGCGTGTATACGTTTATGAAGCACTTTGCGCTCAACGATCAGGAGACCGACCGCGACACATGCAACGGGTTGTTGACGTGGGCTAACGAGCAAGCAATGCGCGAAACGTATTTCAAGCCGTTCGAGTTGTGCGTGCAAACGGACAAGGCGACTGCGGTCATGAGCAGCTTCAACCGTATCGGCACGGTCTGGGCGGGCGGCGACTACCGCTTGCTCACCGAGCTGTTGCGCGACGAATGGGGCTTTCGCGGCATGGTGATAACCGACTTCAACGTCAATGCGTATATGGACGCCGACCAAATGATTCGCGCGGGCGGCGACCTTAACCTGATAGGCGACAAACCGCCCAAAAAGATCTCGTCGGCGACGGGGCTTGCGGCGGTGCGTCGCGCGGCTAAAAACATACTATACACAGTCGCCAACAGCAACGCCATGAACGGGCGCGGCGACGGCGTGGTATGGGGATACGCCATTCCCGTTTGGGAGATATGGGTCATAATCGTTTGTGTCGCGTTTGGCTTGGACACGGCGGCGATAGGTGTTTTCACCTTTATCCCGTACGATCCCGACCGCAAAAAAACGTCGGGCAAAACGCTCGACGAGCTTATGGAAAATAACGAACAAGGAGATATATTATGAAACACAGCAAAACACTCGCCGCGGCGCTTGCCGCGACATGCGCTCTTCCGCTCGCGCTTTGCGCTTGCGGCACTACGCCCGAGCCGAGCGATGGCGACAACGTCGTATTGGGCGACGGCATGAAGCAGTACGTGCTCGAAGCGGAATATACGCCGCTTGCGGGCAAGATAGGCGGCGCGCAGTCGGGCAGTGCGAGCGGCTACGACCTTATCTTGCAGTCCGATGCGGACGGCGTGAGCAACGGCTACTTCGTTCACAATATCCACATGACCGATTGCACGCTCGAATTCGAGTTTACCGCCGAGCGCGCGGGCACGGCGGCGTTATACGTGCGCTTGCTGTCGCAATGGGGCGACACAACGTTCACGCCGCAAAACTTCGGTATAGTGCTCAACGACAAGGAGATAACGTATACGGGCTTGCTCGTTCAGGGCTCGTCCGACGACGCGCCAAAATTCGCCGATAAGATAGTCACGCAAAAGGCGGAGATAGTCAAGGGTAAAAACATGCTTAAATTGATAGTGCGCGAAAACACGCTCAACTCGTATACTCATTCTACGGGCGCGCCCGCGATCGACTGCGTCAAGATAGTCACCGACGCGGGCATAACGTGGGAGCCCATCACCGAAAATCTCGATCACGTCGGCAAGATAGAGGCTTAGTTTACACAAAATTCCGCCAATGCGATAAAAAACGAAAGAGATACGGTTTTCCAAAAAAAGGGCCGTGCCTTTTTCGGTGCGCGAAAAAAAGTTCGCCGCGTTTAACGTGTACGTAAAAATCGACGGTTCGATCGCTATCGCTCGAAAAAATATTATTTTCGTGATATAATGGAAAAAAGGATACGGGGCGCTATCATGACACTTAATACCCGCATAAAAAATGCGCACATCCGAGCGTCGACGTTTGCGTGTATGCGCGACGGGCTGACCATACGCGGTACGGAGTACCGACCGCAGGGCGAACGCTTGCCCGTTGCCGTGGTGTGTCACGGCTTTATGGCTTTTCAGGATACCGTCAGACGTTATGCCGTCAAGCTCGCCGAAGCGGGATACTTGTCGTATTGTTTCGATTTTTGCGGCGGTTCTGTCATAAAGGGTAAATCGGACGGAAAAACGACGGAGATGTCGGTGTATACGGAGGTCGACGATCTGCTGTCCGTCATCGATCATGCGAAGAGCCGCGAGTATGCGGACGAGCGAAAAATATTGTTGATGGGTTGCAGTCAAGGCGGGCTCGTCGCGGCGCTTGCCGCCGCGCGACTCGAAGACGCGATCTCCAAGCTGGTATTGTTTTATCCCGCATTTTGCATACCGCACGATGCGCGTGCCGGTAAGATGATGTTTGCCAAGTTCGATCCGCACAACGTGCCCGATGCTTTTCGTTGCGGTCTTATGAAGCTCGGCAAACGTTACGTTACCGACGTTTCGGGTATCGATCCGTATGTCGAGATACAGGCTTATCGCGGCGACGTATTGATAGTGCACGGCACAAAGGACGGGATAGTATCGCTCGATTATTCGGAAAAGGCGGCGGATGCATACTCTCGGCGCAAAGACTGCGACGATCGAACGGTCGTGTTTAAGACCGTAAAAAACGGCAAGCATATGTTCGGCGGAAAGCACGACAAAACGGCGATAGAATATTTGGAGCGTTTTATTTCGACGTGCGATCGATAGTCCGTCGTATAACGCATTTTACGGGGAGAGAGTTTTATGGCGAGAAACAACGAGAAACAGATCGCCGTCGAGCGCGATTTCGGCGACGGGCGGTATAATTCGGAATCGGGCATGCAAAAAGCGGCGGGCTTATCTGTAAGCGGTTGCAAAGCGGCGGCGTCGCGGCAAAGAGCGTATTCGACGCGCTGTTTTCGGGAAACAACGGTTCGTATGTGCGCGTAGTGCGCAAAGGCAACACCGTGTCGTTCGATTTCGAGAATAAGATCGGCAAGCCTTGTCTCATGGACATCGACAGCGAATTCGTAATGCCAGACGGCACGCTCATAAGGATCGCCGCAAACAATGCCGACGGCGTCGACGATTGGACACCGTGCGTCAAGAACGCGGAGATATGCTTGGGCATAGACAATTCTCGTTATGTCTTCGGAAAGCGAGAATGGGCGCAAACGCTTAAAACGGTCTGCAACTGTAAAACGACCGTATGCGAAAACATTCGCGAGCTTTAAAGATAAGACCCGTAGCGCAACCGTGCGTTACGGGTCTGTTTTACGAGCCGAAAAAAACAGCAAGCTTTTAATTACACACTATTTAATAACCATAGCGTTCGCCGTTAAATTACCGTTTAACGTACGATCGCAAAACATACTGTTTATTTTTGTTATAAAGCCGAAAGCCGTCGGCGAATTTGCAATGCGTGTTTTAAGCTTGCGTATTGCCCGCGAGCTCGGCGTATTTTTTCGCGAGCTCGGGGTCGGGCTCGACGCCTATCCCGCGGTCGTAGCAGTCGGCGAGTTCGGCGTATGCGACGGGATATTGCGCATCCGCCGCGCGCTTGAACAGCTCGAACGCTTTTTGTTCGTTCTTTTCCGCGCCGTTTCCGTCGCGCAGACACTTCGCGAGATTGTATTGCCCGGGCGGATTGCCGGCATCGGCGGCTATCGTGTAAAGCCGCACGGCTGTCTTTGCGTCGCGCGCGACGCCGCGTCCCGTTTCGTAGCAAAATCCGAGATTGGCAACGGCGACGGGGTTGCCTTGATTGCCCGAAAGCTCGAACCATTTTACGGCTTGCGCGCAGTCGAGTTTTGTGCCTCTGCCGTTAAGACAGCACATGCCGACGTTGTTTTGCGCTATCGCGTAGCCGCTTTGCGCGGCGCGCATGTAGTACATGTATGCCTTTTCGGGATCGGCTTTTACTCCGCGCCCGAAGTTATAGCAATCGCCGACGTTGTTTTGCGCGGCGGCAAAATCCATGTCGGCGGCGCGGGAAAACAGCTCGAACGCTTTGTCGTGATCTTGCTCGACGCCCAGCCCGCGCTGATAGCAAAACCCTAAATCGTTGAGCCCGCCGGGGTGTCCTTCGTCGGCGGCGGCGGAAAATATTTCGACGGCTTTTTCGTAGTCGCGCGGAACGCACGTGCCCTCGAAGTAGAAGTGTCCGACGGTAAACTTCGCGTCGGCATTGCCGAGCTCCGCCGCGCGCGTGATAAGCTCGTACGCGCGATTGTCGTCTTGTTCGACGCCTATCCCGCGCATATAGCACACGCCGAGCGAGTATACGGCGGGCGGGTAGTCGAGTTCCGCGCTTTGCCTGTACGCCTCCGCGGCTTGCTTGAAGTCGACGGGCACGCCGTCGCCGTTTATCAGTTTTTCGGCGCGGTCGAAATATTTCTTTGCCAAAAATTCGGTGGGGGTAAGTCCGTTGTTCTGTTTGGGCATGGTGACCTCGATGGATTATGAATGATATAGTCGGTGCAACGCGTTGACGCTTGTTGCGTTCGCCGCGCGGCGTATCTGAAATATTTTAGCATAAAACATGCGCGCGGTGCAAGCGTTATTCGTGCGGAAAAGGTCGGCGCGCCGCATAAAACGGCGAAATACCGAGCTTTTGCGGCGCTTTGCTTGACTAACATCGGCGCATTGTGATATGATATTGCGGTAACGGTTATGGCGAAAAAGCTGTCAAAACGGGCGAGAAAGCAACTGCTCAATATCGCTTTCCTTGTGCTCCTTATAGGCGTGACGCTTACCGTCGTGTTCGTCAGTCAGGATATAAACCTGCGCGATGTCGGCGCGTTTTTGTCGAGTTGTAACGTTTGGTATATCGTCGGCGCGTTCGGCGGGCTTTTGGGCTATATAATTTTCGAGGCGATAAGCCTGCATATCATAGCGCGCACCGTCGGGCACAAGCCCAAACTCGTTTCGTCTGTCGCTTACTCGACGAGCGATCTGTACTATTCGGCTATAACCCCGTCGGCGAGCGGCGGTCAACCCGCATCCATGTTTTACATGGTACGCGACGGAGTGAGCGGCGGTACTGCGGGGTTTGTCGTGTTGTTTAACATAGTCGGTTATACCGTAGCGACGATAGTCGTCGGGCTTTTCGGCGTTATCGCTTGCCCGTGGATGTTCGGGCAGATAGGGCATTGGCTCGCAAAAACGCTCGTGATAATAGGCTTTGTCATACAGGCGATATTGCTCGCGATACTTCTTTTGTGTCTGTTCCGCGCACGCATAATATTAAAGATAGGCAAATGGGGAATAGCCGTGCTCGCCAAGATGCGGATATTCAAGCATCCCGAAAATCAGGTCGCCAAGCTCGAAAACGTCATCAATAACTATCGCGAATGTCGAAGCGTGATGAAGCGTCACCCCATGCTGTTTGTCGCCGCCATGCTGTTCAACATAGCGCAACGCACGTCGCAAACGCTTATCCCCACATTCGTGTGCTTGGCTGCCGCGCCGCAAACCGATTTTATAACCTTGTTCGGTATGCAGGCTTACGTAATGATCGGTTACAATTCGATACCGCTTCCGGGCGGTACGGGCGTGTACGAATACCTGTATCCCAATATATTCGGGATAGGCGGATTGTTCGATATGAAGTTCATACTGTCGGCGATGATGGTTTCGCGCGCCATCTCGTATTATATTTGTATGTTGGTGTGCGGATTGTACACGCTCGTGTATCACGCAGTAGGTATCCGCAAGATAAAGGGCGACGATCCCGCGCCCGTGACCGAGCCCGATTCGGACAAGCCGCCGAACGAAAACGATCTTCCGTCACCCGAACCCGAGTCAGAGCCAAAACCCGACGCGCCCGAAAACAATGCGGATGATGCGGGCAGCGAGCTTGCGGAAGGGCTCGAGCCCGAACCGCCGACGCGGGAAGATCCCGAGCAAGCGCATGACGCGGCGACGGATGACGACGTTTCAAAAACGCGCGACGAATGACGCAACGTTCGGGCGGATCTATAAATACTTTAATAAGCTCTCGTCAATTCGTTGCGGAGGCTCTGCTTTTGCGGAAAGCGCCGAACGTGCGCGAATATCGGCAAAAAGTTAAGTTTAGGACGTTTACTCGAAGTTTGCGACAAAAATTTCGATAATTATTGATAAGTAACAAAAAGTATGTTAAAATAAATCTACCTAAATTTATCTCTAACGAAGGAGCGTGTGTATGTCCGAAGCCTTTTCCCGCGGTAATAATCATATAAACGTAGTTTTGGTAGAGGACGATCACATTGCGGCAACAGCGCTGTGCAATTATTTCGAGCGGTATTCCAAGCAGAATTCCGCCGTTTTCAACATTACTCGTTACGATAACGCCGAGACTTTTTTGGATTCGTACAGGCACGCCGTATATTCGATAGTGATGATGGACATCGATCTTCCCGGCATGAGCGGGCTGGACGCGGCGCGGCAGTTGCGCGATAAGGACGATTCGGTGACGCTGTTGTTCGTTACCAAGATGGCGCAATACGCGCAAAAAGGATACGAGGTCAACGCGCTCGACTTTTTGATAAAGCCCGTGAGCTATGCCGATTTTTGCTTGAAAATAAAAAAGGCGGTCAATGTAGCCAAGGCGCGCGAATCGCGCTCGGTGTTCGTTCCCGTCAACAACGGGTTCACACGGTTATCTACGGATAAGCTCATATTCGTCGAAGTAATGGGGCATAAGATAAAATATCAACTGACGGACGGCGTACTCGAAGCGCGCGGATCGTTGTCGTCCGCCGAAAAAATGCTCGAAGGCAACGGCTTTTTGCGCTGTAACAGCTGTTACATAGTGAATACTCGGTTCATCGATTCGGTGCGCGGCTACGATCTCGAAGTCGCAGGTCACACGCTGAAAATAAGCCACCCCCGCCGCAAGGAATTCGTCAAAGCGTTGATGGATCTATATATGGGCGGAGGCAAAACCACGGGGGGGGGGTAAACCTTAATGAATCTCGGCGATGCGGTAAACGCATACCTGTATGCGCTTTTGCCGTTTTTGACGCAATTGATAATATGCGAGGCGCTGTTCTTTTTTAAACTGCCCAGACGGAAATTGTTCGCGGGACGCATAGCGGTCGGTTTGCCCATGCTCGCGGCGGCGGCGTTTTTGATCACGTGCGTGCAGATCGTTATGCCCGCATATCCGTTATGCGGAACGTTTGTTTATTTTACGGCGTTCGCATTTACGGTGTTGTTGCTGTGGTGGAGTTTTGACGCGCCGTTCAAAATTCTGTTGCTGTACGGAGTGGCGGCGTACGCATTTCAAAACACGGTGTACCGCGCTGTGTCGCTTTTGGAGATAACGGGCGTGGTGTGGCGGCTGTCGACGGCGGTGGGCGATTATCGGATAGCGCACGGTATTTTTTATTTCGGCTTGCTTGCGGCGTCGGGCGCGGTCGTTTATTTTTTGTTCGTGCGCCGTATCAACGCCAAAGGACCCGATAACATTTACAGCCGCAACGTCATGTTGATATCTACGGTGACGCTGGCGGTCACTCTCGTGCTTTGCGCTTACACCAACGCGTGGTGGTGGACGAGCTGGTATTTGAGCATAGTCAATTACTGTTTTTCCATACTGAGCAACGTGTTCATACTGACTATTATTTCGGGCATGTTCCAAAACGTAGTGCTTAAAAGCGAGATCGAAACGGTGCGACAGCTTTGGATACAGGACAAACGCCAATACGAGATCGCCAAAGAGAACATCGATCTTATCAATATCAAATGCCACGATTTAAAGCATAAGATACGCGCAATGCGTTTATCGGACGGCGAGCTTTCCGATTCCGAACTGGGCGAGATAGAAAACGCCGTTGCGATATACGACAGCAAGGTTTGCACGGGTTGCGATCCGATAGACGTTTTGCTCACCGAAAAGAGCCTTATATGCGCCAAGCGCAATATCAATCTGAGCTGTATGGCGGACGGACGCGGATTGCGGTACATGAGCGATTCCGAGCTGTACTCGCTGTTCGGCAATATGCTTAGCAACGCGATAAACGCCGTGTGCCGCATAGCCGACGAAAGCAGGCGCGTGATCGATCTAACCGTCGCGCAGTCTGCGGGCATGATCTTGATAAATTGCGTCAATTATTACGACGGCACGATCGCGCTCGACGGCGGCCTGCCGCGTACCGACGGCGATCGAGCCGAGCACGGGTTCGGCATGAAAAGTATGCGCCTGCTCGTCAATAAGTACGGCGGCGAAATGTTTTTTACCGCGGGCGACGGCGTGTTCGATTTAAAGATAATGTTGCCCGTTAGGGAGAAGGCGCAACACAGGGATATAGCGTAAACTTAAATTATACCGCGAGTGCGGTAAATATAGGACGAAAAACGTAAGTTTGGGGCAACCGTATTGACGGCGTGCCCTTTTCATTTTAAAATAACACCGTAATCGAGGCAACGAACGATCGCGGTCGTGCCGCGTCGAAAAAAATTGTTCGGAGGAGATGAACGATGAAAAGATCAAAGCTTGTGACGACGGTTGTTGCGTGCGCGCTTTCCGCGTGCTGCGTAGGCGCGTTTGCGGCGTGCGGAGACAACGGGGAGACCGATGCTCCGCATACCCCTGTGGCTATGGATGCGGTCAAGACCGATATAGTCGTATGCGGCTATGAATGGGGTCCCGCCATACCGAAAGTCATAGTGGAATTCAAGGGCGACGTATCGGGCGTGACCAAGGACACTTTTGCCGTAAGCATGAAGTCGGGATTCAATAACGCCAAGCGCACGGTCATCGACGCATATGCTTGCGACGAAAAGGGGAACAAGGCGACTGCCGCATCCAAGTATGCGGCGATAGAAATGTCCGTCAAGTACGGAGAGGCGAGTCCGTTCTCTTGGGACAACAACAGCCGAGTGAACATTTGGGCGGAAACCATTCCCGTTACGGTAACCGTAAACAAGGATAGATCGTTCAATGCGGGCGACAAAAAATACGAAAGCGGCGATAAGTTCGCGTTTGACGTCAAGGCGGCGAACAGGCTCGTGCCGCAAACGGCGACGTGGGAAAAAGATACCGTTAACTATAACGAGAACGGTAAAAACATAACGCTTTCGCGCGCGAGTTGGGCTCCCGACGGCGCGGCGACCGACAGCGGCAAAAACCCGCTCGTTATCTGGTTGCACGGCGGCGGCGAAGGCGGCACCGATATAGACATAGCTCTTCTCGGCAACGAAGTTACGGGTCTCACTGCCGATAATCCCACCAACGTTCAACATTATTTCGCCAAAGACGGCCTCAAAGGCGCGTACGTTTTGGCGGTGCAAAGCCCCACCATGTGGATGGACGCTACCGGCGAAGGCGATTACGGAGATTCGGAAGCGAATTCGGAACCTACGGGTAAGCCGCAAACTTCGTACTATACCGAAGCGTTGTGGAAAGCGATCACCACGTATGTCGAAGGCAACAGCGATATAGACACAGATCGCATTTACATAGGCGGATGCAGTAACGGCGGATACATGACTATGAATCTCGCGTTCGAGCACGGCGATTACTTTGCGGCGTACTATCCCGTCTGCCAAGGCTACATGAGCGGCA
Source organism: uncultured Clostridia bacterium (assembly GCA_947384195.1). Lineage (GTDB taxonomy): Bacteria > Bacillota > Clostridia > Christensenellales > Pumilibacteraceae > Anaerocaecibacter. Next base: position 34,412 of record CANDGE010000004.1, read on the forward strand.
ACATAAGCGACGAAATGCTCGGGCAGATCAAGGATCTGAACATGTGGTTCTTGCTTTCGGAAGCTGACAACACGCTCAAACCGTCTAAGTACACTCTCCCGCTGTTTGACAGACTTATCGATGCGGGCGCGCAAAACATGCACTTGACGTATTTGAAAAACGTACCCGGCGTTGACGATCCCAATCCGTCGTCGGGCTGGGGAACGCCCGGGTTTTACGACGGGCACTGGTCGTGGATAAATGCGTTCAACGATGACGTTAAGACCGAAATGGATATGAGCAAGGTAAATTCGATCGACGATCTCAAACCCGAAAACTGCACCAAAGCGGGCAATATGTGGGAATGGATCGCCGCGCAGTCCAAAAACAACGGCTAAACTTTTTTAGCGCGTATGATCGCCGCGCGGGGCGAGTCGTGATGGTAGCTCCGCGTCGGCGTTTATGCGTCACAAAAAATCTCAAATAAAATTTTTTCGGAGGAAAACATGAAAAACGGCAAAAAAATAATCGCGGGGGCGCTCGCCGCCGCTCTCACACTTTCTATGGGATCCGCTCTTATGGCTTGCGGCGGAGCCCGGGACTATATTTTCCAAGCCGAGGAAGCGGTGATAACCGACGGTATGGTGACGAGCTACGGTCAAGACGGACAGCCGACGACCGCACCCGGTAAAGTTACCGTCGAAGACGGGAATGAATATGCGCCCGACGACGAAGAAGGCGCGGAAGTTACCAACGTCGGATATTTCTACGGCGACGGGACCAAGCTTACGTGGACGATAACGTCCGACAAGGACTGCAAAGCGACTATATATGTTCGCGCCGCATCTGCGGTCGATATGATGGGTGCGTTTATGGGCGGTCAGTTGTTCCCCGACTACGAGCTTGCCGACAATAAATACTTTAAGCTCGTCGTTAACGACGCCGACATCGAATTGACGGGCACGATAGCGGGCATGGAAGGCGTAGGATTTGAACAAATGCAAAACCCCGCGGTTTACAGAAATTTCTCGCTGTCGGACGGCATCACGATCGACCTTAAAAAAGGCGAAAACGTAATTTCGTTGGTATCCACCAATCCGTCGGGCGGCGCTAACGTCGATTACATAAAGATCAACGCCGACGCCAAACTTACTTTCACGCCCGCCGACAATTCCGACAGAGCGGCGTCGATGTAATTATAGGTCGATAATTTAATTTTTCTATGAAATAAGCGGTATCCGCCGCACATCACGGCGGCGGGTCAACGCTATAAGCAATGTTCCGAAATTTTTTCTGCTTATCGTATAATATTCAAAATAAAATCAGGAGGAGATCATGGCAAAAACAACGCGCAAAAAACTCAGCGCAAAAGTATTTACTATCATCATCGCTTCGCTCCTTGCCGTACTTATCGCGATAGCGATTGCGATGCCTTGCGTGCTTATCGGCACGTACGACGCAGTCATGCGCGACTTTTTCGGCACGGCGGGACGCAAGGGCGGCACGGAAGGCGGTAACGAGATAACCGACAAGCTCGACAAAGAGTACAACAAAATTTCCGACAAGGAAGGCATGACCGCCGCAAAGCTCGACGAATACGAAAAGCAGTTCGTGCGCGACGGCGGCGCGGAAGGCTATGTTTTGTTAAAGAACGAAAACAATGCGCTCCCGTATAGCGCGGGCGACAAGATAAGTATTTTTTCGCATTCGTCGGTCGATCTTTTGGCGGGCGGCACGGGCTCGGGCGTGAGCTATGTGTCGAGCAATCTTAAAGATGCGTTCGCGGCTAACGGTTGCTCGGTCAACGAAGCGCTGTGGAAATTTTATTCGGAAGGCGCGGGCAAAGATTATGTGCGCGGCGCGGGCGCGTTAAGCTACGGCGGCGCGGAGGACTGGACTATAAACGAATGCCCGCTTTCCGTGCTCGAATCCAACAACGTGCTTTCTTCGGCTAACGGCACGAAAGCGATGTTCGTCATATCGCGTACGGGCGGCGAAGGTCGCGATCTTGCTCGGTACATGGGCAAGTTTACGGATATCGCCGCGGACAAGGTCAAGCATTATCTCGAACCCGATTCGGTCGAGCTCGGCATCATCGATTATTTGAACGAGCATTTTACCGATGTCGTCATAGTCGTGAATACCAATAACGCTTTCGAGCTCGGTTGGGTCAACGATTACGAAAACATTTCGGCGGTGCTTTGGGCGCCGGGCGGCGGCGGTGAAACGGCAAACTCGATAGCCGACGTTTTGACGGGCAAGGTGTCGCCGAGCGGGCATTTGCCCGATACGTTCGCGTTCGACGCGCTGTCGTCGCCCGCCATGCAGAACATGGGCGACATCGCGCTCACCGTAGGCGGAAAAACGACGGGCTACTATGCCGTGTCTTACGACGAAAGCATTTACGTCGGTTATAAGTATTACGAAACGCGCTACTTCGACAAGGTGATGAATCAGGGCAATGCGGGCGAGTACGATTACGCGACGCAGGTGCAATATCCGTTCGGCTACGGCATTTCGTACAGCAATTTCACTTGGAGCGACTTTGAAATGACTCAGCCCGACGATAATGGCGATATCACCGTCAAGGTCAAAGTCACCAACAATACGGCGACCAAAGCGAAAGACGTTGTGCAGGTATATCTCAACGCGCCTTACACCGAAATGGACAAGACCAACAAGATCGAAAAATCGGCGGCGGCGCTCGTAGGGTTTGCCAAAACGAACGAGCTTGCGCCTACGGGACAGGCGGGCGACAGTCAAACGGTCGAGATAAAAATAAACGTATCCGATTTCGTAGTGTACGACGACGTCGTCAACAAAACGTACATACTCGAAGCGGGCGATTATCTCGTGACCGCCGCGCAGGACGCACACGATGCGACCAACAACTTCCTTGCATACAACAACAAGACCGTGGCGGACGGAATGACCGCCGAAGGCAACAAAGCGTTTGTCGGCAAGTATACCGTTGCGACTACCGATACCGCGACGTATAAGAGATCGGCGGGCGAAAAGGACGCGACCAATGTATTCGGCGCGGACGGCAACGGCGGCAAATCGTCGAGCTTTATCGATCGCGACAAATACTTGACGCGCGGCAACTGGACGGAATCTTATCCCGTCAAGCACGGCGTCAAGTCGACTTCCGAAAGCGGATTCAGCGAACTCGAAGGATATACGCGGCATTGGGAAGTCGAGCAATCGATGATAGACAAGCTCAATCAAGTTGGCACGGCGGAAGCGGCAAACACTCCGCTTTCGGACGCGGACGCCGCCAAAAAGGCTAAGGCGTACGATCAAGCCAAGGAGTTGGAACTTATAGACCTTCGCGGCGCGAGCTACGACGACGAGCGCTGGGAGCGGCTTATCAGCCAAATGACTACGTCCGAGGTCGGTAAAATGATAGGGCTCGCGGGCTATAAGACCGATGCGGCTAAATCCATCAACAAGCCCAAAGCGATCGATCTCGACGGTCCGAGCGGACTCAACAACATGGTCGCGCATAAACCGTATTCCATCACGTATCCCGCCGAAGTCAACATTGCGGCGAGCTGGAACACCGATATTGCGTACGGCTGGGGCGAGAACGTCGGCATGGACGGCTTGCGCGAAAACGTGTTGTGTTCGGGCTGGTATGCTCCCGCCATGAACATTCACCGCACTCCGTTCGCGGGACGTAACTTCGAGTACTTCTCCGAGGACAGTTTCAGTTCGGGCTTGCTCGCGACATACGCGATCCAAGGCGCGGGCAGTATGGGCATGTATTCGTACATCAAGCATTTCGCGCTCAACGATCAGGAAGATCACCGCACGGATAAGGGCTTGGTCACGTTTGCCAACGAGCAGACCATTCGCGAAATTTATTTGCGTCCGTTCCAAATGGCTATCGAGGACAGCGGCACGGTAACTACGAAGTTTTACGAGTACAATAAGGAAACGGGCGAGTATGTGCTCAAAACGGCGGAAACGCCGATCGCGACGGCTGTCATGAGTTCGTTCAACCGCATAGGTCTTACTTGGGCGGGCGGCGACTACCGTTTGCTCACGCAAGTGCTTCGCGACGAGTGGGGCTTTAAAGGCGCGGTCCTTACCGACTACTTCAACGGCGGCTATATGAACATCAATCAGTTCTTGCGCGCGGGCGGCGATCTTGCGCTCACGCAGTTCGGTTCGTCGTACAGCGTAAAGGGCGATACCAATACCTACTACACGCAACAGGCGATGAAGCATACGCTTTACATGGTGGTCAACTCCAACGCCATGAACGGATTCGTTCACGGCATTGCGGCGGGCGCGGAGCCGTTTGCCTATTACTATTTGATACTGATAGCGGTCGGCGTATTGGCGGCGGGTCTTACCGCTTGGGGCGTGACCGCGATAGTGTTCCGCTGGAAAAAGGAAAAGGCGGGCGAGCTTAACGCAACCGAAACGGATGCTCCCGAAAAAACGGAAGTCGATACGGATAAAACCGAAACGGAATAGCGTAAGCGGCGTTCCGCAACTACGGCAGGACACAACTAAAAAGTCATCACATCTCCAACGCGGTCGGAGCAAAGACCGCACTTACAGCAGAGCCCCCGCATTGCGGGGGTTTTGCATTGCCCGATTTTGCGTCATATAAAAAACGATAAAAGCCGATACGAATATATGCACCGACCGTATGTATAATTTGCGGCGGATGCGTCCATAATCTCGGGCATGATCACTTATTGTTTGGGTTCGGCGCGGCAGAAACGCGCATATTTCAACAGGCTCGACGGCGCGGTCGTTCTCGATAACGTGGAAGTGCTGTTTTGCGCGAGCGAAAACGGGCGCAATTATTTTGCGTACGGCACGCCGCCGTTCGGCGGGTTCACGGTAGAGCAGTATATAAAATACCGCACGGCGCTTTGCGGCAGACCGTTCCCGCAAGCCGCGCTCGACGCACTGCGCGTTTCGCCGCGCAAGCGCATGGAAAAGCTTTGCCCCGCGCAACGCCGTTGCGTCGCGTTCGTCGAAAAAACGGGCGGCGATACCGACAGCCCGATCGTCATAAATCTCGACGGCACGCGATACACGCGAAAAAACGCCGTCGCGCTCGACCGCTTGCTCGCCGTGTGCAAGACCGCGTTCGTGTGCGTTACCGATCCGCGGTTTGTAAAACGCACCAAGCAAATAGGGTTTAAGACGCTCGCATTCGGTAAAGCGGTCAAGCAAAAGCGCCCCGCATTCTTCGCCGCGCACAGGCTCGCAAAAAAGATCGGCGCGACGCGCGTGGCGGAGTTTTGACCATACGCTTTGTTTAAAACGCGGAGCGATCGAGCTTTTCCCTTTTTATCTTGTGGATGTGAAAGTAAAAGTTGTTCTGCTTTAATCCGAGCAAGCGCATGGCGGTCTTAGACGTTATGCGCTTCTCTATATAATCGTCGGCGACGGATAAAAAATCGTCGGAATAAATAAACGATGGGCGTCCGAAACGAACGCCCTTTTGTCGTGCTATCCTGATGCCTTCCGCTTGGCGTTGCTTAATGTTTTCGCGTTCGTTTTCGGCGACGAACGATAAAACCTGCAAAACGATGTCGGAAATGAATTTGCCCACGAGCGTATGCGATTTCGTGCGCGTATCCAAAAGCGGCATATCCAACACGAGAATATCCGCGCCGATCGAATTCGTTATCCTGTTCCATTCTTCTATTATCAGATCGTAGCTTCGCCCCAATCTGTCTATCGACTTGATCACAAGCAGATCGCCCGATCGCAGCTTTTTAAGCAGTCGGTTGTATTCTTTGCGCTCGAAATCCTTGCCGCTTTTTTTGTCCGCGAAAACGTGCGACTTTTTTATCCCGTATTCGTCGAATGCGGCAAGCTGTCGCTGTAAATTTTGGTCCTTTGTCGAGACCCTGCCGTAAGCGTATGTGTTCATGAGAATTTGCTCCTTTAAAGTCGGAATTATCTTTAAGGATAACAAAATCGCAACGTTAAATCACGCCCGAACAGCCGTAAAAATAAAAAATCGCAGTAAAAGTATACATTTGCTATGATGTTCGGAACGCCGAGAAAAGGAGTTTTGTATGAAAAAGTTTTTGGCGACGCTTTTTTTCGTTCAACCCGCTTGCCAACGGCAAAGCAAAATTGTATATATACGGTCAGGCGGTAACGGATATCGCGATTAAGACCGCAAGAATAAACAGATATACCATACATTGCACGGACGGCGATATAACCGAAAATAAATAAGTCGTATAACGGTATTTAAGTACGGATATGAAAAACATCAAAACCGAATAAGCAAGCTCGGGCGTTCGCGCAATTGTAGTGCGGACGCCTTTTTTGCGGAATAAACCGCCGCATATATCGGCAAAATATATACAGAATTGCGGCGTAACCGAAAAACCGCTAAAATCGTGAATCGCATCGATTCTTTTCGGTCGCGACGCTCGATGCGCCGCGCGGTTGACAACGGGCGGTAAATTGATATATAATCTACATATATCGCGGATAACGCCGTTGCGGCGACGCGGTAGGAGAAGTATATGTTTTACATAATGTTGCCTATATTGGCGATCTTGATAGCCGTATATTGTCGGTTTTATATTATGCGCGCGTGCAGAACTTTCGGGCTCGGGCAGGGCAGGTATCGGATCGCGGTCGTTATCGTCGTAGCCGTTGTTTCGGGCGGGATCGCGACTTTGTGTATGTTCGTAATGCCCGTGGCGCTTTTTATGGCGCACGTCATGGCGTTTTCGCTCATAGTCAGAGCTGTCAACCTGTTGATCAAAAGCATAAGCGGAAAAAAATACAAGCGCGGGTTCGGAACGTGGAAAACAATATACGGTTTCGGGATATTGCCGATTATTTTGGCTACGTCGGTCTTGCTCGGCGGTTATGTCAATATGAATACCGTGACTGCGACAAACGTCACCGTTTACACGCAAAAAGCGATACGCCAAAGCGGGTACACCATCGCGCTCATCGCCGACGTGCATTACGGGATATCCGTAGATAAAGCCGAGCTCGACCGAATTTGCGCCGAGATAAGCGCGGCGTCGCCGAGCATCGTCGTGCTTTGCGGCGATATAGTCGACGAAAACACGAGCAAGCAGGGCATGGCAGAAGTTTTCGACTCGCTCGGCGGGATAAAGACGGAGTTCGGCGTGTATTACGTTTTCGGCAATCACGATCGACAGTTGTACGCTTGGGATGACAGGACGTTTACAGAAAAGGAGCTCGTTCAAACGATAAAAAGCAGCGGCATAACGTTGTTGAGCGACGAAACGTTTTCGATCAACGACGAGTTCACCGTCGTCGGCAGAGAGGACGCCGCTTACGAGGGCGAGAATGTACGTACGCCGATAGCCGAGCTCGTAAAGGACGTCGATCCGACGGATTTTATTCTCGCGCTCGATCATCAGCCGCGTCAGTATAAGGAAAACGCCGCGGCGGGCGTCGACTTGTTGTTATCGGGGCATACGCACGGCGGACAAATATTCCCCGCGGATATTTTGTTCGATCTGTTCGACATCAACGAAGCCGTTTACGGTCTTACGCATATCGACGAAACGGCGCAGGCTTTTGTTACGTCGGGCTTTGCGGGCTGGGGCTTTCCGTTTAAAACGTGCGCACCCGCCGAATACGTATTGATCGATATTTTGCCGAAAGCGGCGTAGCTTTGCGCCGTTGTGTTGCATTTCGTCGACGCGATAAAAGCTTGGCGCGAGCGGTATTGCAATATCAGAACATCACGAGCAGAAACCCTACGAGCACGCCGACAAACAGCGACATCGCGGGCAGTTTGCTTTTCCACATCAATATCGATTCGGGAAGGAGCTCGCCGAAAACTACGTACAGCATGGCGCCGCTCGCAAAGCCGAGCGACAGTACGAGCATTATATCGTTTATGCCGCCGAGCGCGTAGCCGAGCAGTGCGCCCAGCACGGTGGGCAGACCGCTCAGTGCGGTAAGGAATGTCGCTTTGCCCTTGCTCATGCCGCCCGTGATGAGCGGAACGGAAACCGCCATGCCCTCGGGGATATTGTGCAGTCCTATCACTATCGCCATTATGAACCCGGTGCCCGAAAACAGATCGGCTGTCAGGTTTTCGACGGTCGCATACGACGCGCCTATCACCATGCCCTCGGGCAGGTTGTGCAGCGCGATCGCCGTCATCATCACAAGCCCCGCCACAAAAAGGTTGGACTTTTCTTTTTTATGCGTTTCGTAATGATTGGAGTGGATAAGCTCGTCGAGATCGTCCGCGGTCGCGGGGTGGTTGGCATCGATGTGCTTGACTTCGCGGTCGGTGCGCTTGTCTATGGCGTAGTTCAACAGATACACGACGGCATAGCCGCATATCACCGCCGCTACGACTATAAACGGCGTGTACGACGGAAGTACGCCGTCCTTCATCATTTCTATCGGCTCGCTCATCAGGTCGAAGCAGACGACGGCGAGCATGATGCCTGCGGCAAACGACAGCAATAGGCTGACTATCTTGTTGGACTCGCGACGGAGCACCGCGCCTATAACGCCTCCCAGTCCTGTGCCGACCACGCCCGATATAAACGTTATTACGATTATTGCCAAATAGTCCAATGCGGTTGTCCTTTGAAAAAACTGCTTCCGATATTCCGTTTAGTTCGTATCGGCGATGTTTCCGAAATTATTATACACGCAATAGCATAAAAACGCAAGCGATATATGTATGCTCGAAACGTCGGACGATACGCTTTTGCGATAGGGTGCATACTATGTAAAACAAGATTTACTATTGACAATCGCGAAAAAACGCGATGTATTGTAAACATGGGTATTATGCGGACTGTTGCCATAGTAGAGAACAACGATGACCAATTCGATGCAGTCAAACACAGCTCGAACGGTTTGCGTCCGAGAGAAAAGTACGCATTTAAGTGCGTGCGTTTTCGCGACGCCGTAAGCTTTTTACAATGCTATAAGCCTATTTATGATATCGTTTTTATGGATATAGGGTTGCCGAGCATGAACGGTTTCGCGACGACGCGCAAGCTAAGGGAAACAAACGCGACGGTGCTGTCGATGTTTATAACGAATATGAGAGAGTTCGCCGTTAACGGCTATGGAGTGGGCGCTTTCGATTTTGTGGTCAAGCATAGCGGGCACGACACAAATCACGTTTACCTACGATAGCGCGAACTGTACGCAGACTATCGCCGTGACCGACATGATGCTCAAAAGCGTGACGTTTGACAGTTCCGCTGTTAAAGACGGTCAAGCGGCGTGCGCGATAGATATTACCGCTATCGAAGTCGAAGCGTTTTAAGATGACGATACAAGCGATACGATAACCGCAGGTCGGTACTGACCGAAAAAGGACAGGTCATATCCGATCCGAATGCGTACGGGATATCGTCGGGACAACATACCGTTAAAGTCGAGTTCGGCGGATTCGGTCACGAGTTTTCGTTATAAGTAAGTCGGGGCGCACGTCGATACATATGCAAGGGATTGACGAAGCGCTCTGTCGTATGCAAACAAGTTTAAAAACGGCAATGGCGCAAATTATATGGAAAATATATTCGGCTATAATAAATGGTACGAGACGGTGCGGCTATATGCGTTCGTGCCGTATAACGGCGGGATAGAAAAGCCCGCGCTGTCGCTAATGGACTTTGATAAGACGATCGTATTATATACGGCGAGCGAAGTCGATGCCGAGCATCCCGAGACGCAAAATCTACCGCTATCGTTCGATCTTTACGATCAGGCGAGCTACGATGGCTATGATGCGAACGGCAACGGGATAGTAGCTTACGAGCTCGAGCGGAGATTTACAATATTTAGTTGCGCAACAATGCGCACGAAGTCAACGAATGCGGAAACAGCGTTATGGAATTTTCGTTGCCCGATCTTCTTACGTATAAGCTCGATCCCAAGACCAAACGCATTGTCAAAAATCGCTTTACGGGCGAAACGGCATACGGCGGAGTGCCTGTCGACGGCGTAACGGGCAACCAATCGATTATTTGACGCGTAAGAATTTTGCCGACACCTTTCCCGTGAGCATAACGTTGTAACGAACGAGCAAGTATATTATCAAAACCGCATCGCGTCGGAAAAGCGACGAATAGCAAATAAGAATAACCCCGGAAAGCCCGAAGCGAGTAGCAAAAGAAACAGATCTCCGATATGCGAACGGAGATCGAGAAACTTAAAAAGTTACTGCTTTAATCTTGACATTCAATAAAGGTCGATTATATAAAACGGCGATGTCATTTGCAAAGTAAACGCAAATCATTGCGTTTATTTTGCTTTTAAAAAATTGCACGCAAAAAGTGGCGGGCATGGTGAAGCACGACCGAAAAGAAAGTATCGAGCGAAGGCAAAGCAAAGCGCGATAAGAA
>CANDGE010000005.1 GCA_947384195.1 uncultured Clostridia bacterium
TCAGCACGTTCTCCACGTGCTTCGGCGCGCCGTTCATGCCGTTGCCGTCGTCGGTATACGCCAAACTTTTGGGCGAAAAGATCGAAAAACACGGCTCGTCCGTCTACCTTATCAACACGGGCTGGACGGGCGGCGCTTACGGCGTAGGCAAGCGCATGAGCTTGCCCGCGACCCGCGCGATAGTCACCGCCGCGCTCGACGGCACGCTCGCGAACGTCGAGTACGAAACCGAGCCCTTCTTCGGGCTTGCCATACCCAAGACCTGCCCGAACGTCGACAGCAATATTCTCAATCCCAAAAACGTGTGGAACGATAAAGCGGAGTACGACAGGCTCGCCAAAAAGCTCGCTAAGGACTTTGCCGAGAACATCAAAAAGTACGATCTCGACGCGGTCATCGTCAACGCCGGTCCCAAAGCATAGTTTCGCATATGCGCATATGTGTGTAGATATCCAAAAGGAGCGTTTCGGCGCTCCTTTTTGCGTCGGCGAAGCGCGGAAGATCGATGATCGAGCGGGCGTTGCGAGTATCGGATAATGTCATTGCGAATAATATTCCCGCGCAATGCGCGCAGTCGTTGACTTTTCCATAAGTCGGTGGTATAATGACAGCATGAACAAACAACGCATCGTATCAAGCGTCGACATCGCGCTGCTTGCGGTCATGCTCGGGCTTGACTTTACATATATGTTTTGCGGCGGCACGCCGATCAAAGCGGCGACGAGCCTGTGTTTTGTGCTTATCGGGATAGTCGACATGATATTTGCCGTGAATATCGGCGCGACCGGGAAATATAAATATATTATGCCGATCGCGTTGGCTGTCGCGATGGCGGGCGACGTGGCGATAAATTTTGATTTTATAGCGGGTGCGGCGGTGTTTGCGCTCGGACATGTTATATTCGTCGTCGCGTACTTCTTTCTCAACGGATTTAAGCCGAAAGATATCGTATATGCGGCTTGCGTGTTTGTTCCGTCGGCGTTGGTGATAACGCTCGTGCCCGCATTCGATTTCGGCGGGGCGCTTTTGGAGATAGTTTGCGTAGTGTACGCATTGATAATCTCCGTCATGGTCGGAAAGGCATTGTCCGATTGCGTGTCGAAAAGGTCGGCGCTTGCGATAGTCATAGTCGCGGGCAGCGTATTGTTTTACATATCCGACCTTGCATTGCTCATACAGCAGTTTGCGACGTTGAACGGCGCGGGACGGTTGGCTATGCGCATATTGTGCTTGGGTACATATTATCCCGCGCAGTTTTTATTGGCGTTTTCGGTGTTTGTGTTTGCGGTGCGTTCGCGCAAGACGGGCGGCGCGCACCCTGCGCCGAACGTCGAAACAGATAAAGCCGAGATCGAACAAAATCCTACGGACGGTTCGTTGTAAAATATTTCGGAACAGAGGACGAAATGGAAAGAAAAGCAGGAGTATTGATGCACATATCGTCGTTGCCGGGGCGGCGCGGGATAGGGTCGCTCGGTAAAGCGGCGTATGAGTTTGTAGATTTTATGTGCGACGCGGGACTGGCGTTGTGGCAGGTCTTGCCGCTGTGTCCGACGTCGTACGGCGATTCGCCGTACCAATCGCCGAGCGCGCTTGCGGGCAATCCGTATTTTATAGATCTCGATCTGCTCGTCGACGAAGGGCTGTTGTTGCAAGACGAATTGCCCGAATATCCGCTCGATACCGTGGATTACGCCGCGGTCTATGCCGAGCGGTTCGGTACGCTCGAAAAAGCTTTTATGCGGTTCGATGCGTCGCGCGCCGATTATATCGAGTTCAAAAACAACAATGCGTTCTGGTTGGACGATTACGCATTGTTCATGGCGATTAAAAAAGCGCACGGTATGCGGTCGTGGGACGCTTGGCCGATGGGCTTGCGCCGTCGTAAGACCGGTACGGCGCGGTATGCGCCGCGCGCGGAGTTTTATAAATTTTTGCAATACTTGTTTTTTACGCAATGGCGCGCGCTCAAAGCGTATGCGAACGATCGCGGCGTAAAGATAGTCGGGGATATGCCTATTTACGTGGCGTACGATTCGGTGGACGTATGGAGCGAGCCCGAATTATTCATGCTCGACGCCGAGCTTGCCAAAACTTCCGTAGCGGGCGTTCCGCCCGATTATTTTTCGGCGGACGGTCAGCTTTGGGGCAACCCCCTTTACGACTGGGAAAAAATGCGCGCTACCGATTACGCTTGGTGGGTCAAGCGTATGCGCAAAGCTTTCGAGCTGTACGACGTCGTGCGAATCGATCATTTCCGCGCGTTTGCCGATTATTACGCGATACCCGCCGACCGTACCGATGCGCGCGTAGGCGAGTGGAAGGTCGGACCCGGTAAAGAGTTTTTCGACGTTATCGCCCGCGAGCTCGGCGAGCCCGAGATAATTGCCGAGGACTTGGGAGAATTGCACGATTGCGTGCGCGAGCTCGTTCGCGAAACGGGATATCCCGGCATGAAGATAATGCAGTTTGCGTTCGACGGCAACCCGAATAACGAGTTTTATTATACAAATTATGTGAATAATTGCGTAGCGTATACGGGCACGCACGATAACGATACCACGCGCGGTTGGTTCGATTCGCTCGACGACGGAAGCAAGGCGACCGTGCGGCGTACGCTCGGTTACGACGGCGAGAACGTCGCCGCGGAAATAGTGGAGCGGTTGTTTTCGTCCGCCGCCGATACCGTCATAGTGCCCATGCAGGATTTTTTGGATCTGCCGTCGTCGGCGCGCATGAACACCCCGTCGACGCTCGGCGGGAATTGGGCTTGGCGTTGTTCGGACGGTTATGCGACGTGCGCCGCCGCGATCAAGGATATGGTCGTCAAGTGCGACAGAAGCTGAACGCGGATCTTGCGGCGTTTCGCTATGCGACGTTGTTGGACGGAATATAATATAAATGCGATAGGTGTTTATTGTGAAAGATGAAAAACCGCCAAAAAACGGTACGGACGTTAAAACGTACGCCGTCATTGCATTGGGTTGCTCGATAGGACTGAGCGCAGTTTTTTGCGTCGTTGCGGCGGTAAACGGATATTGGATCGAATTCGGGATATGTTTGGCGATAGCGGTCGTTCTTTTTATTGTCACATGTCCGCTTGCGTACGAAGGCGACGTTTACGAATGTCCGCATTGCGGACGCAAATTCCGCGTCAATTTTTATATCGTTTTATTTACAAACGGCAAATTAAAGACGTCGGACGATAACGGCGAACAGGTAAAATACGCAAAACTGAAATGTTCCGATTGCGGAACGAAGGACCTGTGCAAAAGACTTTGATAAGAAAACGAAATTTATCGGCACCGTTTTAATACGGATGTTGCGATACCGTAAAAAAGAAAACAACTCTCGGAGACGGGAGTTGTTTTGATATGATATATTCGGTTTTCTGTTTTATGCAAATGCCGCATATTCGTACGGTACGCCGTTTTTTCGGCGTGCCGACGGTCATTCTTCTTCCTCTTCCTCGTCGTCGTCCATAAAGTCGTTGGGGTCGACGTTATAATCGAAGTCGTCGGGTTCGTCGGATACCGATTCGATATCTTCTTCCTCTTCTTCCTCCTCTTCTTCGTCCTCGAATATTTCCTGCATACCGTCGGGGATCTCTTCCTCTTCCTCGTCGTCGAACGGCTCCCAACCGGGATTATCTTCGTCCTCGAGATCGGAAAGTTCTTTCGATTCTTTCTCCTTGGCTTCGAGTTCTTTTTTGCATTCAAAGCAAATGTCTTCGTCTTCGCCGAGCGGGTTGACGCGGCAGACGGGGCAGATGCGGTTGTCCTGCTCTTCGTCGTCCTCGGGCAAGAGTATGGACGGGTCGCCTATGCCTATTTCGGCTTTGCACACCGCACACATTTTTTCGCGCTTATCGATATAGTTGATCTCGCAACGCGGGCAAAGGATATAGACGGGACGCTCGGTCTGATTGGTTTTTTCGGGCTTTTTCATCGATGAATCTCCGTAATAGATTTACCTGTAAATGTGCACATATTATATGCGTTTTGACGCGTTTTGTAAACTGTTTTGACGTGGTTTTTCAAAAAAATATAAATGATTTTTACCGACGGCGTTAAGACGGTATATGTCGCATATGCTTATGTCTGTGCATACCGTGCCGCGCGCCGTGATATCGTACCTTTTTCGTCGCGAAATAGCTTTGCCGCTCGCCGTCGCCTGTAATGTCCGCGCTCGCCGCGATGTATTATAATTCGGGTTTTTGTCGATAATCTCGGCGGAGGAAACGATCATGCGTCAACGTGCAGTCGGAGTGGAAGAAGTCAAACGGAGATTATCCGAACTAAGAGGTAAAAATCTATCGGTCGCGGTCAACCGCGGCAGGAACAAGATAACGCATATCGACGGGGTGATAGTCGATATGTTCCCGTCGGTGTTCACGTTTCGCGCCGTCGCGGGCGAGTTGGTATCGTTTTCGTATTCGGACGTCATTTGCGGCGATATAGTGTTCAGAGCGTAGCGAGTTTTGCGGAACGGTGTGCGGGAAGCGACGTTATTCGGGTCAAATACCGTTTCGCGATTTCCCGCATATCGCTCGACGCGGTAAATATTTACGTTTCGGTCATAATCGTGTATTGCCTTGAATATCATGATAGCGATAAGTTTATTTTCAAGGAGAACAATCATGTCCGACAACATCAATATCAAAAGCGACGAAATTGTGCGCTTGGCGCACGGTCAAGCCGTAGTCGAAGCGCGTCAGGCGATAGACGGCGAGTGCCGTATATTATCGGCTTGCGCGTCAGCATCCGCCGTGCCCGGCGAAGTTTTCGCGGGCGAAGCGCGTTATTCGGGCAAAGTGCGGTTCGATTGTTTGGCGCAGTTCGGGGATAAGGTAGACTGTATTTCCGTCGTTGCCGAGTTTTCGGACAAGATCGCCGCAGCGGACATCACGACGGGTATGAAGATCGCGTTCATCCCCGAGGTGATAAACGTCGAGGCGAGCGTGGACGGCGGAGCGGTAAAGACCGTGGCGGTAGTCGACGTTACGGCGATAGCGGTACGGTCGGTCGAATACGCGTGCATAGCCGAGCCCGAGCAGGGCATTTATGCGGAAAAGCAGACCGTCGAGCATTGCGCGCTTTGCGCGGAGCAGTCCGAAACCGTTTACGTAGCTGACAGCGTTTCCGCGGGCAAGGCGAGCGAAGTTTTGTTTGTCACGAGCAAAGCCGTGGTCACGGGCGCGCAAGCCGCCGACGGCGCCGTCAAAGTCACGGGCGCGGTTTACAGCTATATAGTGGTGCGCACCGACGGCGATATGATATCCGCCGAGCGCGTGGTCACGCCGTTTGCAAAGGACGTTTCCGCGCACGGCGCGACCGAAAGCAATATCGCGTTTGCTACGGCGACGGTAGAAACGAGCGCGGCGACCGCCGTCGTCGGCGAAAATAGGATCGAGCTTGCGGTCACGCTTTGCTTGGACGTGTTCGCCATGGATTGCCGCGAGATCGAAGTCGTTACCGACGTATTCTGCGCCGACAACGAGATAGAAGTCGTGACCGCTTCCGCCGAATGCTATCGCGTCGAGCCGAGCGTGACGGTGACCGATACCGTCGACGGGCAGATCCCGCTCGCGTCCGACAGGCTCGCCGCCGACAACGTTTTGTGCGTTACGGGCACGTTTTGCACGCTGTCCGACGTAAAGATCGACGACAAGCGCGTGACGGCGGAAGGCTTGATAGGCGGCGATATCGTTTACTACAATGCCGAAAAGAACGTTGCGGACACGATAGCTTTCCGTCTGCCGTTTTCTATACCGCTGTCCGTTCATGCGACCGCCGACGAGATCCGCGCGACCGCGATCGTGACGGATGTGGCGGTGCGCGTGCGGCGCGAATCGGTATTCGATATAAAAGCCGAAGTCGCGTTTACTCTCGACATGTCGACGCGCAAGCCGTGCACGCTCGTTACCGAAGTGACGGTCGGCGAGCCCATACCGCGCCCCGACGCATCTGTCATAGTGCATATAGCCAAAGCGGGCGAAACGCTGTGGCAGGCGGCAAAGGCGCTTTGCTGTTCGCCCGAGCGCGTGCGCGAACAGAACGCATCGGCTACCGCGCCGTATGCGGGCGGCGAACGACTGATAAATTTCTGCAACAAATAGACAGTCGGACGGATTGTCATTCGTAGTACGACGGGCGGCGGAGCTTTTTTCCGTCGCCCGTTCTTTTGCGGGTTGACAGCGCGCGCCGACGGTGGTATACTGTCGGTATGAACAAAAGCGTTAAATGTAAAGCGTTCGGCAAAGCCAATCTGTCGCTCAATATCACGGGCGCGGACGAGCGCACGGGCTTGCATCGGCTGGACAGCGTTATGATGTCAGTCGATTGCTTCGACACGGTGACGGTGACCGAGCGTGCGGACGGCGATATACGCGTTGCGTTCGTCAACGCCGATATCGGCGCGGAAAACACAGCGGCGAAAGCCGCGCGCGCCGTGCAAAGCGTTATAGGCGGCAACGGCTGGGATATAACGGTCGAAAAGGGGATACCGATCGGCGCGGGCTTGGGCGGATCGTCCGCAGACGGCGCGGCGGTTTTGCGCGCGCTCGATGTTTTGTACAGACTGCCCGAACGCGGCGTCGACATGCGCAAGCTCGCGCTGTCGGTCGGTTCGGACGTGCCGTTTATGCTGACGGGCGGGCTCGCGCGCGTCGGCGGAGTGGGTGACGAGCTGTTTTTTATCGAGAATAAACTCAGGCTGTTTATCGTCGGTTTGATGAGCGGCGAGTCGTCGACCGCGCGCGCGTATGCCGAATTCGACAAGATGTATCCGCAAAAGCGATATTGTCCGACGGATAACGACAAGCTGTGCGAGCTTTTGCTCGACGCGGACGATGCGGCGCTCGGGGCGTTGGGCAATGCGCTGTATGCGCCCGTAGCAAAACTGTTGCCGAGCGTGGAGAAAAACGCCGAACGCTTGGCAAGCTTGGGCGCGGCTGTGAATCTTACGGGCTCGGGCGGTATGACGCTCGGGTATTTTACCGATATGCAAAAGTTTTGCGATTGCGTGCAGGCGTTGAAAGCGGACGGCGATCGCAGGGTATTCGCATCTGCACGCACGGGCGTTTTGCATGAGCGTTTGATATAGGAATATGCGGCGTTGCAATTTAATTATTGCGCAAGACGTTAAAATTTCTTAAATGACTTGACAGTATATGCGTTGTATGTTACAATTATATATGTGCAAGTCTATTAAGACGCAAACTTGCGTTTTGCGGACTGGCGTCAAGGAGGTCGGAATGAAAAAGCGTTTACGCGGCGTCGCGGCAGTTGCGGCGTTATCGTTGATATGTTTGCCGCTTGCGGCGTGCGGTACGGGCGGTGCGTCTACCGACATCGTCGAGCACGGCAATCCCGCGCCGTCGGCGGTAGTAGGCAACGGCGGTCGTGACTTGACCGAAGGCGGTTCGACGACTGTCGAAACGGTCGATCAAGACGTAGTATTGCCCGCCGCGGACGAAACCGAACCCGTATTGCCGAACGTCGATCCCGATCCGTCCGAACCTACGGACGGCGGCGACGAATGGAGCAAGGTCTACGACAACGCGTATTTGTGGGACGGCGATCTCGTTAAAGCGGGATGGGCGGACACCGATACGAATAAAGCGGCGCGCCCCGATACATACGTAGTCAACGACGAAACGAGAACGATATCCATTTGCGATGCGTCGGCTTTCGCGTTTTTCGCGCATCAGTCCAATCTGCCCGAAAACAACGGGTTTAAAGACTACACCGTAGTGCTCGATTGCGATATCGATCTCGGCGGCGACGACAATACCTGGATCCCCGTCGGATTTATTTCGCGCAAGCAGTCTGCTACCGAAAACGCCGACGGGCATACGATAATGTTCAAAGGCACGTTCGACGGCAACGGGCATACTATATATAATTTCTCGTCGAAAGGCTTTTACGACAATATAGTTTACAAGGCGGGCGCGTTTTACATAAACGTTTCGGAAACGTTGGATATCCCTTTTTCGGTCGATCATGATGCCGATAATGATCTTGACGAATATGTTTACGGTTTGTTCGGCAGCGTCGGCAACGCGACGTTCAAAAACTTTAATATAGTCGACGTCAAGATCGACTTGACAGAAAAATCGGTAGACGGTCACGAAATACTCACCGATTGCGTGGGTGCGATAGTCGGATTTGCGGCGGGCGATCTTACATTAACGGGTTGCGTCGCAGGCTCGCCCGAAGTCGACGCCGTGCAAGCCGAAACGGACTATATACGTCATACGTCGACAACGGGCGGCTTGGTAGGCAGATGCTATGCGGGCAAGCTCGACGGCAAGCCTTTTGCGGGTAGTTCTTTGCCCAAAATCGCCGGCGGAAAAACAGTCGCGGCGGGATACAGATTAGGCGCGGTGCGAATGACCGACTGCGTCAATCATATCGATCTCGGTTCGGACGGAGAAGGCGAGAAAAAGGCGGGCATACTCGGTTATATAGTCAATCAAAGCGAGTTTACGTTTGATAATTGCAAAAATCACGGCAATATTTACGGCGCGCTCTACGCGGGCGGAATGCTCAGCTATTGGCAGACCGACGGGTCGGCGGAACGCTACGAAGACGCGCCCGATCAAAAAATTAACCATTCGTACGTGTTCGATGGTTGCGTCAATTACGGCAATATCACGTCGAAGGTCGTAAATTCGGGATCGAACTCGCTTGTCGGCGGCATAGTCGGCGGAGTCAACGATTGGATCGCCGCGGGATCGTATGATAAGAACGTCGGATTTTACGATTGCGCCAATTACGGCGATGTAGCGGTTTTTCAGCCGTCATATGTCGGCGGCATCATCGGATCGTTGCAGGTCTACGCCCACACCGACGACGCAGCGGACTCGGTATTTCGTACCGAGCTCAACGGCATATTCAATTACGGCGACGTGGTGGGATACGACGGCGACGGTTCCGCGGACACAGCCGTCGGCGGTGTGATAGGCAGGCTCAATCTTAATAACGTTACGGGCGAGCGCGCGTCGAACGTATTGTTCGCATGCGGGAATTGCGGAGCCGTTACGGGGAAAAACTCGGGCGGTTGTATAGGCGGCGTTGCCGCGCTCGACGGTTATACGGTCAAATATCTAATCAACGCTTACAAAGCCGATTAAACGAAGGTGAACAGAATGAAAAGCACAACAAAGGCAAGAATAAGCATTGCGGCGGTCATCGCGTTTTTGATCGCGTTTGCGTGCGCGCTCGTTTTCGCCGTACCCGCGTCGAAAGCCGAAACGTCCGAATTGCAAAAAGCAACGCTTACATACTCCGACGCGGCGCAAACGGTCGTTACGGGCATAGACGGCAATGCAGAGAATTTCGACGCCGAGCAGGCTTTCGAGATCGTTGTTCCCGCCAATGTCGTAAGGATCGGCAATGCGGCGTTCGCGGGCAATAAAAAGCTTGTCAAGCTGTCGTTCGAGAACGGCGCGGCTATCGAAGAGATAGGCGATTTCGCTTTCGGCGATACGGGCTTGACTAAGGTCGCTTTTCCCGACGGTTTGAAAAAAATCGGCGCCGGGGCGTTCGGCGGCAACAAGACTCTTGCAAGAGTCGAACTCCCCGCGACGCTGGAAAGCGTCGGTCAACGCGCGTTCGGCAACACGCCGGCGCTCACTACCGTTTTGCTTTCGGACAATGCTCAAACGGTGTACGGCGAAGCCGCGTTCGATAAGAGCGCGTATCTTATAGCGCGCGATCGCGTCGGTTATGAAAAGTTAAAAGCCGCGCCGTCGCTTGCGGGCTTGGCGGATAGTCTCACTTACGAGGTAACTATCGAGTACAATTACCGCGGAAAAGAGCTCGACACCGAAAAACGTTTGTACGGCAAAGCGTATAACGTTGTTTTGCAGGACGGCGTTTGGATAGTCAACGACAGCGTTACGCTCGGTCCCGCGGCTATGAAAAACGCTCAGTGGTACGGCAAAGCGGACGGTACCGGCGACGTGTTGCAGGTTTCCGACGTCAGTGCGATGCTTTGCGACAAGGATTTCGACGGCGAAAAGATAACTCTGTACTCGTTCGATAACGGCGGCGACAAAGTGTTTGTCGCGCGTAAAGATCTTGCTTACGACGGAAAATCCTATTCCATGACCGAGCTCAATTCGTTGCTGTTTTCGGCGAGCGATATGATCACGCCGAATATGACCGTAACGATCGAAAGCTACACTACCGCGGACGGCGATGCGGTCGAAAAGTCCGACCCCGCTTTCCCGACTGCGGTGAGCAATGCGGGCAAATACGGCATGAAGCTTATCGACGGCGTAACCGAATACGAGTTCGATATAGACATAGCGCGTAAGGTCATAGATCTCGGCGATTATACCAATAATCTTTCGTGGAAGCTTACCAACGTCGGCGGAACGAGCACGGCGTCCGAATTGCGCAATCAGGCGGGCGTTACGTTGTATGTTTACACCGCAGCGGCAGACGGGGCGGAGTACCCGTCGCGTACCGTGCTTTCCGACAGCGATATAGCCGAGCTCGGACTCAACGAGCAGTATGAAACGCGGTTCGTTCGCTATTCCGTGGTGCGTTACCGCGGCGAGAACGTCATGGTCACGGTCGGCATTACCGGCGGTATGGCGGGCGTTGCGTACACTACCGAATACCGCGGCGGAAACAGCGCGAGCGCGATCGGTTCGTACAAGGCGAGCGCGACGGTGACGGCTAACGATAATTTTACTCTTACGCTCGCGGGCGCGCCCGTAGACGGCGCGGCGCGCGGCATAACGATAAACGTCGCGACGGACGGACGTTCGGCTACCGTCGATAAGGTGTGGTACGTTGTCGACGTGGGCAACTGGACGATCTCCGATAACGGCGACGAATATACCATAGCCGACCGCGTTTACGGCGATACGCTCGCCGTCATGCCGCCGCGCATAATGTACGGCGACGTGCATGAGGTCGATTACGGCGCTGTGATAGACCCCGTAACGCTTACGCTTATTCGCAACGGCGATACCATTATAGGCAACGAAACGTTTACGCGCGCGCGGTTTGCGTATTATATAAACGACGCGATGCCCGCGGGCGATTACGAACTGCGTATAACCGCAAAGGAAGTGACCACCGTCGAGTACGATGCGGACGACGCGACTCAATCCAATCCGCATAATATTTGGCACTCGGGCTTTACCGAGTCCGTAAGATTTACGGTAGAAAAGAAAGCTATGCCTGCGCTCGTGACCGACAAGGTGGACAGAGTGATATCGGGCAAGACGTTTACTTACGTATGGGACGGAACTTCGCATTACTACGACGACGAAGCCGCGGCGGACGTCGACGGCGCGCTCGATTCGACGGCGTCGTTCAGCCGTGCGGGTACCGTTTGGGCGCTCGAACAATACGACGAGCTGTTCGGCGGGTTCGAGATAATGTTCAACCTGTCGCGTATGCAGAACGACAGATATTATACGGCGGAGACCATGCCCGTCGCGCTTGCCGATCCCGATAAATACACGGTGTTCTATAAGGTGAGCGCGCCTAACTATTACGATTCGATCGAAAGGCTTGCCGAAGGCGTCTCGCGTACCGATTATTACTTTGAGGTCATAAACGTCAGATCGGTGGATATCCCCGTATTGCGCGACAAGACGTATGACGGAACGTCGCTCACTGCCGATATAGACGATACGCTGTTGTATACCGTCACGTCCAATATAGGCGGGGTAAACGTCGGCGAGTACGACGTGACCGTCACGCTCCGTCAGCCCGATTATTATATGTGGGCGGGACAAACCGTTACCGATAAAACGGCGTCCGTCGTCGTCAAGTTCGGCATCGTCGCCGCAAATAATCGCTGGGAAGTCGAGCCCGTCGTTTCGTTCTGGGTGGAGGGCGATTACGATAAGACCGAAAACGCGGTGCTCGGCGCGGCGCGCTACGGTACGACTGTCATAGTCATTACCGACAGCGACGACAACATTATTTACGACTCGTCCAAAGGCATCAACAAGCTCGACGGCGCGGCGGCGGGGGTTTACAGACTTTCCGCAACGGTGGAAGCATCGGTCAATTACGACGCATTGACGTTCTCTACGTTCGTGCACGTGTTTGAAAAGCCCGGACTGCCGTGGTGGGCGATACTGCTCATAGTCGTCGGTGTGCTCATGATAGTCGCGCTCGTATTGTTGATACTTTATAAGAAAGGCGTGTTCCGCTTGCTTACGGGCAAGCTCGTGCTCGCCATACGCACGAAAGCGACCGTGGACGCTACGATCGCGGCTGTGCGCGCAAGCAAGGTCGCGGCGGCGTCGGAAGCGTCGCGCGCCCAAGCCGAAGCGCGCGAAAAGGCGGAAGAACGCGCCATGGCGCGCAAGCTCGCCGCCGAAGCCGAGGCGAAAAAATCCGCGGCGGAAAAAGCCGAGGAACTCGAAGCCAAGGCGCAAGCCGAAGTCGAGCGTGCGGATAAGATAAAAGCCAAAGCCGAGGAAATGCAGGCGCGTGCTGTCGCCTTGAAAGAGAGTGCCGCGGCGCAAGAGAACGCGGCGGACGCCGCAAGCGATCAAGCGTCCGTTGCCGACGTTACGGAAAAACCCAAGGCGGAAACGCCCCGAAAAAAATCTTCGGGCAAGAAAAAAGCGGCAACGGCAGACGCCCCCGCCGACGGCGTTACCGAGCCCCAAACAAGTGATACCCCGACCGAGCAATAACGCGTCGGACAACAAATAACTACAAGGAGATATGATCATGTCTGTTAAAAAGGAATTGGCAAAGGAGATCCGCATTCTCGAAGAAGAGATAAAAGTGCTCGAGATCAAGCGTTCGCGCTCGCAAGCCGCGCTCATCGAGTCGCTTATAAGCCGTCAACAGCCCGACGAATCGGAAATGCAGTTCTTCCGCACGTTCACCGCGGATATAGACGTAAAGCGCGAACGTATGCTCGCGCTCATGGAACAGCTCGAAAAGCTTGTATAAAAAATTCGACCGCCCCGATATTCGTCGTGGGCGGTCTTGTTTTGAACCGAATATCGGATAATATATACTGTCGGCATAAATATAGAAGATAACGTAAAAACAATGCCGAATATAAACGCCGCAGTAAGCCCGAGCTTATTATTCCGCTATCATGCTCAATGTAATTATATGATCGCGGCAGCCGATGGCGGAAGCGTTTACGCAGACGCGCAAGCGGTTTTATATTGTGTGTGCCGACCTGTATTATGTACGTTTCGATACGTATTCTGTCGTGTATTAGATTTGACATATGTCGAAAAATATAGTACAATAGCAGTGGTCGTTGTTTTATGTCGACCGTTCGACCGTTTCCGCATATCGGCGTAATCAGTGCGGGGATCGGTCGTGTTATTTTTCCCAAGGAGCCTTGACTATGGAAGAGCCCCGCAGACCCGACCGCAGGGTATTAAGAACAAAACGCGCGATACGTAACGCTTTTATAAAGCTGTTGTCGCAAAAAGATCTCAACGACATTTCCGTGAAGGATATTGCCGACGCCGCCGACGTGGACAGGAAAACGGTTTACAATTATTACAGCGGCGTGTACGAGATCCGCAACGAAGTGGAAAACGAGATAATCGGACTTTTGGAAAGCGCCGTCAAGGAGCTTGACGTCAAAAATAGTATCGACAATCCGTTAAAGCTGTTTGAAACATTGACCGATATAATCAATTCCAATATCGAGCTGTACGGGCATTTATTCAAGATAGACGCCAATTCGTATATTATCCGCAAGGTCAATAAGGTTTTGCGCGATAAGGTTTGCGACGGGCTAAAAGCCGCATCGCTCGACGATTGCGACTACGAGCTGTGCGCCGATTTCGTTACTTCGGGAATGCTGTCCGTTTATCAAAACTGGTTCGACTCGGGTTGCGTAAAACCGCTCGAACAGTTGTCCAAGGAAGCGGGCAAGCTCGTTATCGACGGCTTGCATAGTTTTAAGGCGAGCGTTTGACTTATGTAATTTGCGCGACGGCTGTTTCGCATAACACTTTATGCGATATGGCGTTTTACCGTTTAGTCTGGCGCGACGGATATACCTTATGCACGAAAAAGCGTTGCGGCGATAAGCGGAGTCGCGACGCTTTTATATTGCCCGCGCATATGCGCAAATGCGCATGAATGGTATTATGTATACTTTTGTGCATATTTGTGCGCGTTAGTTTGGCGTTTGGCGGTATATCGCGCAAGTTTGTCGCGCGTATCGGAAAATGCTTGACGAGCGGCGGTATAGGGTCTATAATTATATTTATGAATTTTTCCGAAAGCGACAATTTCAATGCCGAGAGCATAGCGGAAGAAGCGGAGCATCTGCGGCGCACGCTGGAAATGATGCGCGAGCAGATAGATCTGCTCGAAAACGACGGGTTTGCATATCGCACCGTCGATATTTACGACGAGAACGACGTCGAAGAGTACCGCACGGACAAGTTTCGCCACGACGCGCGCAAGCGCGATATCGAGATACTCAAACGCTCGCTCGGCACGCCGTATTTTGCGCGTATGCGACTGAGACCGATAGGTTTGCGCTCCGATAAATACGACGCGCCGTCGCTCACGCGCGCGCGGACGCTGTCCGACTACGAAGGGTATTTGGGCGACGATGCGGACGTTTACGTAGGCGCCAACGTCATCATTTATAAGGAAAAGATAATTATTTTTTCGCATAATTCTCCGCTCGGCAATAAGGTGTACGAGCGGTTTGAAAACGGCAAGCTCGAATACGGCGGTTATGAGTACGAGGTCGTTTTCAGGCGTAAGTTCGACATACGCGACGGCAAGCTCGAAGCGGTTTTTCAGGACTATTCAAAGGATGCGGGCGGAGTCGTGTACGATAAATTTCTCGCGCACATGCTCGAAGTCAAGCGCGGCGACAAACGTCTCACCGATATCATACCGACCATACAAGCCAATCAGAACGCCGTCATTATCCGTCCCGCCGACGAAAATTGCGTCGTCGCGGGTTGTGCGGGCTGCGGCAAGACGATGTTGCTGTTACAGCGTTTGGAATATTTGAGCTTCAACAAAAAGATCGAGCTCGCCGATACGGTGATAATCGCGCCCGGGCAACGGTATATCGAGCATATACAGCCCGTCGTCGACGATCTCATGATAAATGCCGCGCGGCGCATGACCATGCCCGAGCTGTATCGCGAGCTTATACTGTCTTTGCGCGGTATAAAAGGCGCGGCGAAAAAAGCGCTTACGGACGGCGTGCCGACAGGCGACGAAGCGCTTTCCGATGCGACCGTAAAAAAGTGTTACGGTACGGATATTAAGCGCAAGCTGATAACCGCGCTCGGATCGGTAAAACAGAGCTACAAACAACGCTTGGCGGCATACCGCGTCGCGCTCGACGCATACGAGCGCGAGCTCGCTTGGTCGCGCGGTTCGTATGTGACGACCGACGTCAAAAAGCCGAAAGCGCCCGTCGTGTCGGTCGATCTGCAAAAGTTCGGGTTTTTGCCCGATCTCGGTACGGCGCTCACAAAGTGCAAGCTGTATCTTTTGCTTACCGCGTACTGCTATATACTCGGCAAGCCCGATTTTTCGTGCGCGCTGTTCATCGACGAGGGGCAGGACTATTTTTTGAACGAATACAAACTGCTTGCCGAGTGCACCAAGGCGGTCGTTAATATTTACGGCGATACCAATCAGCAGCTCGTAGAGTCGCGGGGGATATGCGACTTTTACAAGCTCGACGCACTGTGGGACATCAAGCACTATGCGCTTAACGAAAACTACCGCAACGCGCGCGAAATAACGGAATACGTTAACGACTTGCTCGGTATGTCCGTCACTTCGCTCGGCTTGGAGGGCGGCACGGTGGAGCGGACGGATCTCGAGAGCTTGCCCGAACTTTTGAGTGCGGTAGGCGACGACCGCGTCGCTGTGATCTATCCTTCGTCGGACGTTGCGCTCGGCGATCGGCTAAAAGCGTTTGTTCCGCCCGAAATGCTCTATACCGTTGCGCAGAGCAAGGGCATGGAATACGAGCGAGTTTATGCTTGCGGGCGTATGAGCGATACCGAAAAGTACGTCGCGTATACGCGCGCGCTCGCAAAACTCTACATTTGTGAATAATATCTGTGGAATTATACGCAAAAGTTTAAAGTAATGTACACAAAGCGGACATCATATAATCAATTTATCGGGATATAATTATATTGTAAACTACCGAAAACCGACGTGTGCGAGCATTGCGACGCTTTGCGCGACGGTTTTGCGAATCGGAGGGCGGTACTGTGTTAAGATCGAGCGGGATAAAGGTATTTGCCGTTTGCGCGGCGGTGATCGCGGCAAGCGGGTTTGCGTGTATAGGGTGTAACGACGGTGCGGGCGAGCGCGTCACGCGCGTTACTTCGTACGTTTCGATCGATTCCAAGGTGTACGGAACGACTGCGGACGTAGTGAATGCCGTCGCCGATTCGGTGGTGGAGATCCGCACGGAGTCCGTCACTACCAAGTGGGGTATGCAGTACGTCGTATCGGGCGCGGGGAGCGGCGTCATCGTTGCGCACGACGCGGATTTTTCGACGTACTACGTCGTTACAAATAACCATGTTATCGCCGGTGCGAGCCAGATACATGTTTCGTTACGGTCGGGCGAAGAGTATGACGCGACGTTGATCGCAACCGACGTTCGCGGCGATATAGCCGTCGTTTCCATAAAGGAAAAGCAAACGCTCAACGTTGCGGTTTGGGGAAACAGCGACGATCTCAGGATCGGCGAGGATCTTATCGCGATAGGCAATCCGCTCGGATCTTTGGGCGGAACGGTGACAAAGGGGATCCTTTCCGCGACCGAGCGGGCGATCGCCGTCGGCAATCACACGATGACGCTTTTGCAGACCGATACGGCTATCAATCCCGGCAATTCGGGCGGCGGTCTGTTTAATATGCGCGGCGAGCTCGTAGGCGTGGTAAAAGCCAAGACGTCTGACGAGGAAGTGGAAGGCATTTGCTTCGCCATCCCCGCCAATACCGCGCGCACGATCTGCGACGAGCTCATGGCCGACGGGGTCGTGGCGGGCAGGGTCACTTTGGGGATCGAAGTAGCGTACGGTGCGGATAGCGTGGTTTACGTGACCGAGACGGACGGCACCAATGCGGACTTCAAACTGTACGACAGGGTGTATAGCATAAACGGCAAGCAGATAACGTCGCTGTTGGCGTTTAACGATGCGGTCGCGGGCTTGAAGCCCGACGAATCGGCTGAAGTCGTTGTTTACCGCGGCACGGTGCAGTCGTCGATTTTCGGCATGTCGTTATCATTCGATACGGCTCCGACGACTTTTGCCGTTACGGCGCGTCAATTAGGCAGGTAGGATAAAGCAATGATCCATTCCATGAGCGGCGGAATATTGAGCGAATACGATTCGTACACTTTTGTCAAGGTAGTGTTTGACGGCGATGCTCGACCGTATTGGTATGTCAGCGATTTCGATGCGGAAATAGGCGACAGAGTGTCCGCGCCGTTCGGCGTCGGCGGGGCAGGCAAGCCCGCGACGGTCGTCAAGGTTGAGCATAACGTTTCGGGACAGGTCGCGCCCGTTCCGATAAAACGCGTAAAACGGTTGATAGCAAAACTGTGACCGAAAAATACCGTTTCATAACAAGCCGAAAAGTCGTTCGCCGTTAGCAATGTGCGGGCGATTTTCGTTTTGTTCGCAGTTCGCTTGACAAACTCGTAAAGCGGCTGTATAATTAACTTATGTTTTTGTGTGCGGTACAACCTTATATAGTGGCGGTGATAATTGCCGTGATAGTCGCGCAGTATGCGTTTGCTCTGTTTTGCTTGCTGAAACTCGCATATTTGGATCTCGGCAAAAAGCAATACGTATTGTGGAACTTGTTTATACTTTTGATATTCTTCATAGGCGGAGCGGCGTTTCTCGTGTATTATTATAAGCACCCAGATCTGCGAATACAAAAGACGGAGCGCGATCTGCCGTCGCAAGATAACGCCGACGAGCGCAAAGACGATCGATCCGACGAACAAGCGCAAAACGTCGATGAGAATGCGTCGGGTTCGGAGAGCGCCGAGCAAGCCGACGGCGCGTCGGACGGAAAATAATAGAAACCGCTATCGTGACGGATGTAAAAACGGTCGGCTATTGTCGACCGTTTCGGTTTATACCGACGGCGTCAGTCGGTCGCGGCAAAACACGGCGACGGGCGTGAAACGCGGCATACAAACGGTTATACGCCGAATAAACGGCAATGCGTATGATCGTATTGCGTTCATTCGGTAAATGCAGTACAATAAAACAGGCGAAACGGCGGGTCGAGTCGCGGCATATAATATGCGTAAATACCCGTTGCGGGAGCGTGTCGATTTTGAATAAAAGAACGGGAAATGCCGTCGCAACGCTCGCTGTCGGGCTTGCGCTCAATATTATTCTCGGTGCGGCTAAGCTGACGATAGGCTTATTGTCGACGTCGAGCTCGGTCGTGTCCGATGCGGTGAACAATATTTCCGACGCGGCTGTTTCGCTTGTGACGATAATAGCCACTTGTCTTGCGGCGCGCGGTGCGGATTACGATCATCCCTACGGTCACGGGCGGTACGAGCATATAGCCGCTTTTATACTCGGCGCGGTTATAGTTGCGGTCGGCGCGGAAGTTTTTATAAGCGGGATCCGACGGGCTGTCGAGCCGGTCGAGATAGTCGCGAGTACCGCGCTTTGGGCTACGCTCGGCGCGTCGATCGCGGTCAAGGGTTTTATGGCGGTGTTCTATTTTATGCGCGGCAAGCGCGTCGGGTCGGACACGCTCAAAGCGGCGGCGGTCGACTCGGTGTCCGATGTTGCGGTAACGACTGTCGTGCTCGTTTGCGCGATAGCGGAAAAATTCACGGCGGCAAGGATAGACGGATATGTATCGATGGCTGTCGCGGTCGTGATAACTGTTTTCGGTGTGCGCATACTCAAACAGACGGTCAGCCGCTTGCTCGGCGAGCGTCCCGATCCGCAACTGTACGGCACGGTCAAGCGGATAATCGAGTCCGCGCCGCAGGTGCTGTCCGTGCACGACATAATGATCAACGATTACGGCGCGGGCAATATGACGGCCGAAGCCGATGCGGTGTTTCCCGCGGATATGGCGTTTGTGGACGTGCACGCCGTTTGCGACGGAATAGAGCGCAAGGTGCGCGAGGATACGGGCGTGCGGCTGTGCGTGCACGCCGATCCGCTCAACACAGGCGACGCGCGGCTTTCGGCGATAGCGGAAAAACTGAAAACCGCGCTTACACCGTTCGGCGCGACGGCGCACGACGTGTCGGTCGACGACGACAAGCATATGGTCGAGCTCGATATCATGCTCGCAAGCGACAAACTTCCGACGGACGAGATAACGGCTATCGCGGAGTCGCAGGTTCGGGCGGTAGTGCAGTATAACGTGAAAGTGCGTATAGATTACATTTAGAGGTGAAGTTACGGCAGACAACGGCAAAAAAGTAATAGTCGGCATGTCCGGCGGAGTGGATTCCGCCGTTGCGGCATGGTTGTTGAAACGCGACGGTTATTCCGTCACGGGTCTTTTTATGCACAACTGGGAAGAGGACGGCGAGTGCCCTGCGGCAAGCGATTGGCGTGACGTTCAAGCCGTCGGCGATAAGCTGGGTATAGAATGTTACTCGGTCAACTTCGCAAAGGAATATGCCGACGGCGTGTTCGAGTATTTTTTGAACGAGTATAAAGCGTTTCGTACGCCCAATCCCGACGTTTTATGCAACCGCGTAGTCAAGTTCGGCGCGTTTCGAGATTATTGCAAATCGCTCGGCGCGGAGCTTATAGCTACGGGTCACTACTGCGCGAAAAAGGACGATATGCTTTTGCGCGCCGCCGATACGGCTAAGGATCAGACGTATTTTTTGAATCAGGTAAAGACAGAACAGCTTGACGGCGTGTTGTTTCCGCTCGGCGGATATGTTAAGTCGGAAGTTAGGGAGATAGCGCGTAAAGCGGGGCTTTCCGTGGCGCAAAAAAAGGACAGTACGGGCATTTGCTTCATCGGCGAGCGAAAGTTCAAAAAATTTTTGGCGACGTATCTTCCCGCGCAACAAGGCGATATCGTCGATACTCGCGGCGCGGTCGTAGGCAGGCACGACGGCTTGATGTACTATACGCTCGGTCAGCGGCGCGGCTTGGGCGTGGGCGGAGTCAAAGGCGAAACGGGCAGATGGTTCGTGCTCGACAAGGACGTGGCGCGCAATCGTTTGATAGTGTCGTGCGGCGACGAAAGCGCGCTGTATTCCAAGCGTTTAACGGGCTCGGGCTTTAATGTCATAGGTGCGTTCGATATGCCGAAAACACTTAAATGCACTGCGAAAACGCGCTATCGTCAACCCGACTTCGGCGCGACGTTGGCGCTATCGAGCGACGGCACGTTTGAAATGGTTTTCGACGAGCCGCAGCGCGCGGTCACGCCGGGACAGTATGCGGTCGTGTACGTCGGAGATCGGTGTTTGGGCGGCGGAGTGATCGATTCCGCGGAGTAGACCGAAAAAGCGGTATATTGACATATGCGGTTAAATGTGGTATAATGTGGTAAATTATACCGCATTTGTTTTGCCGCAAAATAGCGGTCGGGCGTTTTACGGTAGTTCGCGGTGTTATGCGCACGTGCGCACGTGTCCTAACAATGTAAAAGGAGACGATCATGGATAAACGGGAATATCAAGGCTTGCGCGTTTCGTACGGATAGCAACAGGATGTGTTTGGCTTTCATAATCAACGACGGCTGTAACATAGATCGAATTTTTTTGGAAGTTTTATAAATGGCTAAAAAAATATCGATTTCACGGTTATATATAGTAAAGTATAGTAAAGGAGATAAAAATGATCGGCACGGTCTGCGACAAAATCAAAAAGACGGTATTTGCGGTAATTATATGCGTAGCGACGATCGCTGTGTGTTTGCTTGTCGCGTGCGCGAGCGGAAACGACGACACGCCGCCAATCGACGAAAAGACGTATTCGGTGGTTTATAAAGTGAACGACGAAAACGGCGGATTTATTCGCGGCGATGCCGAACAGCAGATAGCGGAAGGCGGCGACGGCAAGATGGTCACAGCTGTGGAAAATGTCGGATATAGGTTTGTCGGTTGGTCGGACGGTATGACTGCCGAAACGCGCAGAGAACTTAACGTGACGGGAGAAAAATGTATTACGGCGATTTTCGAGCGTAATACATATATTATCGAATATTCGGCAGGGCAAGGCGGGTCGATTACGGGTGACGTCAAGCAAAAAGTACAAAGCGGCGACAATACAGATAAAGTCATTGCTGTGCCCGACGTAGGATATCGGTTCGTAAAGTGGTCGGACGGCAAAACGGATGCCGAACGTACGGACGTCAATGTTATGCAGTCGTACGGTTTTTCAGCCGAGTTCGAATTCCTTTACGATGGAAAGGGAACGCAAGCCGAACCGTATTTGATATCCAATTACGTCGGGCTGTGTAATTCCGTTTATTATCCGAATAGCGTGTTTTTGTTGACCGCCGACCTGGATATATCGTCCGAAGTACATGAGCCGATTTTTACCAAATACGAATTTAACGGCGTTTTCGACGGCGGCGGGCATACGATATCGGGGCTAAACATAAATCGCGGAACGCTTTACCCGTCATTATTTGGGCGTGTGGGGGCAAATGGTTATATCAAAGATTTGTCGTTGACCGACGTGGATATCGAAGCGGGATTGCAGGGCGCGGAAGGCGAAACATGCGTCGGCGCGGTAGCGAGCATATCCTGCGGAAAAATAGAAAATACGACAGTCGGCGGTGCGGTGCGCATTGGCAGATCGAAAGGGAGCTTTTATATAGGCGGATTGGTCGGGCATGCGCAGTCGGGCAGTATAAAGAAGTGCGTTGTGACGGTCGACGTCGAGTATGCGGGAAGCGTGTCGGAGCTGTATTTGGGCGGCATAGCGGGAAAAGGCTCGAACGTCGAAATCGGCGATTGCACCGTCGAGCGTTTGATGCTTTCGGGCAGTTCGACCGACTGCAATATCGGCGGGTTAGCCGCGGCTTTCGAAAAAGATATTGGTATAGAAATTTCGATACACGGCAATCGCATTTCGGTGTTTAGTAATATTACGGTGAGAAACTACGGCGGTTTATTTGTAGAATGTCACGGCGAAGCTAACGATCTATTGCGTATAGAGAATTGCGTTGTTACTAATAATGCCGAAAATTGCGGTACGTTCGCGGGATTTATAGTCGATGCGGACTATGTCGATATCGAAAACTGTCATGTCTTAAACAATGAAATCACAGCTTGCAATAACGGAGCGGGATTTGTATTGAGAAGCGATTATTCGTTCATAAACGGTTGCGGAGCCGACGGTAATATCGAAGCAACGAACAGAGCGAACGGGTTTTGCGATAAAGCGAGTTATACCGAGTTTACCGATTGTTATTCCGTCGGCGAATTTTCGGGCAACGTTGCTGCTGGATTTACATGGGATATTCTTCGCGGCAGTGCGTCGCGTTGTTATTCGAAGGGTAAGGTAATGCCTAAGGTACAAGGGGCGGGTTTTGCTTATATCGTACGGTCTACGGTGAGCGATTGTTATTCGCAATGCGACGTTATAGTGACAAATACCGATCCCGATAACGAATACAGCACTTATGTAGGCGGATTTATTTGTAGGCTGGGCGGATCCCGATTGTCAAACTGTTATTATTCGGGTTCCGTTCGCGGAAGCGTTTATTCATTGGGCGCGCCAGGTAATTTTCCGCGCGAATATTTTGTGGGAGCGTTCATCGGAAAAACGACGGGAACGAATACCATCGAGAATTGTCATGTCTTACACGCTGAAAAAGGATACGCAACCGACGTCGTAGCCAATAGCGTTATGTCGACCGGCGAGCCGGATATCGTTGTTTACAATGAATTACAAAGCATGTACGAATTAGCGGACATATTGAACGGCGACCGTGCCGACGTATGGAAAAACGTTTACAATGCTTGCCCCGATCTTATATGAATAGATCGAGCGTAAGTAAATAAATTATTCGGAGGTTCATATGGATAAAGTCAACAAAAAGGTTTATGCGGTCGCGTTGATCGCAACAGTCATGACGCTGATTGTCGGTTTGGCGATCGCGCTGTGTTCGATATTAAATAATTTCGGAAAAGTTTTTCGAAACACTAAAAAAATTCCCGTCTCGGGGTTATATATAGTAAAAGGAGATATAGGATGAACGTTGTGATCATAAATAGAATAAAAAAGCTGTTAACCGCGCTCGCCGTTTGCATAACGATCGTAACGGCGTGCATGCTTGCGGGATGCGCGGTCGAAAACGAGCCGCCGCCCGCTGACGAGAATAAAACATATTCGGTGATATATGCCGTCAACGACGAAAACGGCGGGTTTATTCGCGGCGATGCCGAACAGCAGATAGCGGAAGGCGGCGACGGAAAGATCGTCACGGCGGTGCCGCTTGGCGGGTATGTTTTTTTGGAGTGGTCGGACGGATATGCGCAGCCCGAACGCCGGGATAAAAATGTCGATAAGGATATGGAGCTTATCGCTAAATTTGAAAAACGGCATGCTGTTTCCTATTTTGCGACAGGCAACGGACGTATAGACGGAAAATCGATACAAAAAGTCAAACCTAATGGGAATGCGGATTCCGTTACTGCCGTTCCCGATGACGGTTATGAATTCGCAGGATGGTCCGACGGATATAAAATTGCAACGCGTACCGATAAAAATATCGTCGGAGACCTTAATATAGCCGCTGTTTTCGTAAAGAAACAGCTCGCGTTGTCGTATGCGGCGTCGAGTCACGGTCGTATCGAGGGGAAGACCGAACAAAAAATCGATTGGGGCGATTCGGCAGAATCCGTTACCGCAATACCCGATGAAGGATACGAGTTTTCGCATTGGTCGGACAACGTAGATCGTGCAACGCGTATCGATAAGAACGTAAAAAAGAATATCGACGTTTTTGCGGTTTTTAAAAGAAAGGAGCTTACTGTAATTTATTCCGCCGACGAAAACGGTTCGATCGACGGTGTCTCGACACAAACGGTCTTGTACGGCGACAGCGCGACCGTTGTCACGGCAAAACCCGATTTCGGCTATGAATTTATTAAATGGTCCGACGGAGTTACCACCGCGAGCCGAACGGATGCGGCTGTAAAAAACGATATTGGCGTTACGGCTAAATTCGGAAAAATAGTAAATATAACGGTAACATACGGCGTGAATGGCGGTGGTTCGATAAGCGGTAAAACGACTCAAACCGTAGCTTGGGGCGGAACGACGGAAAGCGTTACTGCCGTTGCGAATGCCGGATACAAATTTGTGGGATGGTCGGACGATATCACTACGGAGCAAAGACATGACGCA
The DNA here is from genome assembly GCA_947384195.1 of uncultured Clostridia bacterium. Taxonomy (GTDB): domain Bacteria; phylum Bacillota; class Clostridia; order Christensenellales; family Pumilibacteraceae; genus Anaerocaecibacter. The sequence continues at coordinate 24,353 of CANDGE010000005.1, forward strand.
AACATTATGCCGTCATCGTCGAACATAGTTATCAATGCGATTTTCGAGTATGACAATCCGCCCGATATAGATGATACCCTGTTGTTTTCGATCGATTCCGAAAAAACGAGCTATTCGGTAAAGGCACGTCACACCGATATTACGGAAGCTGTAATACCAGAATATTATAACGGGTTGCCTGTGACTTTTATAATGGACAACGGTTTCGGGAATTGTACGCAATTGACGACTGTGTTTATTCCCGATACTTTGACGTGTATAGGCGTAAATGCGTTTGCTAATTGTTCGGAATTGACAAGCGTTAACGGTATGAGCAATGTCGAAACGATAGGCAATAACGCTTTTGCTATGTGCGAAAAGCTGGACGGACTCGTGTTGCCTAAAACGCTTAAGTCGCTCGGTCGACGTATTCTGTTCGGTGTGGCAAATCGTGTGTACACAAGATTGACCGTTGCCGAATTGAATGCGTTGAATCCCGAATGGAACGATAAACGCGAGGACGGCGGTACTGTAGAATATATCGGAGATGTATCGGTTTATTTGTATAAACAGCGGGGAACCGCTTTAATAAATAATTTTTAGGAGACACTCATGAAAAACGTAGCTCAAAAGAAAACTATGACGGCGATGCTTATCTTATTTGTCACGATAGTTTCGGTATGCTTGCTGCTGTTCGGTCTTTGCGCCAATAAGCCGACGGCATTTGCCGACACGGACGGCGAGACGTATTCCGTCGACGACGTGTTGTTGTTTAATATTAACGAGAACCGAACGGGATATAAAGTCAAAGTTCGCGATAAATCCGTTACGGAAATTTCGATACCCGATTATTATAACGGTTTACCCGTAATCGAAATAATGGACAACGGTTTCGGTAATTGTGCCAATCTTATCAAAGTGGATATTAAGCACAATATGAAAAGAATAGGAGTAAATGCGTTTGCGAATTGCAAAAAATTGGAAGCGGTTGTAGGAATGCCTTGTATTCAAAGCATAGGCAACAATGCATTTGCGAATTGCTTAAAGCTGAATAACGCCATTATTCCGAAAAGCGTGAAAACATTGGGCAACACGATATTTCGCAATAACCCCAACCGTATATATTCGAGAATGTCCAAGGAATCGATGTCGGCGTTGAATTCCAATTGGGATTCGAGTATGGCGGAAACGGGAGAGATAATTTATACGGATGAACTGGTCGTGGAAGAGCTATTGGAGAATAATAGCTTAATAGGCTATAAAATAATTTCCGGGCAAAATCTCGACGCACCCAATGAGCATTATGTAATACCAAGTACTGTAAACAATGTACCGATACTCGAGATATCCAACAGCGCGTTCTCATTTTGTTCGTTTAAATCTTTAACATTAAAGCATGTGGATAGTAATGCTCATCATTTTATAAATATACGAAGCTGTGCTTTTGCATACGCCGATGTCGACACTATAAACATTGAAGTCGACGTGACTTTCAATGATCGCGATGTGGATATAAAAGACTGTAAAGATTTTGAAAAATACAAGTCCGAAAGCGTGTTTTCGGGTTCTACGGTACGCACGATAAAACTACCCGATACGTTTACTACGATACCGATATGTATGTTTTCCGGGTGTGAAAACTTGAGGGAAATAATCAATTCTGATTCTCATATAGATGCGAACCATATTTCCACAAACGTGACTGCTATAGGAAGGCAGGCTTTTGACGGTTGTAAGTCCATAATAAATCTTTACATACCGAAAACCGTTGAATTTATGGGCGAGAACGTATTTTCGTCTTGGGGCGATTCCGATAAGGATGTATTTCAAACCGTTCATATAGATTTATATAAACCGCAGGACGGTTGGGTCGAAAATTGGAAAGGCGAAACGAAAGAAAACGTTGATTTTGATTTTAAGAAATATGTCGTAACATTAAACAAGGATCACGGCGATAATGAAGTAGGCTCAAATTACGTTAATGCGGAATTGAGTAAAGAAATGCCCGAAGCCGATGCTCCGCAACGTGATGGCTATTTATTTAAGGGTTATTACACAGATTTTAACGGCGTCGGAGAAATGTATTATGATGAAAATATGGAGAGCGTAAGGAATTGGGATATCGAAAATGATACAAACTTGTTCGCATGTTGGGAAATAATTCATTATAATATCAAGTATACGGTAAAGGATTGTGACCTTGTATTCCAAAACAGCAATCCTGTCGTATATACCGTTGAAGATGAGATAATTATAACAAGCTCGATATTGGATAGATCATTGGAAATTATTTGGGATATGGAAAAGATCGAAGCAGGGTCAAGCGGGGATATAGAGATCAACGGTATTGTGACTGCAAACATCAAAAACGATTGCAAGTTACTATCGATTTATAAATGCGGATATGTGGAAATGTATTTACCGTCGGAACTGAGTCAAGACTGTCATATACAGGTCGATTCCGTAATTAAAACCGTTAAAATAATAGGGAATGCAGATCAAGATTATCGATATCCGATTGACTTCGTGTGTGATCATCTTAATGTGCAACTCGATTTGATTTTAATTAATGTAAAGATAAAAGCTCCCGACAATAAGAATGCTATTTCAGTCGGGTCGACATGCCATTTGCGGTTACATGCGTATGGCGATGTGGAAATAATCGGCGGATTGGGTACCGAATCGAACGGCGGATACAGTATTTTCTGCGGTGCGTTAAGTATCATGCATTCCGATAGATTGTTGTTAAAGGGCGGTGACGGAGCAAACGGTAAAAATAAAGTAGGGAATCAGTATGTTTGTCAAGACGGAAAAAACGGTAATAGCGCTATAAGTATCAGTGAAAATCGTATATTCGTACAAGGGAAAAATATATCTATTATCGGCGGTAACGGCGGTAACGGATCGGATGCCACTAAGCATAACTTTATGTACGGACTCGGAGGCAGCGGGGCAAAAGCGATATATTACAGAGAGTATGCCGATGATTTTAAGTTGGAATTTGGGATCAAAACGTCAATAATGGATGTAACCTTACAAAACGGTGAAGACGGAAAGGACGGTGCAAAATATGATTGGAATGGAGCTATAGATCCTGTTGATCCTATTGACCCTATTAAGCCTGATCCTATATTCCCGCCGAACCCGCCGATCATAACGCAATAATAAACAATAGCGACAGTGATGAAGGACCCGATTTGCGTTCGCTGCAGTCGGGTCTTTGTCTTGCGTATCGTTTTACAGATACATTCGATTTTTTATGGAATATCGTATAAACTGTAATAGTATGTATTTGGGGAATCGACGATGTTTCGGCGGTCGGTAGCAACCAAAAACGCATCGAAAGTATTACCATATTCGTCGAGAGCGGGAAAACGCACGCAGCCGCAAGCAAAAATTTAACAAAATATCGACAAAAACAGCGAATGGTATTGACAATTACAATGATTTATGATAAAATAAATTATCATCAATCTACCGAGAACATCGACTATGGACATACACGAGCTAATCAACGACTATTTGGAGCGGCTTAAAAACGGCGACAAATGTTTTGATGAGTTTTTTAAAAGGATATCGTGGTGTGTCGAGTATATAGCTAAAAAGTATCTTGCGGACAAGAGTTTTGTCGACGACGTTGTAATAAATACTTTTGACAGGATAGCCAAAAATATCGGGTCGTTCGACGCTAACGGGAACGGTTATGCGTGGATATGCAAGATAGCGCAAAACGAATCGTTCAATATCAACAGGCGCGAAAGCCGTCCCGAAGTTACGCTCACGAGCTTGGAGCAAGCGGCTGCCAAACAATCGGGTATTTCTCCGGAAGAAAGTTACGATCTCGTTCGTGCCGTCGACGAGCTCGACGAAAGCGATAGGCGGCTGTTCGACGGCAGGTTTTTATTGGGTAAGGGCGTAGCGGAGATCGCCGACGAATTGCGGGTTTCCGTCGGCACTGTGACCAATAGGCTGAATAGAATATACAAGACGTTGTACGAAAAATTGACCAAGCATTGAGTCGAGAATAAAAGAGGAGACTGTCATGCGTAAGCGGTTTGGCAAAGCGAACGGAATATCGATCATAGCGGCAATTGCGTTGCTCGTACTTTTGTCGTTTGCTTTTATCGCATGTGCACAAGCGCCTGCCGTTCCGAACACAGACGGCGATCGCGTTTCAACAGACATATGCTTTGCGGATGACGTCGATATTTTAGGCGATTCGGACATCGAAAATCGATATGGCGACGATAGCGCCGTCGGAGATACGACGGGTGATGTCGTCGGCAACATAAATATCGGAGATATCGTCGATCCCGACGTTCGGAGCGATAACGACGATCTGTTTGTTTTTACTCGCGGCGCAAACGGATATTCGGTCGCAGCTAAAAAAGACGTTAAGGCTACGCTCAAAGAGTGTACCGTTCCCGCATACCACAACGGCGTGCCCGTGGTGGAAATATATGTCGGCGGATTTAAAGACTGCGTCGAGCTTGTCAAGATCGCGTTGCCCGATACATTGGTCGAGATAGACAATAATGCATTTGCCGATTGTGCTAAATTGACGGAAATCAACATTCCGACGCTTGTATCGAAAATAGGAATAGGTGTGTTCAATGGGTGTGCGAGTTTGATCGAAATATCATTCCCCGATTCGGTAGTTGAGCTTGGTGGAGTGGCATTTTACGGGTGCGATAATTTAAAGAACGTGAGATTGTCCGATAGGTTGGAAAAAATCGAGCCCGGTATGTTTTTCAAGTGTAAAAACCTTGAAACGGTGAATAAGCCGTATTTTTTGAAATCTATAGGTCCGAGTGCTTTTTACGGATGCGAGCGTTTGGAATACTTCGATCTTTCGGGAGTGGAAGTGATAGAAGACCTGGCGTTTGTCGGTTGCGCCGCGCTCGAACGTGTGGCTTTTAATAACGTTATCGAAATGGGAAGTAACGTGTTTTCGAGATGTACGGGATTGCGATCCGCCTCTTTGTCATATAGGTTAAAGCGTATAACAACCGGGACTTTTCTCGGTTGCACGAATCTGCGCACCGTAACAGTGAGAAGCTGCACGGAGATCATAGGAAGAGGTGCGTTTTACGGTTGTTATAATTTGACGAGAGTCAAAGGCATGGCAGGTGTTACGGCTATCGGAGATCATGCGTTTGGAAAATGCGACAAGCTTGCGGACATTGTTTTGCCGCCGTCCTTAGTTTCGATAGGCGAAGATCTGTTCGGGGAGTATGACGAGTTTGAAAATTCGCTCGTACAGCTTGACGGCGTTGTTGACAATGATGCGAGCTTATGATATAATTTATACATGGTAAGCGCAGCGGAAAGACGTAAAAGGATAAACGATTATTTAAAGCGTATAAAAGCAGGCGAAGACGTTTTTGACGAGTTTTACCGTTATACATATTTGGGGCTGGAATATATTGCGCGTTTGTATTTGCGTAACAAGTCATATGTCGACGATGTAGTTATATCTGCGTATGCGCACGTTGCGGAGCGTATACACCAATTTGACGATACGCAAAACGGTTATGCGTGGCTGTTTAAGATAACTCAAAACGAAGCGCTTAAAACCAATCGAGATAATATAGATAACGTCGCTTTGAACGAAAATCGCGGCAAGGTAGATTACGAAGATAGGCGTTTGGAAAAGATGGATATGTACGATGCGTTAGGCAGACTGGACGAGCTTGAACATAAAATAGTGGAAATGTATATCTTTAACGATACAAAGTTCGTAGATATCGCACAAGAGCTCGATATGCCGTTGAGCACGGTGCATTACCATTATAAATGCGCGCTGAAATTTTTGTATAACAGTATGAACGAATAACGGCCGTTTTTTTCGGCTATATCGTGCGATGCCGCCATCGGGCGGTTTTTATGCTTTGCGTTATGCGGAAAACAGCGGTGCGATGCTTGTCGCATAAGAGTTTTGCCGTATGTCTGCGTGAAATTATTGTCGAAGGCTTTACAAAAGCCATTTAACGTGATACAATACGATAACGAGCGAGCGGGAGCTTGCGGGAGGAAGTTACATGCCTTTTTCTTATTTGTTTACCGAACCCGAATATTTACTGTACGGTATAACGATCGTATTGTTTTTGCCGTTTTTGCTGTTCAGTATAATCGCGTCGGTGCGCGTCCAAACGGTGTTCAACAAGTATAACCGTATCCCGAGCGAGTCGGGTATCTCGGCGCAGGGGTATGTGCGGAATTTTTTGGCGAGCAGCGGGTTGACGAACATCAAGTTTGCGGCGGTGCGCGGTTCGCTGACCGATAACTTTAACCCGACTACCAATACCATTTCGCTGTCCGACACCGTGCGGAATTCGTCGGCGCTCGGCGCGATAGGCGTGGCATGCCACGAAGCGGGACATGCCGTACAGCATTCTCGCAAATACTTTTTTTCGTCGTTGCGATTGAAACTCGTGCCCGTAGTCAATTTTGCGAGCAGACTGATGTGGCCGATATATATAATAGGGTATATATTCGGATTTGCGTCGCCGTATACCGCGATCGGTCGCGCTTTCCTTATCGCGGGGCTTGTCGTGATGGGCGCGACGCTGTTGTTTTCGCTAGTGACGTTGCCTACCGAATTCGATGCGAGCCGTCGCGCATATAATTATCTTAAAACGTGCATGTTGCCGGACGAAGCGGCAGCAGTCAAAAAGGTTTTGCGCGCCGCCGCTATGACGTATGTTGCGTCGTTTATGATAACGTCGTTACAGTTCCTGCGCATACTCGCTTTGCTGTTGATGGGCAGAGATAGAAAATAGTTCAGGCGTTATCGCATTCGGCGATGTCGTCGATAAATTCGTTTTTAAGCGCATAAGAGTGCAGTCGCGCAACGCCGCTTTCGGTTATCAAATAAAATTTGTGCGCGTCGCCTTGCTCCCAAGTGCAATCCACCAAACGTTCGTAGCCGTCGAAAAAAGCTTCGAGCGTTTTTTTGTCTATGCTTGCGCGCAGTTCGTCGGTCAGCATTGCGTATGCCGCGCTCACGTCACCCGATCTTACGAGCGAAAAAAGCCTGCCCATGCGGCTCGTGGCGCACGCGACGGTTTGCGGCGACGTTTTGTAAACGATCGGGCGGCGCGGCGACAGCACGAGCAGATAGTGTTCGGACGACAGTCTTATGCCGAGCGCGAACTCGTTTTTGACGTTGTCGGCGTTGACGAGTTTTACGGTATACGGCAAAAGCGAAGTGTCGAGCGGGAAAACGGTAATATACGCCACGTCGTATTCGGACATGGTAAGGCTGTCCGCGCGCTCGGTAAGCTCGCCGTTTATCAAATATACGCAATCGAATTCGCTTTGTATGTGCAATTCCATACGATACTATATGATATTATTTTCGATTATATGTATAGACTTTGATTGCCTTGTCAATGATTAGTGTACTCGAAAAACGGAGGATCTTATGGTAAACGGAAACTGGACAATAGCCGAAACGGTAGAGCTATTTACAATGTGCGAGAACGCGCGTCAATGCGGCGAAAGCCTGTCGACGGCGTTTCGCGCAATGGCGGAAAAGACGGCGCGCTCGGTCAATTCGGTGCGTAATTACTATTACAGCCAAGCCAAGACGTTCGAGCTTGTGCCCGAAGTCGCGGAGAGATTGGGAATCAAACATGCCGCCGTCGAGCGCGAGCGGTTTGTGCCGTTCACCGACGGCGAAGTGCGCAAGCTGATCGAAGGCGTGCTCATTGCCAAAGGCGAGGGCAAAAGCGTGCGCCGCGCCATTTACGAAATGGCAAACGGCGATGCTAAAACGGCGTTGCGCTATCAAAACAAATATCGTTCCGCGCTCAAATCTCACCGCGATCTTGTGGATGAGATAGCGGCAAGCCTTAAAAGTCGCGGCGTAAAATGCGGCGCGTACGCAAAGTCCGATCCCGACAATTTTACGCGATTGACGGAATATATAGCCGCGCTCGACGAGAGTCGGGTGGGAAAATTTTTGTCGCTCATCGAAAAATTGACGTGACGGAAACGTCGGCGGTAAAATGCTTGATATTTTCGTGCGCGCGTGATATAATGGATCATACGGTCGGCGGCGGAATTTCGGTTCGGTCAAGAACGGGATCCCGCTTGCCGAGCGCGTAAAAACGTCACGGGGGTTTTTGACGGTATGGGAGCGATAAGAGATAAAAACGGAAAGACCGAACAGGAGTTTTTGCGCGATTATGACGTTACGAGGTATTTTCGTCCGTCGGTCACGGTCGACGCGCTTTTATACCGTAAGACCGACGACGGAATGAAGATACTTATGATCGAACGCGGCGGGCATCCGTTTTTGGGCTGTTATGCGTTTCCGGGCGGGTTTGTGGAAAGCGACGAGTCGTGCGAGCGCGCGGCGGTGCGCGAGCTTGAAGAAGAAACCGGTATACGCGGTATCGCGTTGCGCCAGCTTATAACGGTATCCACGCCCGGGCGCGATCCGCGCTGGCGGAACATAACGGCGGTGTTTTGCGCCGAAGTCGACGGCGACATAGTCGCTTGTGCCGCCGACGATGCGTCCGACGCCGTATGGTTCGACGTCGCGCGGAGCGCAGACGATACGCTCGCTTTTTCGGGCGGCGGCGTGGGTTTCAACGTTAAGCTCGACGTCGTTCGCGACGCGTTCGGCGAAATAGATCTAAACGAAACGCGAGTGGTCGAACGCGGCAAAACGGCGTTCGACCATGCAAAAATAGTGTTATTGTTGGCAGACAGAGTGTATAGGGGTGTATTATGAAAATCAATCTTGTGGCGACCGGCGGAACGATAGGCAGTCGCGAGATAAACGGAGAATACGTTATTTCCGACGAAGCTACCGAACAGATAGCCGCCGTTATCGGCGCAAACAAGGTGTTCGGCGAGTTCAAAATACATAGTGCGGGCGTAGGGCTCGACGCGTTGAACATGTTGCGATCTACGATAGAAAAGGCGCTTAAAGATAAGCCCGACGGCGTTATCGTAACGCACGGAACGGACACGCTTGCGTTTTCTTCGTCGTATTTGGCGTACGCATTTTGTTCGACGCAGATCCCGATAGTGATGTGTGCGGCGGACAGTCCTTTGACCGACGACGAAAGCAACGGCTACGACGTGCTCAACGCCGCCAAGAATTTTATCGAGCGCGGCGAGCGCGGCGTGTTTGTGCTTTACAAAAATCCCGGCGAGATGGTGCGTATACATCACGGCGCGCGGCTTGCGCCCGCGCACTTGCACGAGAACGGATATTTTTCGATAGGCGACCGCACGTTTGCGGATGCGGGGCTTATGCGCGGTATGGATTTCGAGCTTACGCAAAGCAACGTGTTGAGCATTTCGCCGTATGTAGGTATCGATTATTCGCACTTCGACGTATCGCGTTGTGCGGCGGTCGTGCATTCGGCGTATCATTCGGGACGCATCAACGTTGTCGAATTCAATAAGTTTGCCGCCGCAAACCCCGATACTCCCATGTATCTTATCACGGGCAAAAAGAAGTATTCGGCTAAGGACTTCGCGCCCAACGTCGTGCTGTGTTCGGATATTACCAAGACCGCACTGTATATAAAATTGCTTATAGGGCTTAAAAACAACGTCAAGGATCTGACGGCGTTCGCGCTTAAAAATGCGTGCGGCGAAATAGTGGAAAGGTAGGAGCGAAGCAAATATTTTGCCGTCGTTCTATAATATGGCAGTGTAAAAGCCGTATCGCAAATCAATGCGATACGGCTTTCGGCTTTGTGCTTTACTCGGCGTTTTCGATCACGCCCAAATATACTGCCAGTCCGTAGACGGGATAACGTTGTTTATTATGCCGTCGAATATATGTCCGTCCGTGGTATCGGTCAAGCCCTTGCTGCGCAATTTTTGTATGCCGTCAGCAGGATCGGTATAGGTTTCGGGATTGCGCAATTCGGCAAACAAACGCACGTTTATCGTGCAAGCGGAGTTGTTTACGAGCGAAGTGGTTATGCTCGCCGCGCTTATGTAGTTGTCGAGTATATTGTCGTCGCCGTCGTTTTTGCCTGTGAGCGTTACCGTAAGATCGCCGAGCATGTTTGAATCGGGTGCTTCGGCTAATTCGGAAAGTCCTATCTTGACCGAGTGCGTGCCGCCGTCGTAAGCGTAGCCCTTGAATACCGTGGCGACGGTAGGCGCGGGATCTGCGCCCGTCGACGGAGCGGACACCGATTCGGCGATCTTGCCCTGCAAGTCTATACCGACAAAAGTGAAGTCGCGACTTAGCGGCAGCATGTAGAACAATAGCTCGTACATAAGCTTTTCCATGCCTATATCGGAAGAAAGCATGTTGCCGAGCTGTTCGACGGTGTAAGCTACGGCAATGTCGCGTTGTTTCCATTCGTACTTGGTTTGACCCAGCCAGTTTTTATAGGCCTCTTCGTACCACTCCAAGCCTTTGACATAAATAACGTTGTCGTAGAAATACAGTTTGGTCGTGCAGTTGGGAACGAGCAATGCGCCTGCCGCCTTGCAGTTTTGGAATATAAGCTCGACTGTCGCCGCTGTCTTGTAGCGCGGTTCCGCGCCCTCGCCCTGATCGATGATGCGCACTTTTACGTTGTAGCGGAAATTGATCTTGATAGATTCCACGCCTAACAGCTTGATACCGAGTTCGATCTTGTTCGAGTCGGTAGCCGCCGTCGCGTCGCCTATTTCAAACTCGAACATGTTGGCTGTATTCATTACGTCGAACAACAGGTGTTTTATGTCGGCGAAGTCCGAATACGTCGAGTTGCCGACAGTGGTGTTATAGCCGTCGGGCAGGGCGATATCCACGTTGCCGCCCGCCGTGAACTTGACGTCGAAGTTTTGCAATTTTGCGGTGTTTACGTCAAGCCCGTTGACGTTGATACCGTCTATCCTTTTATTGCTCTGAGTTACCGTGACCGCCGCGTCGCCGTCCGCGCCCGTCGTTATGGAATTGTCGACGGTGGCGCGAATGTGAGCGTCGGTCTTTTCGAGCGTTATGCCGTTGACTATTTGTTTGAACAGCTCGCCGTTGAGTGCCGTCGGTTCGTCGGTTGTTTCGACGGGCGATCCGTCGATCGCCGCGCTTTCGGCGGTGAATAACGACACGGCTGTCTTGATCAGTTCCACGGCATTGCCGAACTTGGCTTTAACGTCGTTCAGCCGTTTGCGGAGTTCTTCGATACTGCCCGCGGTAGCTATCGAGTTCCAGCCGTCTTTTGCGGCGGCTATGCCGTCTTTTACGTATTGCACTGCGCCGACCGATTTGGTAAGCGTATCCTTTATCGTGTCCAGCCCCGCTATGTCCATAGAGTCGAATATAGACGTGTCTATATCCAGCCTGTATTCGCCGAGCAACATGTCTACTATATCGTCGTCGACGCCTATTATGTCGAACGCCGCCGCCGCTATCTGCATTATCGAATTGTAATCGATGGAGATGCGTTCGCCGTGTCCGTTGCCTTCCGTATAGTCGATAAACGCTATGCCGCTCGTGTCCGAATTGTTGATGACGTACAGGTCGAGCGTTATGGGCGTGCTGTTTTTAAGCGTGTCGATATCGAGTACGATGTGCGCTTCGAGATTGAATTTATAGCTGACGGATATTACGTTGCCGTCGGCATCGGTTTGTTCGTCCCTTATGAATTTGCCTTTGAGCGCAGAATGGTCGGGCTTGTTGTATACCTTGACGGTGCTTGCGACTATCTTGTTGCCGTTTTCGTCGACGCGCGGCTTATCTCTGCCCGCTTCGTCCTTGACGTTGACGGTGTTACCGTTTTCGTCGGTGGTCGTTTCTATCTCGAACGTTTGATAATCGAAGTCGAACGTGCGAGTCTCGAACGTGATATTGCCGTCGGCGTCGCGAGTGGTGAACGTTTTAACGGCGTTGTCTATCGTTTCGATAAATTCTACGATAGATACATAGTCGGCGGCGTTTTGCGGCGCGGCTATTCGGATAGGCGAGTCGGAGAGCGCAAAGCCGTCGACGCCGAACTTAAACGTATGACCGACTATCGATGTATCGACGGAAAAGCCGACGACGGCGGTCTTGTCTGCGTTGAGCGCGGGCGTCGCGTTGAGCGTTACGCCCATAACGTTGAGCCCGACCGAGATCGCGCCGTCGCGATCGAATATGCTTACCATGTCGATCGCGGTTTTTACCGTACTGTTGCCCGCCACCGTTTTGAGCGGGGCGAACAGCAGTTCGAGTTTGTTCATTACGCCCTGCGCGGCGGACAGTTCCTTCAATCTGTCTATCAACTGCGCTATATCGCTGAATGCGCTCGCGCCCGATTCGAGTCCGAAAAGCTTGGCTATTTCGTCGTTGATGTATTCGGGCAGGTAGTCGGACAAAACGTCGTAAAGCCGTTGCAGATTGTGCGCCGTGTCGAACGACAGCATGATGTTGCCCGTTTTCACGTACAGCGTGCCGTTTACGAAAACGATATCGAGTTCGGTCTCGGCGGACGTGCCCGCAAAAAGTCTGAGCGACGCGTCGACCGCGAGCGGGTCGAGCGACACCGCGATACTGCCTTTTATAGCCGTCTGCGCATTGTTCTTTGTCAAAAGGAAAGCGTTGACGTCGAGCGTTATCGATCTTGCGCCGTTCGCGCTTTTTACGAGATCGAGTATCGGCGCGATAAGCTCGGCGATCTTTCGAGCATCGACGTATTTGCTTGCGTCGATGTTTATCGCGTGTTTGTCTGCCGCGGCTATGCCGATATTTATGCCGTTTACGATCGCGTCGTCGGCTTGCGTTTCGGGCATGACGAGCGCGGTGAGCACGCCGTCGGTCACCGTTGCGTCGAGCTCGACGGAGAACGCCGTGCCGAAAAGCTCGCAGTCGAGCGCTAATGCGCCGAGTTCGCCGTTTTCGGTCTTTGCGGTAAGTGCGACAGTTATATCGGTGCCGTCCTTGCTCATGTCGAGCGTCGCGGTAAAGCCGCTGTCGGTCGGAACGAGCGATATGCAGCCGAGCATTTTTTCGAGCGTCATCGATCTGATCTGTTCTATTATCGCAATCGCTTTGGCTTTGATCCCCGGCAATGCGCGATCGAGTTCGTCCAGCAGCGACATGATCGCTTGCTCGGCGAGCCGTTGCGATACGTTTATCGTAGAGCCGACCGAAAGATACAGCGTGCCGTCGGTCATGGCGATGCGCACGGGCAGGTCGCCTACGGTGAGCGCGGCGTCGATCGTGACCGTGCCGTCGCCTAAGCATACGTAGACGCTGCCGACGACGTCTATATTGCCGAGCTTGACACGCACCGCTATATCGAAGCCGTTTGCGCGTGCGAGCGGGAGCACGGGACGCACTGCGTCGAGCAGTGTGCGTGCGGGCACATATTGTCCCGATACCGCGATGTCGGGCGCGCCGAGCGAAACATCGGCGAGCGTGACGCGCGCGGATAGGCTTGCGCCGCTTATCGAAACGACTGCGTCCGTGATATCGGCCGCGGCGTCTATATCGATATTTATATCGTTGTACGAAAGACCTATGCGCAGTCTGCCGTTATCTGCGGAAACGCTCTTTATGCAGTCGAGCGCGGTCGCGAGCGCGGCGGGGATATCGATATCGAGCTTGCCGCCGAGAATTTCGTCGATCGTTGCGCGGAGTTCCGCGGGGATAAGACCGCCGAGTGCGTCGAGCAGTGCGGGAACGTCGTCGAGCGAGCCCGCTACGCGAACGTCGCCGAGCTCGATATATGCGGTCTTGCCTATAACTGTCGCGCACAGTCCGTACGTGTTTTCCGTGATACGGGCTTTGAACGTTTCGCCGAAATCGAGTTCGAGCCCGAGCGTTACGGTCGTGTCGCCGAGATAAACGTTCGCGGTCGCGGTGAGAGCGCGCGTTTCGAGAACGTCTGCGAGCTTATCGAGCGTTGCGCCGAGCTCCGCGACGTTTGCATACGATCCCGCATCGGCGGGGGCGGTTATGCCGTGCGAAGTTTCGCTCGGCGTCATGTCTATATCGAGAGCGAGCGCCGCGCCTAACGCATTGCCCGCTATTGCGAGCTTGCCCGCGCTCGCGTCGAGCGTTATTAGGAGCGTGTTTCCGTCGATATCGACAGTCGCGACGAGCGCACCGTTATCGTCGAACTTGACGGAGCCGATCGCGCCGAGCAATTTGCCGAGCATGTCGGATGTGTCCGTCGCGCCGTTTGCAAACATCGAAATCATGCGTGCGATAGGCAAGCCGAGCTCGGATATATCGGATGATGCGAGCCTGAGCTTGATATTGCCGAGCGCGACGTACGCCGTATCGTCTACGTAAGTAAACGTTGCCGTTTGTCCGAGCACGTTCGATACGCCGCTCGCCGTAAAGCCGTTTTCGGATGAGTCGAGCGCGATGCGCGCGGCGACGGGGTATGACGTGCCGTTTACCGTAACGGAGCCGTCGACGTTTATGTCGTAGCATGCGCCGCTTTGCGCGTACTGCTTGATATCGTCGACGAACGCGGCGAGTTCGGCGAACGTTACGAAGTCGCCGTCGGGAAGCGTTATGTCGCGCGGTTCGGGCGACGTCAAGCCTAGATCGGCGGTCGCGTCGAACTCGATCCCGAACATGTCGACGTTTATGCCGAAGCCGAGCGCAGATATCATGCCGTCGGCGCGTTCGAGCGAAATGCTTACGGGAACGGTGAGCGCGCGCAAGCCTATGTCGAGCGTGCCGTCGGTAACTTCGAGCGATCGCACCATGCCGATAAGGTCGTTGACGGACGTCGGCAACAGCGGTTTGATCATGTCCGCGTATTTGCCGAGATCGTTGCCCGTCGAGCCGAGAACGGCATCGATAAGAGCGGGGAGCTCGTCTGTCGTGCCGCGAGCGTTGATGTTGCCGAGCGATACGTATACCGTTTCGTCGACGTACTTTATGTCTATATCGAGCCCGAGCGCGGTGAGCGTGGCGTCCGCTTTTAAGCCGTCGGTGCGGTCGACATACGCCGTTATATCTATATCGTAGCCCATTGCCGATATGCGCCCGTTTATGCCGAGCGTCGGTTTGGACAAGGTTTCGAGCGCGTCGGGGATAAAGTCGAGTATGCCCGATATGTCTGCCGCGCCGTCGGTGGACGGGAAGCGCGGCGAGCGTTTGAGCGGTTTTGCGGATACCGTTATCGTTTTGCCGAACGCCGCGATCGTGCCGTCTATCGATTTGAGCGCTTTGGTTTGGTCGTCGATGTACAGCGATGCGTCGACGGTTATTTCGCCGCCGCCGAGCGCGGTCGCGTCGAGCGCGAACGGCAGACGTATGCGCGTCACGCCGTCGGTCGTAGTCATTTCGCAATCGGCGAACACCGTGCCGAGCATATCGCCGCCGAACAGGGCGGTAATATCGAAGTCGGACAGATCGCCGAGCGCGCCGAACAGCTCGGATATTTGCGGATAGGTCATGAGTTCGGCAAAGTCCGAAGTCGACATGTAACCGTTGAGCTCGTTGAGATTGATATATACCTTGTCGCCCGAATACTTGACGTAAAGATCGCCGAGCATAGCTTGTATATCGAGCGTTTGCAGGTCGGCGGAGATCGTAAGGTCGTACGCCGATATATCGCCGACTGCGATGTCGGCGGTCAGTTCGAGCGGCTTTGCGCCCGACAAATAATCCGCGAACGCCGCCGCGAGATAGTCGGCGGGCGAAGTGACCGTCGGCGCGGGCGGGGCGGGCGGAACGTAGTCGGGATCGTTTTTGGCGCTGTCTATATACGGTTGGAAAAAGTCGCGCTCGGGCAGTTCGCCTTGCGCGTCGATATCGTAAAACGTTTCGACGTTAGTGCCCGTGCAGTTCATTGCGCCGAGAACGGGGATCGCTATGTCGTAGTTTTCGACGGTGGTGACCCATATCGGCGTCCAGTCGGGCGCGATCTTTACGGTGACCTGCGCGGAGTGGAATTTGGGATTTTGATCCGCTCCGCCGAGCGTGCGCACCTCGTTGCGGTAATAACGCGTGCTCGTTTCGGGATCGAGCGTGAGCGTAAAGCAATAATTGCCGTCTGCGTCCGCTACGAGATTTTCGGGCACGTAGTATCCGACGGCGTCGGAGTCGTCGGCTTCGTCGGCATACGCAACTCCGCCGCGGCGCGCGGCATACGATAGCGCGGCTTCGGCGTTATCGTCGCGTACGGCGATTATGGTCTTGGGATCTATTATGTATTTGCTCAGTTGGTTGGGCACCGTGCCGTAATTGTTGGCGTAGTTTTCGTACGTCATGCGGTATGCGGTGTCCGAATACGTCGCTTTTCCTCCCGATATCTTTGTCGACGGACGGTAAATGATTATGCCGTTGTCGGCGTACTTTTGTTCGGCAAGGCTTTTGAGCGACGACGATGATACCGTTTCTGCAAACACCGTGTTTTCGTCGAGCACGACGCGCGTGTTGGTCAGCTTTTGCGTATAAGTGGTAAAGCCGATATCCGCTACGACCGTGCCGTCCGTTTCGCCGCGGAAGTACGACGAATGGTGGAGCTTATACGCCGCGAATTGCAGATTGGACATAAGGTCGTAATCGGCGGGCGTGCCCGATGCGGGCGGGGCTTTTTCGGCTACTATGGTCTCGCCGACGGTCGCTTTGTATACCGTGTTGTCGGGCAAAAAAGGATCGGAAAAACCCGATACTATGCCGAGTATCAGTATTGTCGCTATTATGTAAATTATGATCTTACGCCGTGTCATGAACGACGATTTTTTCATTATCGATCCGGGCATTTGTTCTCCCTGCACGCTCAATGGTGAATAATCAAGCGTTTATGTCCGTATTTTAACACAAACGCCCGATTTTGTCAATGTATTTTAGACACAAACGCGAAAATATGTTTAAAAATCACTGTATTTTCGGCAAAACGGCACGTTTTGACCATATTTTATCCGTATGTTCAAACAAGTTAAGATAATACAATAATTTACAAATTTCGCGGTATTTTATAATAAATTTATTGTATTCGGCTGGCATGAAATCAAATTAAAATCAGAGTTAAAAGCGAATAGTGGAAAGTAGGAGCGAAAAGGGGATAGATAAAAGAAAAATCGGTAAAGCGTGTCAAGCTTTACCGATATCTTATGCGAGTCGGGAATTGTTTTTCGCGGTGTTTATAGATGCGATCAGCATTCGTTTTATTTCCGAGCATTCGCTCAATAATTGTTTTGCATCGCACAAATTACTTTCGATCATAAGTTCTATCCAATATTCGGTTTCGGAGCATTCTTTTAATGCTATTTGCAATTTTGCTATGAAATCCGCTTTGCTATGCGCAAAAAATGCTTCACGTATGTTTGCTCCGATTGATGTGCCGCTACGCAATAGCTGATTTGTTAAGACGCTTTCCTTGGTTTGTAATTTGATTATTTTACAAAGCTGTATGATGTCGAGCGCCAGTTGTTTCGATTTTGTCATCAAGGGACTTTCTGTCATTGTTTGCCGCCTTATATTGTTTAAATTTATTGTACAGCATTTATTCGGAAATGTCAAGATTATATATTTATCTGTTCACTATTCACTGTTAGTTATTCACTCCGAAAATCGGCGACGAATAGCAGTGAAAAGTGAATAGTGAAAAGTGAATAAGTAAAAATCGACAAACGCTTGCGCATTTGCCGATTTTTGGTAGCGGGGGCGGGACTTGAACCTCGCGACCTTCGGGTTATGAGCCCGACGAGCTACCTAACTGCTCCACCCCGCATCAAGTGAGTACGCCTATTATACTACTTATATATTATGTTGTCAACCGTTTTTCGGTCGGCAAACGCTCGAATTTTGTCGATTTTGCCGATATAAACGGAAAAATCGGGCGGGCGACCGCATAAAAGTGTGTTAAAACGCTTGCGGTGCGACGTTTTGTGTGTTATAATATTAAGGCTTATTTGAAGAGGTTTATTATGTCATACAGCTTTTTGTCTTTTACGCCTCCGCAATGGATGGTCGATTCGTTCCCGTACGTGCGCATCGTAATGATGGTGCTCATGGTCGCTATTGCGTTGTTGCTCATTGCTTTTATAATGTTTCAGCCTTCGTCGTCGTCCGGTATGGGCGCGTTGACGGGAGCGCGCGATACTTTTTATTCCAAGGACAAGTCCAAATCGCTCGAATCGGTGATGAAACGCGTCACGGTTATTCTCGGGATAATAGAGGGCGTGCTTGCGATATTGTTCTTTGTGACTTTGATACTGTATCGCGGAAATTAACGTAACTGCAAGGGCTGAGCGATCAGCCCTTTTTTATGCGTCGTCACTGCGGCGCCTTGCGTCACGCGCGATACGGCGAAACCGTCGACGCATATCCGACGCGATATCGATCGAGCGTGCCTTGCGTCATTCGGGTGTCGAATCGAGATGTGTTGTACGGTCGTTACGTCGCTTGTCGATAGGACAAGGCTATTGCCTGCGCTCCGTGCCTTGGCAACGACGGGATCGCCTGCGCAATACGTTCGAGTGCGTCTCGCGGCGCCTTGCGTCACGCGCGATACGGCGAAACCGTCGACGCATATCCGACGCG
>CANDGE010000006.1 GCA_947384195.1 uncultured Clostridia bacterium
TCACTAAATAAATTATACATCTCAATGAAAAAATATTGTTTCGTAGCCACGAAATAGAGCGCATTATAATAAAGTCAGTCATATGAAAACAGCGTTCACTCATTCTTATATCTGAGTATGTTAATACACAATCAACTTGGAGAAATACCATATGAAATCTATTGCACAAAGGTTAATCAAGCATTCGGAAGCGTTCTTTTCGGAGTATATCGAAAATCCATCGGATGAAGAAATCGAATATAACAACGAGCTTTTGGAATTGGACAGTGCGTTCATGGAAACACTCATAAACATGCCCAAACAACAAGCTCTTGAAATATTGAGCTTGGTTGAAGAACAAGACTATCGAATTAAAATGCTACAACGTGCCGAATTTGAATGCACAAAAGGTTATAGCGACAGTTATATACATAGGGATTTTTTTGAAGATACGGATTGGTATTATCCGAACTCAACAAATAAAGAGAAAAAATAGAAGATCGAATATAGAACATTGCGTTACTATCACCGGTATACAATCCCGCGTCGGCTATGCCGCACTACGTTCTCGGGCGGAATGCCCGCGTATCTCGCGGGCGGGCTTTACGCTCCGTATTCTTTGCTCGTTTCATGTGTGTATTTTCCCGATATACCGTGCTCGTTTTAGTGTTTGTCGACGCAAGCGCCTAGCGAACCGTGCGCCGAAAAATGCACTGTCGCATTTATCATGCTTTACTCCACAGCGCACGGCGAGCCGCCGCAGTAGCTAAAACCCCCCATACGGCTATGCCGTATGGGGGGTTGGAGCTACTGGGCGGACTCGAACCGCCGACCTGCTGATTACGAATCAGCTGCTCTACCAACTGAGCCACAGTAGCATATTTTTATTCTCTTACAGACCGTTACGCCCCGCTCAACGCTCAGCCGATCCAACCGAGCCGCGATAGCAAGGTATTTACATGCGAATTAGATTATATCACACCGCGCGCGAATTTGCAAACGTTTGAGCGGAAATTTATGAAATTGCTTTTATGTATTTACCGTTCACAACGACGTGCGTCTGTCGAGTGCCTGCGACAGCGTGACCGAATCGGCATATTCGAGCTCCGAGCCCATAGATATGCCCTGCGCGATCCTTGTAACCTTTATGCCGAGCGGCTTGATGAGCCGCGCGAGATATACCGCCGTCGCCTCGCCTTCCACATCGGGATTTGTAGCGACGATAACTTCGTCCGTTCCGTCCAGTCTTGCCATCAACGATTTGATATTAAGATCGTCGGGAGTACGGTTGTTCATGGGCGAAAGCGTACCGTGCAAAACATGATAAACACCGTCGAAAGCGCCCGTTTTTTCTATCGCCGCAACATCCTTGGGATACGCGACGACGCAAACCTGTTTGCTCGGACGGCTCGCGCACAGATCGCACACTTCGCCGTCGGTGTAATTCCCGCACACGGAACACAGCCTGACGCTGTTTTTAACGTCCCTGAGCGCGTCGCAAAATGCGTCCACTTCCTGTTCGGACATGTCTATGACCGCATGAGCATAGCGCAAAGCGGTCTTTCTGCCTACGCCAGGGAGCATTGCGAACCTGCTCGCGAGCACGGCGATGCTTTTTATCTCTTTCATTAAACGCCGAGCTGAGAAAGCGGACTGTTTTGAACGAGCTCGTCCGCCTGAACGTACGCCTCGTTCGCCGCCGCCGTGATAAGGTCTTCGAGCATTTCCACATCGTCGGGATCGACTACTTCCGGCTTGATCTCGACGGAAATAAACCGTTTACTGCCCGATATAGTGACCGAAACCGCGCCGCCGCCCGCCGTGCCCGTGACACGCGCGTTTTCGAGCTCTTCCTTTGCTTGCGCCATTTGCGCCTGCAACTTTTGAGCCTGTTGCATCATTTGTTGCATGTTCATGCCGCCACCGCCGCCGCCGCGACCGTATCCGCCGAATCTTGCCATGATATCTACTCCTTACGCGCCCCAAAGATCGGAAAACGCTTTTTCGTACAACTCGGTCTGCGTTTTGTAGTTGTACGTAAGAACGTTGTCTTCCCACGTTTTATATGCCGCGCTCTCGCGCGCCGTGCGTATGGGCTTTTCCAAAATATCGTAATAGGTTTCGAGCTTGCCGGGCGTGGTGTAGTCGTACAATCCCACTGCGCCGGGGCGAACTACCGAAGCCAAGTACATGATGTGAACGCCGTAATCGGTAATGACAGGCTCGTAATAAACCTGACCGACTTCGATATTTTCGCGCATGTACCGCGCCGCGTCCGCAAACTCCTGTCTATATGTCTCTTGCTCGCCCTCGTCGTTACGATACTTAACGACATAACCTTTGTTATTGCCGAACGCGCCCGGATCGGTATTGTACAGATATATGAGATCGTCGAAAGCTACGTCCGCGCTCGCGACGTTCGATTGCAACGGGAGCATAACCGAGCGTATATGCGACATCACCTGCTCGACCGACATAGGACGCGACTTATCGTCCTCGCCGTTTTCGTGCGGATAGCAAACTATCGCGTCGGCGAGCCGCGCTCTGTATTCGTTGATAAGCTTTTCCTGCTCTTTTTCCTGCAAGCTCGTAACTTCCGCACTCGCTTTATAGGCTTTGAGCGCTTCGGTCTGTTCGTCGGAGAACGGGAGCAGAACATGCTTTACGTAAAAATAATTATCGTTGGGATGATACAGCACGGTCGTGGTCGAACTGCTCGACATGGCGGTATTGTATGCGGCTATGTCGGAAGTATAAAGACTGCGTTGCTCGTTGAGCTGAGAAGTAAATCTGTCCGCAACCTCGCCCGCCGATACCGTGATACCTTCGGTCAAATAGCTTTGCAACGCCGTTATCTTCTGCGAGCGTTCGAGCGATTCGCCCGTGATATAATACATCAAATGCCCGAACTCGCTCTCGTCTGCAACAGGGTACGTGCCGATAACGGGATATATCTCTTCTATGCCCTTGGTGTCGATGCGCTTGTCGATCGCTTTGATCTCGGCGTCGAACTTTTCGCGTTCCGCATCTGTGATACGGAAATCGTCTTTCACGCGGCTCTCGATGAGCGAAATGAACCGACGCATCGCTTCGCGTTCGAGCGAGCGCTGTTCGCTGTCGCCGTTATAGCCGGGATAGCGCGATTTGCTGGGCTCCCATATCTCTTCGTCCCAAACGTTTTCGTTGTCGCCTGCGTCATCGTCGTCGGTCACATCGGGTTTGACGGGATACGTCGTTTCGGCGTCGACGCTCGAATTACCGTCGTCGGGAGTTATCTGTTCTTCGTCGCGCTCGGCGAGTATAGTGTTCTTTAAGGAAGTGAGCGTGTTATCTATAACGCCGTAAATACTCTTTTTTATGCTGTTTTGTTCTTTTCTGCCCCATTCGACTTTGCCGCAGGCTATGAGCGCGTCCACTTCGTTGGTAACGAGCTCGACGTTGACGAGCATGTCCACCGCATAACGGTACAAGCCTTCGACGTCCGAACCGAACGTTTGAGAAAGGTTGCTCGCGTTATTGTTTACGTAGTCGATAAGATCGCGCTTGTAAATGGTCTTTTCGGGCGTAACGTACGGATCGGCCAAAACCGTTTCGCCGTTCTCGTTTTTTATGCTGTTCGTTATCGTGTACGACTTAACGTAAGCTACTTTTTGCCGCATGTCGCGCTCGGTGTCGTGAGTGATGAACGAGCAACCGCACAGCAAGCCTGCCGCCAGCACGAAAGTCAATATTCCTGTTACAATGCGTTTAAACATTTATTACACCTATACCGATTAAAACTTGTCCTATAATTATACTAAACAACGGACTAAAAATCAAACGTTTTCCATATGTTTTTGCCATTTATTTACTTTTTATTCGCAAGCGCGCGCATATCCGCGTTTTTATATCATACGCCCCGTCGACGCGCTTGACACGGACGCTCGAATTTTGTTATACTCCGATTACCGCGATCGGTCGCGGAGCTATAAGGAACGACCGCCATGGATCTATTACCCTACAACACAGATCTCACGGGGCTCGACTGCCATACGCACAGTCGATTCTCGCCCGATTCCGACCAAACGCCCGAAGCGCTCGTAAAAAGCGCGCGAGCGCGCGGTTTGCGCGGCTTTATCATAACCGATCATATCGACGTCGACAGATGGAGCGAAGAAATAGATTTCATCGACTACTTTAAAACATGGGAACGCATTCGCAACGCCAACCCCGATCTTAAAATATATATCGGATTGGAAGCGGGGTTCGAGCTCGACACATATAAACGCACCTACGACCTGATAAAAAAACTGCCGTTCGAGTACATCATAACGAGCGTGCATTACGTGCCCGGACCGTGGTATGCGCAGTACGACGGCGGGCGCATAAAAACTTACGAAAAGTATATCGACGCCGTGCTCGATTCGCTCGACGCACCGTGGGAATTCAACACGATCGGTCACTTCGGATTCTTCGAGCGTTACGCGCCATACCCGCAGTCGGACTGGATAATGGACTACGAAAGCTTTGCGCCGCTGATGAACAAGGTGATAAAAAAAGCGCTCGCGCGCGGCGTGCGGTTCGAGGAGAACACCAAGGGCGGCGAAACATTCCGTTTGCCGCGCGCCGACTTTTTGCAAGCATACAAAGCCGCGGGCGGCGTGCGTCCCGTGCTCGGCTCGGACGCGCACTCGCCCGACGCCGTCGCACACCGCTTTGATGAAGCCGCAACTTTTCTCGACGGCATATTCGGTAAAGCGGAATAAAACCGAATTAATACGACAAACAAAAAACGCGAGTTTTTCTCGCGTTTTTTGTTTGATATTACGGACGTGCCGATAGCGCTAAAATATTTTCAAAAGAAAGTTGTACAGCGCCAAATGCCAATTCCCCATGGAGTGGTAGCGCATAGGATAATTATCGAACGCAGTGTTCTCCCCGACCGTCAATCGCGGATCGGCTTTGACTATTTCGTTCCAATCGTGCCACTGGCTTGCAAACCCGAAGTCGAACGCGCCGCTCGCGACGTACCAATAATCGATAGACAGCTCTTTCGCCGCGCCCGTCAGGTTGGCTTTTTCATATTCCGCAAGCTCGGTGCGGCTCGCGCTGAACGTGCCGAACGACGAGAAATAATCGAGCGATCCGCACAGCACCGAATGCAACGTCGTTACAGCGCCGCGCGATAATCCGGCAAACGCACGGTGCGTCCTGCTGTTTTTAAAGCCTTCGTCGTCCGACGTTTGCGCAAACGTAGAATACTTGCTTTCGACTGCGGGCATAAGGTCGTTGCGAAGTTCGTCCTTAAACGAGTATGTAAGCGGGTCGAGATCGCCGAAACAATCGTTTTCCGTGTAGAACGTCGGAGTAACGACGATAAGCGGTTCGATAACGCCGCTATATATAAGGTTATCTATCATCGTCACATTGTAGGAATGCTTTTTAAGCCAGTATTCCTCGTCGTCGCCCGTGCCGTGAAGCAAGTACAAAATATTATATCGATTTTCACCGTTGTAGCCGTACGGCAAATAAACATACGCCGATTTCTCTACTTCTCGCCCGTCGGTCGCGTACGCTTTCGTCGCATAGTCGATTTTTTCGAGCGCGCCCTTTTGCGGGCAGTCGGTCTTATCGAACGCCGTCGGCACCGCCCATCTTTCGGCTTGCGCCGTCGTTCTGTTCTTTGCCGACGCGACGCATGCGCCCCAAACTATCCCGAAGACCGCGACGATAATCGCGGCGATCGCCGACAAAACAAGTGCCGGCTTGATCTTTGGCTTATCCTTATTGATGACCGCAAGCGCCGTGCCCGCGACCGCGCCGACCGCCGCGACAACGGCTTGCAAAACGTATGTAAAATTGAACAGCGTCGTGCCGAAGTTGTTGGTCGTAAAAAACAACACTGCGGCGAACACGGCGATAAGCGCATATAACGCATGAAGCCTTCCGAACAACGCCGCCGCCGCGACGAGCATAAACAACGCGTTTACGACAATCACCGTAAGCAACGCTACGGGCTGACCGAGAACGGCATAACGAATTATATCGACAAGCGACATAACGCCGACGGCGGAGCTTACCGCCGCTGCGGCTTTATCGCAAGTCTTGAAATGTTTTAATAATTCTTTCACGTCGCCTCCTTATAAAAATTTTAAATAACGCCCGCCGCCGCTCGGTCCTTATGCGACCAGAACGACGGCAAAGCGATATACCGTAACTATTCTTTTTCGTGCTTCATTATTGCGGACGCCATGCCGAGCCCGACCGCGAGCACGCCAGCTACGACCGCAAATATCAACGCGCCGTCGAGAGTATTTCCGTCGATGCCCATAAACACGTTGCCCAAAAAGTCTATCTCGCTGTCAATAAACACGAACAAAGCCGCAAGATACAAAACGAACGGAACGATTTCGAGCGGTTTTATATCCTTGATCGCCATGGCTATATTAATGACGAGCCCCGCTACGAACAGTATTATAACAGCCACGCTCAGCTTTGTCAATACGTCGCCGCCGCGCGCGCTGTACACGATGACCGCCAAAAGCGCCATGAGCGCCGCGCCCAAAAACAGATAATATCCGACCGTTTTTTTCGCAAAAAATTGCTTGATTTTATCCATGATCAATCGTTCTCCTTTTTATAGGTATGCAGAACAAGCATTACGATACTGCCTATCGCCGCTATCGCGAACAATACTATAAATACGATAAGTAATATTTGATACCAAACGAGTACCGTCACTATGCGCATGTTGGAAGTGAGTCCGTTCATTTCCGCACTGTTGGCTATAACGTACAAGTTTCTGTGCGCCGCTTCGCGAACGGCGGCATACAGCTCGGCGTCCTTTTCTATCGACTTCATAAGCTCACCCGAGCGCAGTTCGTTGGTGACGGCAAAATCGGTCGTTCCCGCCATAACGCCGCTTCGCGCTTCCATGTGCGCAAACAGTGCAAAGTCGGTATCCACTATGCCGTTAAAGCCCCACTCTTTGACGATAAGATCTGTCATGAGTCCTTTATGCGCGCCCGTCCACGTACAGCCGATGCGGTTAAATCCGCCCATAACGGCATTAGTTTTGCCCTCGGTAAAAGCGTACTCGAAACCACGCAGATATATTTCGCGCAAAGACTGTTCGTTTGCAAACGTACTTACGCCCGTACGGTTAAGCTCCTGATCGTTAAGCACAAAATGCTTGATGTAAGTTATCATGCCCTTCGATATTTCGCCCTTGACTTCCGCTGCCGCGAGTTTACCCGTCAAGAATCCGTCCTCGCTGTAATATTCAAAGTTACGCCCCGAATAAGGCGTACGGTGGATATTGGCGCCCGGCGAATAGTGATGATGTACGAGCGTCCACAGTCCGTCCTCGCCGAACGCTTTGCCGAGTTCTTCGGCGAGCTCCGTGTTCCAAGTCGAAGCGACGACCACTTCCGAAGTGTACGCCATAGACGGCGTGTCCGTCGGTTTATCGTCGGGGTTGGTCAACATGGCTTCGCCTACCGGTTTGTTATAGTACAACCCGCCGCCGCTCGACGCATTGCCCGTTATCGACTGCGGTCCGTCTTTAAGATAGTTGAGCGGCTTGCCTATGGAAGTCACTTGTTCCTTGCAAGCCTTTGCGACGACGGTCATCAGATCTTCCATACTCATTTGATCGATAAGCTCTTGCCATTGCGATGCTTCGTAATCGACGCCTATAAGCGCCGCAAGCACCAAACCGTTTTCTTGTTTGGTCTTGAACGCGGAAGTATCGGTCTTGCCGCTTTCCCCGTAATTAAAATGCAATGCGTTAATCATTTTTTCGTTTGCGACCAAACCGACCGTCGCATCGGGAAAAGTGTTCCAATCACTTCGCGTGGTATATTTGACGAGTCCGTCGCCGTAGTAGTTGAGATCGGCGTCGTCGAACAAATTGCTCACTTTGTTTTTCGTATATTCGGAATACATGTACGATGTATTGTCCGTTGCGCCTACGGTCCAACCGTAAACGTTCTTTTCGTTGCCGACGACGGACACACCGTTATGATCGACCATGCCCGACTTGCCTTTTGCTTTGAGTATGTTGTTTAAAGCGTCGTGAGCATCCGAACCGAGCGCGATATAATAATCGCCGTTTTCCAAAATATACCCTTTGTTTACTTCGGCATCGTAAGTCGCAAGATCGTATTTGTTTACTTCGACCGTAACGGCCTCCGACGCGCCCGAAGCGAGTTCTTTGGTTTTGGCGAAACCGACCAGCTGAACGGCGGCTTTCTCTATGCCGTTTCGTTCGTCGAATTCAGTATACTCCGATTGACCGTATATCTCTACGACCGACTTACCGGACGTTTTGCCTGTATTTGTAACGGTCACGGACACGGAGAGAGTGTCGCCGTTATCCTTGACCGCACCCAAAGTTTGCTTGAACGTTGTGTACGACATACCGTAGCCGAACGGGAATGTTATTTCTTTCGCATAATCCCACGTATCGCCCACAAACGCGCCTTTTGCAGAAGCAGCGTTTCGCCCGCCGAGCAAAGCGTCTTCGTATCGAGTTTCGTAATACTTGTATCCGACGTAGATACCTTCCGCATAAACCAAGTATTTACTGTACGTGCTTGCGCCGTTAGTGCCATACTCACCCGCAAGAGCGGCATTGAGCGCATCGACGTTTGCAAAAGTAAAATCGCCGAAATTTTGCATAGCGGGCGACGATAAACTGTCCGTCGCATAAGTATCGACCAACCGTCCCGACGGATTGACGTTTCCGACGAGAATATCCGCAACGGCGTGCAACCCTTCCTGACCGACGCCGCCTATCCACAGACACGCATCAACTTCGTATTCGTCCAACCAATCCAGTTCCATGGCGTTACTGCTGTTTACGAGCACGATTATCTTGTCGAAATTGGCTTTTACTTCGTTAAGCATAGCCTTTTCCGCATCTTGCAACGCAAGATATTTACTGCCGTCGGCAAAATCACCCGTCACGAGATCGGCGCCTTCTCCGCCCACGCGAGAGATCATCACCACCGCCGCATCATGATAAGACGCATACGAACCTTTTACTTCCGCCGTATACACCGACGAATCCGCTTCAAGCACGTAAAACTTTGTGGGACGCGTACCCATAAGATCTGCGTCCACGCGATTCTTAACGGACGAATTAGCGGTAAATGTCTTGTAAGCGTTCCACAGCGCGGGGTTTATACTCATCTTTCCGTCTTTCTCGAACGCTGTCTTGACGTCGACTGCTACCGACGCATTGACGCTACCGGAACCCGTGCCACCGTAAACGGGGTCTACCGACGAGCGCGAAAATACGCTCACTTGAGCCCCTTTCCCAAGCGGGAGTGCGTTATTGTCGTTTTTAAGCAATACCGCACCTTCGGCTTCCAAACGTTTTGCCAGATCCTGTTGATGCTTGTAAAGCTCATCGAGCGAAGAATACTCGCTTTTATAACGGATCGCATCGACTTCTTCGTCGTCACCCACTTTGACGGTACGGGTATTGGTGATACCGAGCACACCGTTAATTGTGGTGACGTACTCCGTTGCGATTACAAGCCCCGCAACGACTACGGTCAGCAAAAAAGCGAATACGACAGATAATACGCGCCATAAAAGCTTATTGCCGATTTTGGTGATCTTCATATACTTCCTCCTTGTTCGGGTCTCGCCCGTTTATAAGAAAAGTATATCATCCGCATTGCGTAATGACATTTCGTGGCAAATTTACGCAAATTTTAGGCATATCCGTTTATCGCGCGTTTCCGCACGGCAAACGGCGCGCGCGAAAACACGTCGCTATCTTTCGGGTATCGGGATCAGGATATTAAGACAGAACAGCTTCCCCGCGAGCTCGGCTTGCACCGTACCGCCGTATTTTTCGACGGCATAACGTATGCTTTTCATGCCGAAGCCGTGAAAACGGTCGTCGCCCTTTGTCGATCTCGGCAAACCGTCGATAAACACGGGAGCTTCTTCGCAATAATTTTCGACATGGACGGAAAGCATACCGCCCCTTTTTACGACGCGCAACGCGATACAGCGTTTGTTTTTGTCGGGCACGCGCAATTCGCATTCGACGGCGTTATCCAGCGCGTTGCCGAATATAGCCACAAGGTCGGACGTGTGCATAAAAGCGAGCTGCGCACCGTCGGCTATCACCGAAAACTCTATGTCGTTGTGCTTGCAACGGTACTGCTTTTCGGTAAGTATGACGTCAAGCGTTTGGTTGCCGCTTTTAACGGTGTTTTCGTATTCGCCGACTATCTTCGCTATTTCGTCGAGTTCGTCGCTGTCGTAGCTTGCCGCGCTCTGCGCGCGAAGTATATGATGTTTAAGGTCGTGCGCCTTCATGTTGATAAGATCGATCGAGTTTTTGACGGTTTCGTACTGCTCGCGCTCGCGTTTCAAAAAGTATTCCAGCCGCGCGTTTTCCGCTTGCTCGTCCTTGTACGCCAAAAGCCCGAACTGCATGACGAGCCCGAACACGCAACACATTATGAGCGGCAGCCGCGTTATCCACATTTTATCTATTTCGTAATATTGGAACAAATACTGCAATATATACACGAACAACACGTTGACTACCGCGACGGTAAAAACATACGCCTTGCCCACGCGCACCGCATCGCCCGAGCGCATACGCCCGACGCAAGCAAAATACGCGAGCGCGTATACCGCCGCCGTGCTCCCGAGCGAAATGCACAGCCAGCCCGCATCGCTTATTTTATCCGCCCACGGACGGTAGATCAGGTTTTCCAGGTTGTACGAAAGATTTTGCGTAAACTGCGCGCCCACACAGCAAAACAGGATATCGGTAAATTTGTTTTCAAACAGAAACGCGCACAGCCCGAGCGACAGCAAAAATATATTCAGAGAAAATATTCCCGATACGACGAGCGCGAGCATATTGGGGATAACTATCATCGAAAACACTGCGAGCGGCAACCCGATCGCGACGCGCAACCAAAACTTATCGCGCCGACGCAGTTTGAGCGTAAACATCGCTTCCGCCAACAGTATTTGCGGTATATAGCCGTGATAAATGGTTATAGCAAAAACGTCTGCGGCGGTCATGCTCTCCCGCCCCCGACGTACGCCGACAGCCGTTGCAAAAATTCGGTCTTGCAGGTACGCGCTATCGGCAATATCTCGCCCTTGACGCTTATCTCGTTGCCCTTGAAATAATCGACGTGCGGAAGATTGACGAGCAACGACCCGCTTACGAACGCAAACCCGTTGGCAGTAAAGTATTCGGCTATCTCTTTCATGGTACTGCGCATTTTTATCTCGCCGCCCGACGTGTGGAAATACAGATAATGCTTGTTGCTTTCTATATAAGATATATCGGCAAGCGCGACGCGCTTCATTTCCGTCGGCGACGCGATCACGTACGACAGCTCGCATTTTTTGAGCGACGTTATCGCTTTTTCGAGCTTGATCTTTATCAGCTCGTACGTCGCGGGCTTGACGACGAAATCGAGCGCGTCCACTTCGTACCCCTTGATCGCGTAATTGGACAGCGTCGTTATAAATATCAGGCACACCGCTTTGTCCTTTTGCCGCAAAAGCTTGGCGGCGTCCATGCCGTTTAAATGCGGCATGGCTATATCCATGAGCACGATGTCGAACCGCGGATCGTATTCGTCGATAAAGCTTGCGCCGTCGCCGAACGTTTCGTATTCGACGGCAACGCCCGTTTCCTTGGAAAATCTCGATATAAACTCCGCAAGCTCGTCCGCATATTGTTTTTCGTCATCGACGATCGCTATTCTTATCATCTTTCGCTCCCGAACGATTTTTAATAAAGTATACATGAACAACTCGGCATTGTCAACAGTGTACGAAAAATTCCCAAGCAAAAACGGTCTTGCGACCGTCTTGTTTCGTATATCAATTATTCTCTCGCGTCTTGCGTTTTTGCATAACGCACATCACGAGCAGTGCACACTCCGCGACGAGCGACGCGCCGCCCAGCGCGAACCCGAGATACATCACGTACGCCGGGAATCCGACGAGAAGTATGCACCCCGCTATCGCTATCGCGGCGGCTATAAAGTTAAGCCAATACATTTTGCACAAAAAAGCCGCGAGCGCAAGCGCGCTTACTATAAGGCTCGGCACGGCTATCGTGTACCACAGCTCCGAATACCCGCGTATAAAGCACAGTATAAATTCGCCCCAGCACGCAACGAGCAATGCGACCGACACGCCGAGCGAAATATATTTTTTTACGTCGCGCATTTCCGTCACCTGCCGAAAAACCGTAACATAGAGTCGTAGAACGCCACCCGCCACGAGCGCGCCGAATGATAGCCGAACGCTATTTCCACATACTCGGTATTGTCCGCCGTAAACTTGTCGTGCTTCAACAGTTCATCGTACATTTTTTTATGACCGTTGTACGCGAAATCGTAAATGCCGTCGGCGTTGAACATGTAGTTTAGCTTGTAGTCTTTGAACCTGTCGGAATCGAGCGCAGCAGTTATCGTCTCGCTGTCGACCGACGCGGAATAGCACCCGAAATAGCTGATATAGTCGAAGTTTTCTGTCATGCCGCCCGTATACGTTATTCGGCAACCGTTTGACAGTCCCGCCATGGCGCGGTGATCGCGCGACGCGGTAAGCCCGTCCTGCGTAACGTCCGTCGCGTACGTGCTGTACGCGCTTTCCACGACGGGTATTATGTCGTAGCGAAGCTCCCTTCCGAAATTATCCGACGAATTTCGCTTGACCGTCGACACGTCTTTTATGCTTTTCATGTCGTCGTCGCCGTACAGCCCATAGCTGTAAAAGCTCGGCGTGACGACTATGACGGGCTTTATATCGCCGTAACCTATAAGATTGTCCAATACGTCCTTTACCCCGATCGTATACAGCCACGTGTTTTTATGGTCGACCGTTTGCGGATCGGTGCCGTGCAACAAATACATTATATCGTATTGCGCGTCGGCGTCGTAGCCGTCGGGAAGATATACGTTAAGCGTCTTTTGTTCGGTGTTGTCCGTGCCGAGCGCATAGTCGTGCGCGGTATACGTCAACTCGACTATCTCGCCGCCGTCGTCGCGCGCCGCACGGTATTTATCCGGCACTTCCCACGCCGTTATTTCTGCGCGTCCGTCGCCACCGCCGCAACCGAGCATGAAACAGCAAGCGGAACAGGCGAACGACGCCGCGCACAATATGGAAATTATCCGTTTCGATCTCATGTCGACACTCCTTGACGATACGCGGTATGCGTATGCGCCCGAACGATCGGGCGCATACGACCGCTTTTACAACGATATCGCGCTTATTGCTTTACGACCTTTTTGGAAAGTCCCATACCGAACGCCACCGCCGCGCAAACGAGCGCGAGCGCAAGCGTTATAAGAAACGTAAAGAACGCGCCGTCGAAATAATTGCCGTCCACGCCGAAAGCGACGTTGGTTATAAACAGCATTTCGGTATTTAAAAGAACGGCTACGGCTATCGCATAGAATATTGCGGGGAGCAATGCGCCGATCTTAAAATCCTTTACGAGCACCGCTACGTTGGTAACTACGCCGAGAACGAGCATTGCAACGGCTACGCCGCTCACGGGCGAAAGATAGTTACCGCCACGCGCGCCGTACACTATGACAGTTATAAGTCCCAGTACGAACGACGCAAGCGATACGTACCAACCGGGCTTTTTGCCCGCTAAAAATTTCTTTATGAAGTCCATTATTGCTTATCCTCCTCTTTATCGAAGAATGCCTGTATTACTACCATTGCGAGCGTGCCCGCAAGCGCGACAGCCGATATCACGGTGAGCGCGAGAAGCAAATTCTCATACCACACTCTTATCGTAACTATTTTCGACGTAGAAGTCAAGCCGTTCATCGCCGCGCTGTTGGCGAAGTTGTAAAGCTGACGGTGGAGCGCTTCGCGCATATTGCCCATAAGCTTGGTATCTTTGGTGAAGTCGATGTTTTTGAGATACGTCGCAAAACCCGTGCCCGACGTGCAGAACATGTGCGTGCCGGCATCGTATGCGAGCTGAGCTTCCATAAGACTGCCTTGCTTTTGACCAAAGTCGGTAGTCACGTTGCCTTTAAAGCCCCACTCGCCTTCCATAACGTTTTTCCAAAGGTTTTTGTGGTGTCCCGTCCATACCATGCCGAGCCTGTTGAACGCGCCCATAACGCCCGAACATGCTTTGTCGTCGTCGCCCGTCGTTTCAAACGCGTACTGGAATGCGCGGAGATATATCTCGCGAATAGACTGTTCGTTTGCAAACGTGCAAACGCCGATACGGTTGGTTTCCTGATCGTTAAGGAAGAAGTGTTTGAGATACGGTATCGTACCCTTGTTCATTGCGCCGCGTACTTCCGCCTCCGCGAGCTTGCCGGAAATAAATCCGTCCTCGGAGAAGTATTCGAAGTTACGTCCCGCATACGGCGTTCTGTGCGTGTTCGCGCCCGGTCCGTACCAGCCGACGCCGCCGCCCCACAAGCCTTCTTCGCCGAAGCAATCGCCTATCTTTTCGATAAGGTCGACGTTCCATGTGCCAGCCATGACCGTTTCGGTCGGATAAAGCACCGTTTTAACGTCTGTCTTTTTGACCTTTTCGGCGTCGTATTGATTTTTATAATCTTCGATATACGTCGATTTGGTCCATGCCGCGGGACCGTCGACGGCGGTAGACGCATTGAGTCCGACGCTCTTTAATTCCTTTCTGCCCTGACTCGTCGAATCGAGATAATCCTGTTCGGTGAGCTGATCCAAAAGCAAGTCCCAGTTTGCGTCGTCGTAATCGACGCCTATCATCATTGCGAGCGTGTACTTTTGCCCCGCGCCCATCGTTATCTTGTCGCCGTCCGTTTCGCGGGTGTACGCAGAAGGCATGTCGCCCGTGCCGTCCGCTTTGGACGAATAGTACGATTTGGCTTCGTCTATCATCTTTTGCGTCGCGGCAAAGCCCGTCATGTTTTTCGGCCAAGTGGCTTTCCAATTGCTGCGCGACAAATATTTTATCTTTTGATCGCCTTCGAGATACGAATTGACGTCCGCATTGTCGAATTGATTGGTTATGCGCTTTTTCTCCTTTGTCGCAGCGGCGGCATACTCGTCTTTATTGAAATTGCCTTTGGTGAATTTTTTGGCTTTTGCCGCACTGCCTTCGCCCACCATGCGCGCCTTCTGCTCGGCGGTAACGCCTTTGAGCGCGAGCACGTTATTGAGCGCGTCATGCGCGCCGTTGCCCACCGCAAAGTAGTAATCGCCCTTATCGAGAATATACGTCTTGTTGTTTTCGTAGTCGTAGCTCGCTATGTCGCGAAGTTCCACGTCAACAGTGACGCTCTCCGTACCGCCCGGTTTTAAGTCGCCCGTCTTGCCGAAGCCGCAAAGCTGGATAGCGGACTTTTCGACGCCGCCCTCGATATACGGCGCTTGCGCGTATATCTGTACGACTTCCTTCCCCGTATATGTATCGGAAGTGTTGGTGACTTTTACCGTAAACGATGCCGTCTTATCCGTCCAATCGACGTCTGCGGAAGTTATTTCCTGCGTGAACGTCGCATACGACATCCCGTAGCCGAACGGGAACGTCACTTCCTTGCCGTAATCCCACGTAGCGTCGACAAACGCGCCCGCATCGGACGATGCGTTGTACCGTCCGAGCACCGCGTCTTCGTAACGCGTTTCGTAATACCGGTATCCGACGTAAATGCCTTCGTTGTACATAAGGAATTTGCGCGAATCGGAGTTAACGATATCGGCGGCATTGCCGAAAGTGAAATCGCCGAAATTTTGCATTGCGGGCGACGACTTGCTGTCTGCGGCATACGTATCGGCGAGTTTGCCGCTCGGCACGGCGTCGCCCACCAAAATATCGGTAACGGCGTCCATGCCCATTTCACCGACACCGCCTATATACAGACACGCGTCGATATCATACTCGTCGAGCCAATCGAGCTCCATCGCGTTGAAAGTGTTTACAAGCACGACGCGTTTTTTGAACGGAGCGTTTTTCATGTATTCGAGCACAGACTTTTCATTGTCGTTGAGCGACAAGTAATTATCGGCTACCGAAAGATCGCTGCCCTCGCTGCCTATGCGCGAAAGCATAAATATACCTACGTCGTTATATTTGTTGCAACTGGTTTTTACTTCGTCGGTAAAAGCGCTCGCATTAATCTCCGCAACGCCCTTTGTGCTGCGGAAAACATACGTTATGCCGTTACGTCCCTCCTGCTCGATAAATCCCTCTTTGGCGTTATACTTCGCTTTATAAAAATCGAGTATCGTCGTATTGAGATCGAGTTTATTTCCGTTGGCGCACGCCTTTACGATATCCATTTGGCGATCGGCGTCGGGAGTGATGCCGCCCGAACCCGTAGACCCGATAGCAATGTTTGCGGTAGCGTACGATAAGAACGTTACCTTAGAACCCTTTGCTACGGGCAACGCGTTATTCTTGTTAGTCAAAAGCACTGTGCCTTCCGCCTGCACTTGCTTTGCCGTGGCGCGAGCGTAATTCATTACGTCGGTATAGCTGTTGTATTCGCTTTTAAAGTGGATAGGATCTTCCGTACTGCTGCTTTCGTCGGTAACTATCTTGGTATTGGAAATACCGAGATATTTATTGATGTACCCCGACCATTCGTTGGTCACGACGGTCCCGCCCACCGACAAAGCGAGCACTATGCCCGATGCGGCGGCCAACGACCGCCATAACGCGGGCTTGCCTACTTTCGCTAATTTCATTTAAGCCTCCTTAAATATTGATTTTTAGCTACCCGCATTGTAACATACATTCGTCATATATATCGGCTGTGACAAAAAACAGACCGATTTAGGCAAGAACTGTCGATAATTATATTATATCCGGCTAAACCATGCAAACACTTATTGCCGTTTAATTTTAATCCCCAATTTTTGCCGTCGGCATAACGATATCGAGCATGAACCTATCGTCACGCACCGTCACCGTCATATTGCCGCCGTATTTTTGCGCAATAAAGCGAATGCTTTTAAGCCCGAACCCGTGATTGGTCTTATCCGATTTCGTGGTCGTCGGCAAGCCGTCGTCCATATCGTAAACTACTGCGCAATAGTTTTCCACGTGTATGCTCAAAAGCGCGGCGCGGCGGTGCACGCGCAACGCTATGAACCGTTTGCTTTCGTCGACCGTTTTTTCGTGTTCTATCGCATTGTCGAGCGCATTGCCGAAAAGCGACACGACGTCGCTCTTATGCATAAAGTCGAGCGCCTTACCGTCCACGGATACCGACAGATCTATGCCGTACTTATTGCACAAATACGATTTTTCGGTAAGAGTAACGTCCAACGCTTTGTTGCCCGTGTTTGCCGTTTGTTCGTACTTTTCCACTGCCGAACGTATCTCGTCCAGACTCTCGCGATCGTCGCCGAGCGTATCCAGCCCCGCGATGAAATGTTTGAGATCGTGCGCTTTCATGTTGATAATGTTGACCGAACGCTTATATGCGTCGTACATCTTGCTCTCGCCCGCCAGCACGCTTTCGAGTTTTAGATTTTCGTCGTGTCTGTTCTTGTATATCACCAGTCCGAACTGAACGACGAGCGCGAGAAAATCGCACAGAATAAGCGGCGGCGCGGTCACCCACACCTTGTCCAGCTTATACAGCTGTAACAGGAATTGCATCAAATAGCAAAACACGGCGGACGCGATCGCGATGGCAAAAATACCGCCGCTCGCAAGGCTTATCTTTTCTCGGGTTATTATTTTGCGCACAATCAGCATATATCCCGCCGCATATACGGCAATCATCACGCCTACCGAAATAAAGAACCAGCCTATGTCGTTAATATTCTCCGCAAACGGCAGATATATCAAAAGCTCCGTGTTGTGCGCCAAGTTTTGCAATAACTGCGCTCCGATACAGCAAAACAAAATGTCCGTGAACTTATTGTCGAAACAAAACGCGCACAGACCTAACGACAGCATGAAAATTATGAACGATGTAAACCCGACCACCACTTTTAACATAAGGTTGGTCAGTATCACGGAAATAAGCGCATATACGACGATACCTATCGCCGCACGCCAAGCAAACCCTTTTCGCCGTGTGAATACGGGAAAGAACAACAATTCGGCTATCAGTATTTGCGGTATGTACCCGTGAGCGACGCTTATATAAAAAAGTTCGGCGAAACTCACAAGCTATACCCTCTCCCCGAGATACGCAGCGAGCTTGTCCAAAAACGCCGAACGGTAAACTCGGCTCAACGGCAAAGTTTCTCCGCCTATCGTGACTCCGTTGTTATCGTAACCGTCGACGAACGCAAGATTGACTAACAGCGAACGGTTTATCGCTACAAAACCGTTATTCTCGAAAAATGCTTTGATCTCGTCGAGCGACGCGCGCATTTTACGATCTCCGCCCGTCGTGTGAAAAAACAGATAATGCTTGACGCTTTCTATATATCGGATATCGTCTACGGGCATTTTGCGCACGCCGCCGGCACAGCTTATGACAAACGATTTGGGCGCTTTGCTCTCTATATGCGCGACGGCGCGGGCGAATTTAATGTCAAACAATTCTTGTTCGATCGGTTTTACCAAAAAATCGAACGCATTGACGTCGTACCCGTTTACGGCGTACTGCGCGAGCGTGGTTATAAACATCAAGCACACCCGATCGTCCACCGCGCGCAACCGCTTTGCCGCGTCCATGCCGTTCATATGCGGCATGGCTATATCCATGAGCACGAGATCGAATCCGCCGTCATAGTCGCTTATAAATTCCATACCGTCGGCAAACGACGTTATTTCAAAAACGCGCTTGGTTTTCGCACCGTAGTCGGTTATGTATTTGCGAAATGTATCGTCCCATCTTTTTTCGTCTTCCACGACGGCTATCTTGATCATCACATCTCCCAAGCGTTTTTTACGATTATACACGTTGGACCGAAATTTGTCAATATGCGCGAACATATTTTCGACACAAAAAAACGCTTTATTATTGCAAAAGCGTATTATTTGTCTTTATCTTTATTTTCGCCGTCTTTACGCTCGCCGCCTTTCTCGGTAATTTCATATCCGAAAATGTCATACTCGGATTCGGGCGCGGTCGTTTTTTCGGGCGCGACCGCATCCGCTCCGACGGGCGGTTTTTTTCGTTCGCTTATGATCGGCAAACGTTTTGACACGACGTCGGAAAAGACCGTGAACATAAAGTCGAGCGGCAACAGCACTGCCGTCGCTATCACGGCGAACACCGCGTAACCGCCGACCCTGCTTGCCCATGCGACGACGTCGAGCCCCGTCGTGCCGACGCTTGCCACATTGACCGCTATCGCGTATACCGCGCCGAACGTAGCGTTGAAGAACACCGTCGCCGCGACAACGCGTGCTATCCCCGTTTTCAACTTGAAATACGAAAGCTTGCGCATTGCGTACGCGACAATGCCGTACGGTGCGAACATGACGACGAACAACAACCACTTGACCGAAAGTCCCGTCATCAAAAACATCAGTCCTATCGAAGCGAGCGCGCATAATATCCCGTACGCAAGTCCGCTCCGCTTACATGCCGAAAATATGCAAAATGCCGCTATGTACAACGGCATAAAGCTTAACGGCAAGTATGCCGTACAAACACACATTATCACGGCGAGCGCGGTACAGACCGCCGCGCTCGTCAGCTTACGCGTGACCGTTTTCATCAACAACAACGCATCGCACTGCACAAACAGTCGGTCAGGCAATATGCGCAACAACAGGTCGATAAGCAATTAGCCATGTCCGCCTGCTGTTGCGGTTGCGGCTCGTCGTAGCGCGGCTGATTATACCCGCCGCCGTTGTTGACCGTGTTCCCGCCGAAAGCGCCGCCGCTTTGATTTTGCTGTTGCGCGCCGCCAATAGGCGTGCCGTTCATAGCCATGTTCAGTTTATCGAGCGACGAACGATATTTGGTGTTGTCGGGATCGTCGCGCAACGCCATTTCGAGCTGAGTCTTGGCTTCGGTCAACCATTCGCGTTTATAAAACACGATGGCTTGCATATAATGCCATTCGCCGTTTCGATCCTGTATGCCGTCGAGCATATCCTGAGCGTCGTTATACTTGTTCTGTCTTATGAGCTCGTCGATCTTGCCGTAATCGCCGTCGAACGCCGCCGACGCCGCTTTGCGCTCGATATCGGCGTTGACAAGCACCCACGCTTCTTCCAATTCTTGAAGCTTGCGCGCGCCCTCGTTGCCTTCCTCGCCCGACTTGAACCGCTGTTCGCCGTACTGCGAATGCAACTCTTGATATCTCGCTTTAAGCAGCTCGGGATCGGACGATCTGTCCAGTCCCAAAATCGCGTATGGATCTTTCATATATGTTATCTCCGTCTATGATGGGAATGCCGCGCGTCGGCAGGTCGCCGACCTAAATGCGCGGGGGTCTGAGCTTTTTCGTAGAACCGAGCAGCTCGTCCGTCTTGCTTTTCATACCGTCGAACACGATATTTTTCAACAGACCGTAGCTTTGCGTAAAGCGCATACCGTTAAAGCATTGCGCCGCTCTGCCGCACACGCCGCGAAAGCAAAACTCTATATCGTCTTTGTGCTCGGCGATAAACCGCTTGCGTCCCGTAAACGCCCCGTATGTGGCGAGAAACGGGTTGTATCGCTTGGCTTTGAAGTCGTCCGAAATATCGTCGAGCGCGTCGGCAAGATACACGAACTTGCCTATATTATAACACAAGCCTTTGAGCTCGTCGCTCGAACCTTCGCCGGTGATAAGCTCGGGCAGATCGCGCATAAGGCTTGCAAATGCGTCAGCCGCGCGGTCGAGCCCTTTCGTATTCGACTTTTCCATCTCGGCTTGCTCGCGATCCGCTCTTTCGAGCCGCGTCCAAATCTCGGGACACATCGCCTTGGCTTTTCGGAACGGCTTTTCGAGCATACACCGCACCGCTCTGTATTTGACGCCGTCGCCGTCCTTTACGCCGTCGTCCGCTTTTTGGTAGCATAGCATGATGTTTGCGGCGGATAGCCGAGCGAGCAACGGGTTTTGTTGGAGTATCGCCTTTTTCTTGGGATTTAGCACGCAACCGTGCTCTTCTATGACTATATCCGCCTGCGTGCTGTCGTGCAACAGCGCGGACAAAAAAGCGAAGTCGTAGTTTGTCGTGAACCGCGGGAGCTGTCCGTATCGTCTGCCCGTTTCGCAACACATTCCGCAGTAAAACGCTCGATACAGCACGAAATCGCTCGCGCGCAGTTTTGATTTGTCGGGAACGATATAGCCGTACATTACAGTCGCACGAACCCGATCTTTTTGTATACCTTTTCGAGCGTACGGCTCGCTATGCGGCCCGCCTTTTCCGCGCCCGACCTCATCAACGCCGACAACGCGCCGTCGTCGCGCCTTAGCGCTTCGTACCGCTCCCGCACGGGACGCAACGCTTCGATCGCGGCTTCGCCCACGCGAAGTTTAAAATCCGCATAGCTCGACGACGCAAATTCGTTTTCGGCTTGTTCCAATGTAACTCCGCACGCCGCGGCGTAAATGGTGAGAAGATTGGTTATGCCCGGCTTATCGTCGGCGGCTTTCACTTCGCGCCCGCTGTCGGTAACCGCGCGCTTGAACTTGCGCATGATGTCCTCGGGTTTGTCGAGTATGAATATCGAGCCGTCGTTTTCGCCGTCGCTCTTGCCCATTTTAGCCGTCGGGTCGGACAGCGAGTGTATGCGCGCGCCGAACTTGGGCACTCGCCCTTCGGGCATGGCGAACGTCGGACTGTACCTGTTGTTGAACCGTGTCGCGATAGTCCTGCACAGCTCGACGTGCTGCATTTGATCCTCGCCTACGGGCACTATGTCCGCTTGGTACAAAAGTATATCCGCCGCCATGAGCACGGGATAATCGAAAAGCCCTACGTTCACGTTTTCGGGCGCTTTCTTGCTCTTGTCCTTAAACTGCGTCATGCGGCTCGCTTCGCCGAACATGGTGTAGTTGTTCAACAGCCAAGAAAGCTCGGCGTGCGCCGGCACGTGCGACTGCATGAAAAGCACGTTCCGTTCGGGATCTATGCCGACTGCGACGAGCAATGCGAACAGCCGTTTACAGTTTTCGCGAAGCTCCTTGGGCTCGATCGCGACGGTTATCGCGTGCAGATCTGCCACCGCAAAAAAGCAGTCGAATTCCTCGTGCATTTTGCCCCAATACTTCATTGCGCCGAGATAGTTGCCGAGCGTGGGGTTGCCCGTTGGCTTTATCGCCGAAAACACGCGCTTGCGCTTTTCGGGCGTATTTTGTTGTAACGTTTGATTTTCCATGATTATTATACGTAAAACCTTTCGCGCTTAAACCTGCGCGCCGTAGCGGTCGGCTATAAACTTTATTATGCCGTCGACGTCGACAGTGATATCGAACCTGATCGGAGCGCCGAAAACTTCCGCAAGGCTTTCGGGTATATCCATCGCCGTTATCTCTTCGAGCCGAGCAAACGTTTGCTCGCTCGCCTCGCCGTTCGTATGCTCGCCGAGCGCTTTCAGCACCGCGGGCGCGAACTTATACGGGTTGGCGGTGGACACTATCACCGTGGGACGGACGCGCTCGCGCCGCTCGCACACCGCATAAGCCGCCGCCGTATGCGTATCCATAAGATAACCGTATTCGTCGAACATGTCGGCGATAGCCTGCTCGATATCGTCGTCGGTCGCGTAGTCGGCAGAAAAAACTTCGCGGATCTTTTCTATCTCGTCTTGCGTGACCGAGTATCTGCCCGTTTCTTTAAGGCTTTGCATACGCTCGGCGGTAAGCGCGGCGTTGCGTCCGCTCGCCTCGAATACAAGCCGTTCGAGATTGCTCGATATAAGGATATCCATCGACGGACTTTCGGTCTTGTAAAATTCGCGGTTGATATCGTACTCGCCCGTCGAAATGAAATCGGTCAGCACGTTGTTCGCGTTGGACGCGCAAACGAGCTTGTTGACGGGCAGACCCATTTCCCGCGCATACCACCCCGCAAGTATATTTCCGAAGTTGCCCGTCGGCACGACGAAGTCTATTTTTTCGCCCGCCGCTATCTCGCCCGAATCCGCAAGATCGCAGTACGCCGAAAAATAGTACGCTATCTGCGGCACGAGCCGTCCTATATTTATCGAATTGGCGGATGACAAACATATATTATTCTCGGCGAGCGCGGACTTTAAACCGTTGTCGGCAAACGCCGATTTGACCGCCGTCTGCGCGTCGTCGAAATTACCGTTTATCCCGACCGCGCACACGTTGTCGCCGAGTTGCGTTTGCATGGCGAGCTTTTGCACGCGGCTCACGCCGTCTGTCGGATAGAACACGCAAACGCGCGTTCCGTCAACGTCCTTGAACCCTTCGAGCGCCGCCTTGCCCGTATCGCCGCTCGTCGCGACCAATACGAGCGTATCGCGCCCGTCGTTTTTGTGCGCCTTGGCTTTTACCAAAAGCAACGGCAATACCGACAGCGCCATATCCTTGAACGCGCACGTCCTGCCGTGCCACAGTTCGAGCACAAACAAGCCGTCGTCCGCTTTGACTACGGGCGCGGGATCGCCGTCGAACGTCGCGTACGCGCGCTTAGCCGCGCCGCTTACGTCAAAGTCGAAAAACGCGCGCAACACCTTATCGACGCGTCCCGCATAATCGAGCCCGAGCATATCGGCATAGCCGAGCTTGGGCAGCTCTTGCGGCACAAACAATCCGCCGTCGGCGGATATACCGTCGATAACGGCGGTCGCGCCGTCGACGATGACGGACGCATCGCGGGTGGACGTATACTTCATATCAGTCCTTTATGTACTTTTCGAGAAAGTTGGGAACTTTGTCCGCAGACACCGTCGCCGTAAAATCGACGCCGTCGAACTTTTCCATCGTGTCGAATATCGGTTTGAGCGCGCTCGGCTCGACCGCGAGAAGTCTGCTGAGCCCGTCGATAAACACCGCTTGGATATCGAAGTTCGTAGCGAGCATACCCTTTAAAAATCCCGCGAGCTCGTACGTGTTGCGCACGCCGAAATCGGCGACGTTGATAAACTTGACGTTGGCGTTCACGCCCAACGATTCGTTGTTGTCGGTGATAAAGATCACCTGACCGCTCGCCTTGTCGACAGCAGCGTTAGCCGCGTCCATTATGCGTTGTGTCTTGCCTGTGCCTTTTGCGCCGTAGATAACGGAAATCATATTTTTTCTCCTTACAGAAGTATTTTTCGTTGCGAGATCGAGAATACGCCGCGCATACCGCAACGCCGCGGATCGGGCGCGGCATAGCGCGATATATACGTCGTCAATCGTGAAGCTGAGACAGAAAACTCCCCATGGCGTCCAAGCCCCGCTCGATGTCCTTTTCGGACGCGGCGTACGACATGCGGATATACTCGGGCGCACCGAAGCTTTCGCAAGGGATAACGGCTACCTGCACCTGCTCCAACAAAAGCGACGCAAAGTCGAAAGCCGAATCGATACGCTGTCCTTCTATGCGCTTGCCGATATAGTCCTTTATATTGACCATTATATAGAACGCGCCCTTGGGCTCAATGTATTGCATACCCAAACGGTGCAAGCGCAACATCATGAGCGCGCGCCGAGCGTCGAACGTAGCGCGCATATCTTCCAAAAACGCATCGCCGTGGTATTTATCGGACAACGCGACGCACGAAGCGTATTGCGCTATCGTGTTGGCGTTGGACGTGCTGTGGCTTTGCATGCTCGACATCGCCGATGCGATCTGCTCGTCCGCCGCCGCGTACCCCACGCGCCAGCCCGTCATGGAATACGTTTTGGACATGCCGTTTATGACAACGGTGCGTTCTTTGAGAATATCCGAATACGCCGCTATCGAGTGATGACGGCGCTCGTACGTGAGCTTTTCGTATATCTCGTCGGACACGACGAATATCTCGTACTTTTCGATAGTCGCGCCCAATGCGTTGAGCTCGCTGCGCGTATACACCGCGCCCGTCGGATTGTTGGGGTTGTTGAGTATCAACGCTTTGGTCTTTTTCGTGACGGCGCTCTCGAACTCGGCGGGAGTGAGCTTAAAGCTGTTTTCGGGCTTGGTCTCCACGAAAACGGGCACGCCGCCCGCCATTTTTACTATTTCGGGATAGCTGAGCCAGTACGGCGAAGGGATTATCACTTCGTCGCCGGGATCGAGTATCGCCATGAACGCATTGAACAGCGAATGCTTTGCGCCGTTGCTTACGACTATGTTCGATTTGTCGTAATCGAGCGCATTGTCGTTTTTGAGCTTTTGGCATATAGCGTTGCGAAGCTCGACCGTGCCCGCCGCGGGCGTATACTTGGTAAGCCCCAGGTCGAGCGCCTTTCTGCCTGCGTCGAGTATATATTCGGGCGTGTTGAAATCGGGCTCGCCCGCCGCGAACGACACCACGCGCATACCGTCCGCTTTCATTTTTTTCGCGCGCGCCGTTATTTCAAGCGTCAACGACGGCGATATTTGTTTTGCTCTTTTTGCTATGTCCATTGCATCTCCGTTGCGACTCGATAAGCCGCTTCATTCGTATATAGGTATTATACACCATAATAAGGAAAAAAGCAAGCCCTATCGCCGAATAGCTTTCGCTTGCTTTTTGTATATGCGACTACTTGCAATACGAATTACGCTCGACTATGGCTACGTCGATATCGCGCAGTATGCTCTCCGCATGAGCGATATCGCGGTCGCGCCCCTTGGTGAGCGCTATTTTGAGATCGCCCGCCAGTGCGAATATTTTTTTGTCGCACTGC
Source organism: uncultured Clostridia bacterium (assembly GCA_947384195.1). Lineage (GTDB taxonomy): Bacteria > Bacillota > Clostridia > Christensenellales > Pumilibacteraceae > Anaerocaecibacter. The sequence goes on from CANDGE010000006.1 coordinate 25,672, forward strand.
ATGACGGACGCAGACGCGCTCGGCGTCATGTATCTGACCGCGTCGTAAACGAGCGCTACCTTTCGATCGAGCTCGGTATCGTCCTCGGCAAGCTCCTTACACACGGCGAGCGTGCGCTCGTTGTCCGCTATGCGCTCGCGACTGTCGGCGAGCAATTCTTTTTTATTCGGTTTGGAAAAACAAAATGCCATATCGTCATCTTCTCCTTTTTACTTGATCTTTTTGCCGCATTCCGAGCAGAACTTGGCGGCGGGACCGACCTTTGCGCCGCACTCCGTACAAAACTTGGCGGCGAGCGAAAGCCCGCATTCCGGACAGAACTTCGAGCCCGTAGGCACGCCCGACCCGCACGCGGGACAAGGCGTCACGGCGTTTGCAAGCTCGTCGCGTTTGCGCTCGATCGCCATTATGTCCGCATCGGAAATGACCGCGCTGTTGATAACGAACGAGCACAGCTCCAAGCCGTACTCCGCGGCAAACAGATCGCCTATTTTGCTTTTGAGACGTTCGGATACGAGCTGTTTGTTCATTGCGAAATCGGTATAGCATATATGCTCGTCGTTGACAGTCTGCGCGACGACGGGTTCGATTGCGCTCATAAGCCGCGACAGTATGCGCTTTTTTAGCTTATCCACGTTATATTCGGCGTCCGCTCCGACGAGTTCGAGATAGAACTTTTTGGGCGTCGCAACGCGGAATTCGAGCTCGCCGTTCAGCCCTACTCTGATATGCACGCCCGTTATGGGGTCGCGCGTAGTCAGCGGCGTCGGCGTGCCCCAAAGCATGGGGAGCTTTGCCGTTTTGGAAATGAACACAAAATCGACGCTCGCGCAATCACTGTCCTTTTTCAGCCGCAAAAATCCGTTTTCGGTATCGAATATATCGTGCCGTCCCGCTCCGAGCGCTTCGGATACCGTTCCGTCCTTTATCAACAACACGGTGTGCGTTTCGGGCACTATCACCTGCGCGGCGGCGTGAAGCTTGTCTGCGCTCTCGCGCACGAACAGGTCGGCGTTACTGCCGTTGAACTTGACTATTTCTGCCATTGTATACCTCCGTATCTTCCTTGGATAACGTCCGCATCAATTGCGGAATTGCTTTTTGAATTGAGATATCTTGATGCTTTCGAGCACGATACACGCCACGCTCGCTATTACGTTAAACGCGATCGCGCCGTACGTCGCTTCGCGCACGAACGGCGTACCGCACGCCGCGAGCGACAATGCGCTCAATACCAAGTTTATATATGTTAGAACGATTATCCCGCGCGACTTGACCGAAAGACAAAACGAATCGGTTACTATGCGGAATACCGCGCTCGCTATGATAAGCGAAATAAACGCCGTCGCTTCGCCGTCGTACGCGGCGTCGAGCGTGCCGAGCGCGATGACCGCCAACAAATACGCAAGCGTCGCGCTTACCGAAATAAACACCCGCGACGTGATCTTTATCGCTTTTTCCTTGGTTTCGGCGCGTTTGGTCTCGCGTTCTCTCCTGCGCTTTTCGGCGTCGTCGCGGTCGCGTTTTTCCGCACGGTTACGATCGAGCTTTTCGACTATCGCGTCGTACTTGACGCGCTGTTCGTCCGTCGCGAGCGATTGCGCGAGCATGAAGTATTCGTTGGTGGTTATATCCACCGTCGAATATTCGAGCTGTGCCTCCGACAGATTGAACGCCGTAAGCATTTTGCGAAAGTACAAAAGCGACGCGTAATAATTATATGTTTCGACGGGCAATATGCCCTTGTTATCGACGAGATAATCGACGAGCTTGCCGTCGTTGGCACGCTTTTTACTGCGCTCCTGCAAAAAGTACTGCGCGTTTTTTGACACCGTTTCGCGAGCCTCGGCATACGTCCGCGCCTGAGCGGGCGACGCGTACTTGACTGCGTTTTTATACTCCGTTTCGCGCGTGATATCCTCTACGCAAACGAGATGGCTTTGTCCGTACTTGCTCCACAGTTTGAGCCAAAAATACCTGCTCGCTATATCGGGGAAACGCGTGTAAATTATACTGTTTTCGTCCGCGAACGAATCCGAACACCGTCTGAGCACGGCCGTCATCCCGTCGTAATCCTCCGCGTCGAACAGGCGTTGCGCCTCGTCGAGCTCGGCGGACACGGCTTTTACGGAAAAGCTTTGAAAAGCCTGAGTTACGCTTTCGAGCCGCGCGGCAAACGTCGGCTCGTCGTCCGAAAACCGCACTACGTTTTTGTAATATCTGTGCGCGGTGAAGTCTATCTCGCTCGCGATAAGCGCATTGTCGTCGGGCTTGCGGTATTCGCACAGCATCATCAACCACCAAGCTTGAGCGCATTCGGGATCCATGTCGAGCACTTCGTCCAAAAGATTGCGCGCGCGGTCGAAATTTTGCGATTGCACTTCTATCTCGGCGCGGCGAAGCTTTGCCGCATACGACGCAACGGGCGCGGACGCCGCCACGCCGCCGCCGACTATGCGCTCCAAACGGTCGAGCCGTTCCTGCTCGCGCGTGCGCCGTTCTTCGGCAAGCACACGCTCCTTTTCGCGCACGGCAAGCCGTTTTTCTTCGAGCTCCGCTTTTTCGCGCTCGTCGCGGGCAAGTATGCCCTTTATGTCGATGACGAGCTGTTCGAGATGCGCATAAGGATCGTCGGATGCGTCCAGCCATTGCACTGCGGAAAGCGCGCGATCGAACGCGCCGTCGTAAGGCGTGTCGTCTATGCGGTAGCTGTAAAGCGCCTTGCCCGCGAGCACCGCGGCTTTAAGCTCCATTTCGCAGTCTTCGGAATATATCGATTTAAAGCTCGACACCAGCAAAAACAACCGACTGTTCTCGACGCCTTTGAGTATGTCGCGCTCGTAGTTTTGCGAGCCCGCAAGTATGTTGCGCGGCGCAATCCAACACCGCAAGCCGCGTTCTTCCAGCCGCGTGCAGATAGCGTCGGCTATGTCCTGATCGGGCTCGGCGGTGCGGTGACAAATAAATACGTCGCGATCGGTCACCTTTGTGTAACGCAACTTTTGTATGTACGCTTTGACGTTGCGATCGAGCATTTCGTCGAAAGACGAATGAGTTTGCGGATACGCCCGAACGATAAACGCTTTAATAGGATCGACGTACTTGGGCTCTGCCGTGGCTATGAGCGACGCCGTCACTTCCTTGCGCTCGTCGGGCGTGATCCCGTCGAACGACTCGTCTTTCAAAAATTCGACGAACGCCACGTCGTTGCCCATAAATCTTTCGGCAAGCGCGAGATAATACTTGGCGCAAAAATCGTCGGGCAATACCGAAAGTATTTTTTGCGCAAACAGCTTGACGCCGCCGTAGTCGCGCGCCTTGTTGCTATCCTGTTGCAAGCGCAACTGTTTGGCAAGATACTCGCGCCACGCGTGTATATCCTGCGTATGATCGAGCGTTACTTTGGAAAAAGCGGACGCGCGCGCAACGCTGAACGTGCTCCCGCACGCCTCGCATTTAAAAAACTCTTCCGAATCGCTCGGTATGATCGCGGTACTGCCGCAGTTTGTGCACCTTACTTGTTCCATTCCGTAAAAAAAGTCGACGGCGCGCCTACGCGCCGCAATATCTATGCTTATACATTATATCACGCGCAATATTAATAAACAATGTTACATTGATTAAAATTTCATTAAATTTATCATAGGCGTCTATCTCGTCGTCACTGTCGAACTCGGCGCACGCAAAACGCGAGCTCCCGAAATTTCGGGGCTCGCGTTTTATTTGCTCGGAGTAAACGCCGTTATTCTACGGGCACGATCTTGATATAATCGAAGTTACACCCGTCCGTTCCCACGGTCTTGAAGATTATGGTATTGTCTTCGCCGCCGACTAGCTCTATTTCGCCCAGTTCCACTTCCGCCGACGTTACCCAGGCGTTTTCCGCCGCTTTTGGCAACATCACGGTATCGTTTATCACAAGCGGCGTGCCGTTTACGTCGACGCCGAATACGGAATCGAACTTGATGTCGATATTTCGGATAGTGACCGCGGCGATAAGCTTGACCTTTTGCGTGCGCGCGCTGTCGATCGTAAACTTCATGCTCCTGTTAAGACTGCCGTTGAGCCCGTCGACGAGCGGCGATTTGAAACCGCTGTTCGACGTACACAGTCTGCCGATATACGCGCCGCCTATAAGGTCGGCGTATTCCGCTTCGTAAATAAGCTCGCCGTCGTCGTACACGGCTTTATCGGCTATCGAAACGAGCACGTTGCCCTGGAACTTGAAGTAGTCGATATTGCCTTGATTTTCAGCTTTGTTCTTTACTACCAGCAAGAAGTAGTTGACGCCCTTGTTAAGGCTTATCTCGCCGAGATCGACTTCGCCGTACTCCGCCCAATCTATCGAACCGCCGTTGGTGGGCGGGATGAACGTCGCGGCTTTAAACGCATCGGTATCCAATGCTACACGATTGACGAACAAATCGAAGCCGTCGGCTATTTTAAGATCCTTGCGACGGGTAATGTTAACGGACAGCCTTTGCGTGCTCGCTTCGGGCGAGTAGATCGCAAAGCTTATGGTCGCGCCCGTATTGTTATTGAGATCGCCGACTATCGAGTTATTGTTTATGCTCGGTCTTTGACCGTTGTCGCCCAAACCGAGCTTGCCCCACTCCGCTTCGAACTTGAAGCTACGCGTGTAGCCGCAATAGACGCACTCGTTGTTCGCGTTGAACTCATGCTTTGCGCGATCCTTTTTCTTGAAGGTATGATCGCAATTGCCGGCGTGCCAGTGATATTCGTCGTTATACGACCACTCGGTCGAATATGTGTGCGTATGCCCGTCGGGCGTGGGCGCCATGTATTCTACGGACAGCTCGCAATCGGTAGTTTCGAGCGTTATGTAGTCGAATATATTGAACCCGTCGGTATTCTCCTTGACGGTAAACTCGATAACGTTGGAATTATTGTTCGTGCCGTCGCGCAGATCGATCTCGCCGAGTATGGTTTCCACCGACAGTTGCGTAGCGGTTTCGCCGTAGCCCTTGACCGTCGCATCGCTCGTTATAAGCACGCCGTTTACCGTTATGTCGAAGATATCGGTGATCTTGGTGTCGTCCTTTACGGGTGCGAATGCGGCGATAAGCTTGGCTTTTGCATTGTGCTCCGCATAGATCGCGAACGTGACCTTTGCGCCCGCATTGCCCGCAAGCGTGTGTACGACGAATATGCCTTCGCGCTCGTTCTTGCCGGGCATACCCTTACTGCCCGCGGAAAGCGCGGCGTTTTCCGCTTCAAACTTGTATTCCGCCGCTTCCACGTACCAATCGGGCGGCGTCGCCGTCACTTCCTCCGCCGCACGAAATGTGACGCGATCGAAGTCAAAGCCCTTATCGTCGCCGGTGCGCACGGCAAACGTTACGACGTTCTTTCCGCGTTTGAGTGCCATACAACCGAGATTGACGTCGGCAAATTCGCTCATATCGGCTACGCCTTCGCCCGCGGCGGGAACCGTCGCTGTCGTCGTGAACACCGTATTGCCCACCGTTACGGCAAACACGTCCGAAACCCGCACTTTATTGAGCCGCTTGCTAACCGTTATAACGGGGTTGACCGTGATATCATGCTCGGCGTACACCGTGAACGACACCGACGCGCCGTTGTTGCGGTTGAGCCCCGTGACGACCGTTCTGTCGTTTACCGTCTTTACCGAAACCGCGCTCATGCCGTCTTTCAGCTCGGCGTTTTCCGCGTCGAACTTATACTCGACTGAATTTTCGACCGTACACTTGTCTTCGCATTCGGGAAGTTCGCAGTCGAGATCCAAGCATTTGCCGCACGTCGGGCAGACCTGCGTACACTTGTGTACTTCGGTAAGCTCGTCGTCGCACAAAAGCTCTATCTTGTCGAAGTTGTAGCCGCTGTAATTGTCGGTAGACAACACGGTAAACGATATGGTGTTCGCCCCCTTGTCCAGTCTGACGCACCCGAGATTTACGCGGTAGAACGCCGTCCAGTTTTCGGTGCCGTCTACCGTCGCATCGACCTTTGCTTCGGACGCGAATTCCACGCCGTTGACGGTTGTGAGCAACAGATCGGTAAACACCGTGTCGATGGCGCGACGGTTGACGTACACAACGAGCGATGCAACGGTATCCGCTCTCGACACGACCGTGAACGTTATGTTTGCGCCGATATTTCCGTTGATATTGCCGACGTACCCGACGTCGCCGCTCCATGCCACCGTAAGCGCATTTTTACCGTTTTTGAGCGCGGCGTTTTCCGTTTCGTACACGTATCCTTTTTTGCCGTGTCCGCACTTATCCGCGCACACTTCCTCCGTACAGTCGAGATCGTAGCACTTGCCGCAGATCGAGCAAACGCTTTCGCACTCGTGCGGGTGACCTTGACACTTGCTTTCGCATACCGGGTCTTGGCAGTTCGCGTCGAGACACAGCCCGCATTCGAGACAAACGTGACCGCATACGTGCGACGGCGTTACCGCACCGCCGTTTCCGCCTCCGTTGCCGCCTTTGCCGCCTATCAGTACGCACGGCAACACTATCGCAAGTATTATCGCTACGACCGCAACGACCGAGCAAACTATGACTATTATCTTTTTGGGCTTATCGAGCGATTTGAATTTTACGCCTATGTTTACAAAGAACCGAGTAAACGCGTTTCCGTTCGACACGCCGTTCGCGGCGGCTTGCGCCTTGCGCTCGGCGGACGCCGCGCGAGCCGCGCGAAGTTTCTCTTTAAACCATGCGGTATTGATGATAAAGCTCGCTGTCGCCATGAGCGCGAGAAGCCCGACTATTATCGACAGCGCGATAGTTCCGCCGAACAACGCGCTCTGCCACCACACGCGCACCTTTATTATGCGCGTGGACGCGTCCATGCCGTTCATGGCGTTGCTGTGCAGCTGGGCGTAAAGCACGCGGTGACATGCTTCGCGCAGAGCGAGCATGACGGTGGCGTTGTTTTCGTACGAAATCCCGCTGCCTTCGTCGTCGGTCAAAAACTCTTCCGAGCCCGAGCCGCACATCCACACGTCGTTGCCCGCAAGCAAGCCTTCGGCTTTGGCGTGGATAGAACACATATGCCGCACGTACTTGCCGTCAGAGCCCGTGCACGAATCGGTTTCCACTATACCTTCGAAGCCCCATTCGTTGCGCAAAACGTCGGTCAGCAAGCCCTTATGCGCGCCCGTCCACGTGCAACCGATACGGTTGAACGAGCTCATCACTCCGTTCATCTTGCCTTCGGTCACGCCTATCTCAAACGCCTTTAAGTATATGTCGCGCATTGTCTGTTCGTTGGCGAACGTAGCCACGCCGTAGCGGTTGGTCTCGGTGTCGTTGAGCGCAAAGTGCTTGGTTTCCACTATAACGCCGTACTTTTGAAGCCCTTTGACCTCCGCCGCAAGCATCTTGCCGGACAGCACGCCGTCCTCCGAGAAGTATTCCCAATTGCGTCCGCCGTAAGCGTTGCGGTGGATACAGCCGCCCGGTCCGTATATGACGGTGTAACCGGCGTGCAGTATCTCCATACCGAACGCTTCGCCCACCTTTTGTATGATCTCCGTATCGAACGTCGCCGCAAGCGTCGGTTCGCTCGGAAAACTGAACGTCGTTTTGAGCGTGGGGTTGCCGGCTTTTACGCCCGCGGGACCGTCCTGCGACTCCGTCCCGGGCGCGCCGACGCTCTCCGCTCCGGCAATGTGCATGAGCCCGTAAGACATCATAAACTGCTGTTCCTGCGGCGTCATTTGATCGAGTACGTCGTTCCACAGCGGATCGGTGAATTCCATATCCATAAGCATGGCTATGGTCAATCCGTTATCCGCCCCGAACGTCGGCATGACGTCGCCGTCCTTAACTTCGATCTCGTGTCCGTATTTCATATCTTCGAGCATGATCTCGTCGGTGCATTTAAGACTGACTGCTTTTGTCGGGTACGTGCCTTGCCAATCGTTGCGCGAAAGATAAACTATGCTTTGATCGTCTTTCGTTCCGTCGTATCTGTTGAGATCGGCGTCGTCGAAACGGTTGGTTATTTCGTTGCCCGTGTGCGTCGACTTTTTGTATTTGACAAAGTCGTTTGCGTCAACGTGTATCCTGTGAGCGAACTCGGCTTTGCCGTTATAGTCCATGCCGTGTTCGGTCGTTTTGCCTTTCGCCGCAAGTATGTTGTTGAGCGCGTCGTGCGCGTCCGTTCCCGCCGCAAGGTAATAGTCGCCTTCTTCCAGTATGTAGCTCTTTTCTCCGTCCGCGTCGTACGCTTTAAGCTCCTCGGCTTTGACGGCGACGGTGAGCGTCGTAGATTCGCCCGGCGCGAGCTTTTTTGTCTTTGCAAATCCCACGAGCTCGACCGACGGCTTTTCTATTCCGTGCGCTTTATCGTAGTCGGTGTACGGCTTTTGCAGATACACCTGCAAAACTTCCTTACCGCTATGCTCCGCGCCGACATTGGTTATTTTCATCGAAACGTCGTAATCCACGCCGTTCGCGTTTTGCTCCACTTTGTAATCGCCGAACGCGAAATCGGTGTACGACTTGCCGTAACCGAATGTGTACGCAACTTCCTGCGCGTAACTCCAATCACCGTTACTGCTTTTGACGCCCGCGGAACCTATCGCGTTGCCCGTGCCGAGCACGCTGTCCTCGTATCGCGTTTCATAATAGCGGTAGCCGACGTACACGCCTTCCTGATAGACGAGATATTTATTGTCGTTGGTCATGAACGGCTCACGGTTGGGATTGCTCGGCGGCAACGGACATTCCGTCCATGTGTTGTCGCCGAAGTTGACGTTTGCGGGCGCGGAATAATTGTTGTACACAAATGTGTCCGGAAGCTTGCCCGATACGACGTAATCGCCCCTGCCCGAAAGCGCCGCCGCGATCTGCTCGTACGACATGGTGCCGCCCATGCCTACCCACATGCAAGCGTCTATATCGTAGTCCTTTATATGCTCGAACTGCATGGCGTTGACGGAATTTATCAAAAGCACGACCTTGGCGAGCTTGCCGTCATTGCGTAGCGCTATGATGTTTTCCAACACTTCGGCTTCGTCGACGGTCAGATCGAGATAGTTGTTTTCGTCGAGAAATGTATCCTTATTCGTCGGCATTATGTCGTACTGTTCGCCCGAAATGCGCGAAACGATCATGACGGCGGTGTCGCCCGCTTCCATGCTCGATTGCGCGACGTCCTTTACGTCGTCCCAGTGCGCCTCGTTGGGATTTGTCCTGTGGGCGCGCGAGTATTTGGAAGTAAGCTCGGCGTATTTGACGAACAACTGTGAATTGAACGCCAACCCGTAATTGCCGAACGCGACGCGCAAAGTGTTCGGCGGAGTAACGCTCATACCGCCCGAGCCGTCGCCCAAAAACGCATAGTTGGCGGACGAAATACCAAACATGCTCACGCGCGAATCTTGCGCAAGCGGCAATGCGTTGTTCTTGTTCCACAGCAAGACACTGCCTTCGACAGCCGCCTGCAACGCGACTTCCTGCGAGTTTTTACGCATGGCTTGGTCGTCGTAAACGGCGTGCCAAATACCGTCGGCGTCCTTTTCGTATACGGTGTTGCCGTCGGCGTCCTTTTCGGTGTAGTCCGATTTAAAGTAATCGGTGTCGGGTCCGTTAGTCTCGCCCACCGTCACGCGCTTGTACGGGTTTGTTCCCAAAAATCCGTTTATCGCCGCCTGAAAGCCGTCGGCTATATCCGCGCCCACCGCGACCACGGCGAGCATGATACCGAAGAACACCGTGAGCATAGTCCACAGCGAACGCTTGAATATCTTTTTCAACGTTTTAAGCATATCATATGTCCTCCTCGTCGTCGACGCGCGGGTACATCTTTTTCTGAACGATACTCAGCGCGATCATTGCCAAACAGCCCAAAACGAAAACTATATCCAGCACAAACAGCAGCACCTGCCACCAGCTTGCGAACATGGACACCGTTTCGCTCGTTTGCGCCGCGACGCCGCTGTTTACTATGTAAACCGCGACAAACGCGAATATGCCGTAGAACGCAAGAATAGCCGATATTCCTGCGACTATGGCGAACGGGAATTTTTTGATCATTTTACACTCTCCGATCCGTTTTACTTGACCGCAGTATACAAAAACCGACGAAAATTTTCAATACGTACCGCATTTTCGTATATTTTTACCGCATATTCGTTGTAAAACGTCGAATAAACACGCCGCCGTACCCAAAACACCCGTCGCACCGCCAAAGGCGCATCGCTTCCCCGTATTTAAAATCAAACGAGCCTTAACACGATCCCGTCAATTTTCAGAGCCGACGGGCAACAGTATATTCAGCTTGAATATACCGTCGTCCGCCTCTACGAACATATCTCCGCCGTACTTTTCGACCAAGTACTTCATGCTCTTGACGCCGAAGCCGTGATAATTTTTATCGGCTTTCGTGGTGAGCGGCAGACCGTCCGCCCCGAACTCTATCTTGCCGTTATACGAATTTTGCACGTTTATTGTCACCAGCTCGTTGGTCGTATGTATCTTAAAGCCGATGACGCGCTTGTTTTCGTCCGTAACGCCGAGCGTGGCTTCTATGGCGTTGTCGAGCGCGTTGCCCAAAAGCCCGAATAATTCTATCTCACTCATAAAATCGAGCGACGCGCCGTCGGCTATACATGTGAGTATTATTCCGTTGCGGTGACAGCGCAAGCTCTTTTCGGTAAGGATTATATCAAGCGTTTCGTTGCCCGTTTTTACCACCGAGTCGTACATTTGTATCGTATTTTCCATTTCGGAAATGGTGTCGTCCGAAACGCTGTTGCTCCTGCCTATCTCGCGGATCTGATGGCGCATGTCGTGACACTTCATGTTGATCAGATCCATGTTTTCCTTTAACAGGGCGTACTGCTCTTTTTCCTCGCGGTACAGCCTGTCTATGACGTTCATTTTGCTTTGCAGCTCTTCCGAGTACACCAGTCCGAACAGCGCATACAGCAACAGCACACAGCAAAGCATATTGGACACGCTCGTAACGACCACGCTCGAAAATTCGCGGTCGCCGTACACGACGAACGAATTGACGAGTATATCGGTGAGCAAGCCCGCGCCTATCAAAAACATGAGCGACACGCTTTTTATTTTCATGTCCGAACCCGTGCTTATGCGCTTGCCGTACACGGAAAAGAACGCCCAGTACGAACCGACGTAGCACAACAGATATATGAGCATGAAAAACACCGATATTTTATCGAACGCGAAAATATCTATCTGCGTATTGCTGTAAATGCCGAATATGGACGAATTGCCCAAGGTCACGAGCGAAAGCAACACCGTTGCAAGCTCGTACGAAAAATGCTGTAACGTGTACGACGCGATCGCGCAAAACAAAAGGTTCAGCCATTTCTCGGCATAGCAAAACACCAGCACGGGCACCGTCAGCGCAAACAATACCAAAAAAGTAAACGACGTATACCAAGCGTTGCTGACCGGCACGGGAAACAACGCGGCAATGCCCAAAAGCACAGCGGCGCCGCCCGCAAACCGCAACGCGAAAAGCTTACGCTTTTTCAGTCGAAACGTAAACAAAAACTCCGCAACGATAATCTCGATCGTAAAAACTATTTTATATAGAAAAATGCTCGTCAACATCAATCGCTACCCGAAAGATACGCGTTAAGCTCGCGCATGAACGTACTGCGCTTTAAATGCGATATCTGCAACTCTTCGCCGTCGACGAGTACCGAAAGCTGTCGCACCGCCGTGACGTACCGCAGATTGACCAAGTAACACCGATTGCACGACGCGAAAAACGCAGGCTTCAACTGCTCTTCGAGCGCGCACAGCGATCCGCTCGATTGCAGATCGCCGTCCGTCGTGTGATATATGAGCACGTGCTTATACACTTCTATATATTTGATGCTCGACGCACTCAGCCGCGTTTTTCCGTCCTTATTGGATATCCAAACGGATACGTCGGCTTTGCGCCTGTAACATTCCAGCGCTTCTTTGAACTTGACCGAAAAGCCGTATTTATTGAGAGGCTTGACAATAAAATCGAACGCGCGCACCTCGTAGCCCTTTACTGCGTACTGCGCCATATTGGTTACGAAAATTATTATAACGTCGCGGTAATGCTCGCGTATGCGCTTTACCGCATCCATACCGTTGCCGTCGGGCAGTTCTATATCCATAAAAACTATGTCGTAATTGCCCTTAAAAGCTTCGAGAAACGCCGTTACACCGTAAAACCGCGCGGTCTCGAAATTCTCCGAATTTTCCGCGCCGTATTCGTCGATGTACCCGAGCAGTGTGTCGGATGCTGTCTTATCGTCTTCGACAATGGCAATCCTTACGCTTTCCATGCTTGGCATTATTATATACTGCTTTTCGGGTTTTGTCAATAGTTTAAAGATCTCGCATGTTTTTCAGTCACCGTTATTTACCACCGAACATACACTGCTAATGTAACGCCTCCCACGCAAAAGCTTACATACAACAAACGGAGGTGTAGTATGTTCTTTTTCAACAATTGCTGTCAGTCCTGTAACACCCGTTGCGTATGCGCGCAATGCCGCCACGATCACGATCGTTGCGACGCGTGCACATGCAAATGCCGTTGCGAATGCAAACGGCGCGAGCCCGAATGTTGCGAAAGTCGGCGTTGCTGCTGTAATTGCAGACACAACTGCGGTTGCGGCGGCGGCCACGGCGATATGCCCATGCCCGGCACGGGCATGATGCCGTACAACGACTGCGACAATTGATCGACCCACGACGGGCGCGCTCGCCGCGCCCAAACGAAAGCGCCGAACGAACAAAACCGCTCGGCGCTTTCGTTTGGCGTTTTTATTCCCAAGACTTATCGGAAGTTTAAGTAATCAATTGACAATCGCGCGTCACGGTGTTAAAATGTAACTGAACTAAATCGGCGCAATAATATAAATATTTCGATCACGCGCCACGGAGAAAAAACCATGCAAAGAACATACATCAAAGATCTCACCGAAGGCGAATGCCTTATAAAAGGTTATGTGGAGACCATCCGCGACAAAAAGATAATGTTTATCGTCGTGCGCGACGTGACGGGCTTTGTGCAAGTCACGATCGAAAAGGACAACCCCGCATACGAAACGGCAAAACAACTTACGCCGCACAGCTTTGTGGCGATAACGGGCAAATGCGTGTTCTCGGAGTACGTGCGCAACGGCGGCAAAGAGATATACCCCACAGCCGTCGATATCATGAGCATAGCCGATCTCGTTCCGCTCAATGCCGAAAGCGGACAAGACCTGCGCATGGACTATCGCTGGATAGATCTCCGCGACGAAAAAAAGGTGTTCATGTTCAAGATCCAAACGGCGTTCGAGCGGCTCGCCGTCGAATACTTCAACAATAACGGATTTATCGAGATCCATACGCCCAAGATAACCGCGCTTTCCAGCGAAGGCGGCAGCGAGGTTTTCGAGCTCAAAAATTACTTCGGGCAAAAAGCGTATCTTACGCAAAGCCCTCAGCTTTACAAGCAGATGTCCATGATGGCGGGCTTTGACAAAACGTTCGAGATAGGCGAATATTTTCGCGCCAACCCGAGCTTTACCAGCCGTCACGATACCGAGTTTACGGGTATCGACGTGGAAGTATCGTTCATCGATTCGCACCACGACGTTATGGACATAGAAGAAGCCCTGCTCGCGCATATAATAAACGGCGTCAAAGCGCAGTTCAACGACGAGTACAAAAAGTATTTCGGCAACGATATTATCTCGCTCGACTACAAGATCCCGCGCATATCGCTTGCCGACGCTTATAAGATATTAAAGGACGAAATGAACTACGAAGTGCCGCGCGCGCTCAAAGGCGATCTCGATCCCGACGGCGAAAAACTCATTTGCAAATATGTAAAAGAAAAGTACGGCAGCGACTTCGTGTTCATAATCGACTTCCCCGCCAAAGCCCGAGCTTTCTATTCGATGAAAAAAGACGACGAGCCCGAGCTCACCAAAACGTACGACCTGCTGTTTAAAGGAATAGAGATCACAAGCGGCGCGCAACGCGAACATCGTTACGAACAGCTCAAACAAAACATAGCCGAAAACGGCATCAAACCCGAAAGCATGACCGAATATCTCGACTTTTTCCGTTACGGCGCGCCCACTCACGGCGGGTTCGGGCTTGGCATAACCCGCACGCTCGTCAAGCTGTTCGACCTGCCGAGCGTCAAGGACGTCACCTTCCTGTTCCGCGGTCCGTCTAGATTGAAGCCGTAACACATTTTCAATGCGAACAATTTTTTAATAAAGGACGACGAATATGAGCAAATCGATGAAATGCAAAAAATTTACGGTATGTTTGCTCGCTTTTGTCGTCCTTTTGTATTTAACATCGATGCTTTTGCACGATCCCGCGTATGCGGACATGGGTCCCAAGCCGTCCGTTACGGTCGATTTCGCAAACCTGCCCGACGCACAATGCTACGGCACTCTGCTCTCCAAACACGAAAGCACGGGACCGAGCGCCGTATGGGACGGCAAAGAAGAGACCAAATATTGTTTCGGTCTGTATACCGACGAAGCCGACAAGGCGGCGTGGCAAGCCTTTGTCGATCGCGCCGACCCCGACGGCTATCACTTTTTGCAAACGCTTTGGGATCTGCGAAAAAATACCGAACTTTCTTGGGGATATTACCCGCCGACGTCGTTTAAAATAGTGCTGTACTTCCCGGACAGCGGCACGTTCGTATCGAGCGGCATTTACGAAAGCTACGCTTTCCACAGCTATTTTTCGGCGGACATGTCAGGCGTGGATATAGACGCAACGTCGAGCACGCCGCAAATCACGGTAAAACGCGCATACGATCACACATGGGAAATAGTATCGCTTATAGTGCGCATAATCGCGACCGTGCTCGTCGAGCTGTGCGTCGCATGGCTGTTTAAGCTACGCAAAAAATATCAGATACTCACGATACTCATCGCAAATATCATAACTCAGATAGCGCTCAACGTTTCGCTGTATTTATTGAACTACTTTGACGGATCGTTCATTCCACTGTTGATCTATATCCCGTCGGAACTCGCCGTATTCGTTATAGAAGCTATTGCATACTCTGCGATGTTCGTTCCGCGCGAAAACGCCGATGCGCCGTTGCATGCAAACGCAAGACCCGTATCGAGCGGTTATTGCACTCTTTACGCATTTTGCGCCAATATGTTATCGTTCGTCATCGGCTTCGTCATGTCGTTTTTTATTCCCGGCATGTTTTAGTCTGCAATTTTACATACCAATCACGGAAAATCGCCCATGCTTATGACCGAATCTAAAACTCAACTTGTAGTTACGTTAATTTTTTAAGTTGCAACTCAAAAAAGGTTTTGTTTTATTGACGATGCACTCATCTATATTTTTTAATCATTTCTTGGAGCTTATCTTCAGGCAAACCGATTATTTCTTTATCGGTATACTGTCTGACAACTGCCAATACTTTGGGCGATGCGGGTATTTGTATGAGTTTACTCTTCATGGTTATTTGATTGAATGTTAATTCTTTTAGCGCTATATCTTTACTGCAAAATATTTGTCCCACTACGCGATAAAAACACTTCATTTCTTTTAATTCGTCCCAGCTTATACTGACTTTGCGAAACACGCCGAACAGTGCGCGTCGCATACCTTTTTCGTCTATCGTTACCACCGAATATATTCCGCGATGTATCATGCCGATGACTAATATCATTGGTAAAATTAAAAGCGTAATTACTGCTCCACACCAAGCTAAACCACTAATCGTGTCGCTAGATTCATATAAACAACAAAATAAAAACATACCAAGCGAAAGACATACAACAAAAGCAGTTCCAATCACTATAAACCAAGACGGCAATGTTTTAATCGATTTCATGCGCTTTTTCATACATATTGCTCCATAACTGTTTCTTTCTCGTCTTCTTTCGCAAAAGCTGAATATATGGCTTCTCCTATTCCCTGCGCCACAATTATAGGTATCGTAAAAATTAATGTCGTTACAAGCGAAATAGTTGACATCGAAATTGCTTGTATAAATTTTTTACCGAAATTTAACGTTGGATTCACTACTTCAGCTAGACTTGATAACCCATATAATGTTGCCCCAGTTATCGCTCCTAATACTCCTGAAACAATCATCAAACCGACTTTTATATTTCCCCAGCCGATCGTCATCCCTTGTTTAACAGCATTCCCAGCCATAGCTGATACTGCACCCGTAATACCCGCAACTAAAAACCCCCAAGGGCCGATAGCAAGCGCCAATCCCATTCCGATAGTAGAAATCAATCCCGACAGCGCACCGCTCGCAAACCCCGCCAAAATATCTTCGCCTGCCGAAAATATTGCTCCGTTCACCGCCCC